>JBCBAV010000010.1:0-45227 GCA_038532285.1 Pseudomonadota bacterium | reverse complement strand
TGAACCTGCCCGGCATGGGTGGGCTGGACGTGATCGCAGCGCTGCGGCGCGCGGGCCGTGCGATGCCGTGTATCTGCCTGTCGGCTTTGGGTGAGACGCGGGACCGGGTGGCGGGGCTGGATGCGGGTGCGGATGACTATCTGGTCAAACCGTTCGAGATGGAAGAACTGACCGCGCGCATCCGGGCACTGCTGCGGAGACGCGCGGCGGACATGCGGCACGCCGAGCCCATCGGTGCGCTGACCTTTGACCGGGCGGCGCGGGTGCTGTCGCATGACGGGGCAGCACTCAGCCTGCCGCGCAAGGAGATGGCGACGTTTGAGTGTCTGTTTGATCGTGCGGGCCAGATCGTGCCGAAATCGACGCTGACAGATCATCTTTACGGTGTCGGCGCGGATGTCGAGGAAAAGGTGGTGGAGGTCTATGTTTCGCGCCTGCGCAAGCGACTGGCGACTTACGGGATCGAGATCCACACCGCGCGCGGGATCGGGTACCTGATGAAACCCGGGCAGGTTTGATGCTGCCGCGCCAGTCCCTGCGGTTGCGGCTGCTGTTCGTGATCCTTGCTCCGCTGACGCTGGTGTCCATCGGGGCTGTGTCGTGGCGGTATCTTGAGGCGCGGGACACGGCGCAGGAAATCTTTGACCGCAACCTGTTGATTACCGCCTTTGCCGTGGCGCGGTCGGTGACGCTGTCGGGCGGTGACAGCCTGACTCCGGCGACGCAGGACCTACTGAAGGATGCCAGCGGTGGCGACGTGTTTTACCATGTCTACGGGCCGGACGGCAGTTTCGTAACCGGGTATTCCCGCCCGCCCGTCGCGGGCGTGGCCGCGCCAGACGCCCCCGTACAGCAATATGATGCGCGCCATCAGGGCCAGCCGGTGCGCGTCGCGCGGCTGTTGCAGGAAACCGAGATCGACGGGATCGGCGGCACCAGCGTCATCACGGTATGGCAACGGCTGGACCAGCGCGACGCGTTCATCCGGCAGTCTGCCTTTCAAGCCGTGGCGACGGTGCTTTTGCTGCTGACGACGGTGGCGGGGCTGGTGCTGCTGGGCGTTGGCCTGGGGCTGCGGCCGCTGACCGAATTGGAGGATGCGATCCAGAAACGGTCAAGCGCGGACCTGAGCCCGATCACGCGGCAGGTGCCGCAGGAAACGCGCGGGATCGTGCGGCGGCTGAATTCGCTCTTTGCGCAGGTAACCGGCGCACAGGAGGCGCAGCAAAGGTTCGTTTCGCTGGCCGCGCATCAGCTGCGCAACCCGATTGCCGCGATCCACACGCTGGCCGAAGCGACGCACACCGCCCGCACCTTGCCCGATACGCGCGACCGTGCGGCCACCCTGCTGAACGAGACGCGGGCGGCGATGCGGCTGACCGAACAGCTGTTGTCGCTCGAGCGGATCAGCGGCGCGGAGCCGGAATTTGCGCCGTTTGATCTGGGCGAGGTGCTGCGCGGGCTGGCACAGCAGGTGGCGCCGCGGGCAATTGATGCGGGCATCAGTTTCGAACTGGATGTGCCCGAGGGCGGGATTTTGGTACGCGGCGACGCGGTCATGGTGCGCGAGGCAGTGGCGAACCTGCTGGACAATGCGCTGGCGCATGGTGGGCCGGAGATGACGACCCTTTCGCTCGCGGCAGCGCGTCACGAAACCCACGCGCGGATCAACGTCAGCAATGACGGGAATGCCCTGCCACTAGACCGGGCCGCGCAGCTTTTTGAACGGTTTGCACAGGGCGCGGCAAGCCAGGGCGCAGGGCTGGGCCTGTCCATCGCATCGCAGGTGGCGGTCCGACATGGCGGCACGCTCCGCGTGGTGTCGGAGGCGCCGGTGACATTCGAGATGCGGATCGCCTTGGGGGGCTGACCTGGCCTGCGTGCGCGGCGCTCATCAGGGATATGCCACGGGATTGCTGCCATGTGCGCGCTGAGGTGGCTTAGCCCCGGCTGATGCCCGGGCTTGTGACGAACCACGACCACGCCGCGCGCCTGAACGAAAGCGATTTCATGGGCAAGATCGAGGAGATCATGGCCGGTGACGACGTAATATTGCTGGTGCACGGCTACCTCGCCGGCGGGTTCGTTGGCAAGGACGGCTGCATCACCTCGCCCGCGGACGTGCAGGGCCAGAAGACCCGCGCGGCTGGCGAACGCTGAAGCTAACCGCGGATTTCGTCGCGGTGATCCCGGGCATTCATCAAGTCTTTGGGCTCGAGGACACCTGATGGACCCGCTTCTTCTCGGGGGGATTGTTGCGGTGGCGACGATCCTTGTTCCGTTTTCCGAAGTCACTGTCGCCTAGGCCTGCTGGTCGTGTCCGCCGGGGCGTTGGCGCGTTTCAAAAGTCTATGCGCGTCAATCATCTTGGACACACTCGCCCACAACTGGATGGGCGCAGGACTGCGTTACGTGCCGCACGAAGGCGACAAGGCTGTGTTTGCCGTCTAAACGTCCTGACCCGCCAGCAATCCCGCATTCCCGCCTGCTGCAGTGGTGTCAACGCAGAGGTGCCGTTCAAGGCATGCATGCGCGACGTCGGGTTGCCCGGTGATCAGCGGTATGATGGGACCGGGGCGCGTGGCCAAGGCCAGCGCATAGGTGCGCGCAATCTCTGCGTCGCCCCACCAGATCAGGCCACCAAAGTCAGGGAGCGTGGCGAGATGCGCGGGATCCAATTGGCCCCCGGTGCTGATCGCGTTGCCACCCAAAGCCGCAATGGCGGCACATTGGGCGGCGGCGGCCGCGGCTCCTGGACCGACGCAGACGATCGGGGCGCGCGGCAGGGTGGTCAGGCGGTTCAGTTCTCCGGTTGGGCCGGGCAGGGTTTGCGTGTGTTTGGGCAACGGATGCGCGGCTTGCAGGGCGGCGGTGAGGTTTTTGATGTCGCTGGGCATGGGCCATGTGTCATCGGTCGGTTCCGCCGGGGCGACCGTAAAGCGACGCACGTAGTGCGGACCGCCCGCCTTGGGTCCTGTGCCCGAAAGCCCCTCGCCACCAAAGGGTTGGCTGCCCACGATTGCGCCGATCTGGTTACGGTTGGCATAGACGTTCCCGGCGGTGACCGCGTCGGCAATCGCCTGCACCCGGTCGTCGATGCGGGTGTGCAGTCCGAAGGTGAGGCCGTAGCCGGTGGCGTTGACCTCGGCCACCACGCTATCAATCTCGGCCGCCTTGAACGTGGCGATGTGCAGAACGGGCCCAAAGATTTCGCGATTAATGGCCGCGATGCCCGGCACGCGGATCAGCGCGGGGGCGACAAACGCGCCGCTTTCTGGTGCGACGAGGCGGTGGATCAGCCGACCCTGCCGCGCAGCGTCATCGACATAGGCAGCAATTTCCGCCGCAGCCTCGGCCGTGATGATCGGACCGACATCGGTGGCGATGTCCCATGGGTCGCCAAGCGTCAGTTCGTCCATGGCACCTGTCAGAAGTTCAAGAAACGGTTTGAAAATGTCCTCTTGGACATAGAGGCAGCGCAGCGCCGAACACCGCTGCCCGGCAGATTGAAATGCCGAGACCATGATGTCGCGTATGGCCTGTTCAGGCAGTGCGGTGCTGTCCACGATCATCGCATTTATCCCGCCGGTTTCGGCGATCAGTGGCGTGCCAGGTGCACAGCCGTCGGCCATTGCCGCCTGAATGCGCCGCGCGGTGGCGGTTGAGCCGGTGAACGCGACGCCGTGCACGCGTCGATCCGAGGTCAAGCGCGCGCCGACCACGTCCCCCGCGCCCGGCAACAGTTGCAGTGCATCGCGCGGCACGCCTGCACCGTGCAGATGCGCGACCGCCCAGGCCGCGATGGCGGGCGTGGTTTCCGCGGGTTTTGCGAGCACGGCGTTGCCTGCCGCAAGAGTCGCCGCGATCTGACCGGTGAAAATGGCCAGAGGGAAGTTCCAGGGGCTGATGCACGTGAAGGTGCCACGCGCGGGTGCCGTCAGCGCTTTGGCCTCGCAGGCATAGTAGCGCAGGAAATCCACGGCTTCGCGCAATTCCGCAACCGCATCGGCAAGCGTCTTGCCTGCCTCGGTTGCCAGCAGGGCAAACGCGGCTGCGTGGTCGGCCTCGAAGAGGTCGGCGGCACGGCGCAGGATGTCAGCGCGTTGTTTCGGCGTGGCGGCCCATGTCTTTGCGGCGCTGAGCGCGGTTTCGACGTCGGTGGCAGAGGCGAGCGTGACAGTGCCGATGACCTGTAGGGTGGCGGGGTTCAGAATGTCTTCGGTCGTTTTGCCGGTAATCTGGCCGGTGATCACCGGGCCAACATGCATGGGCCCCGGCCGCCTGCGTGCGCTGTCGATGTGCGCAAGTTCGGTCACGTCATTGAGGTCAAAGCCCATCGCATTCCGCCGTGACGGGGCAAAAAGAGCGGGGCCAGTGGTCAGTGGCGGCGTATCATTGCGGCCCAGCGCGTCGAACGGGCATGCCGCGACCTGTTCGGCGGGCACGTCGGTGTCGACGATCTGGTGCACAAAGGACGAGTTGGCGCCGTTTTCCAGCAGCCGCCGCACCAGATAGGCCAGCAGGTCGCGATGGGCACCGACGGGGGCATAGATGCGGCAGCGGGTGCCGACCTCGTCCAGCACAAGATCGTGCATCGCCTCGCCCATGCCATGCAGACGTTGAAATTCGAACGCACCGGGCGACAGGTCGCCGGCCATTTCAAGAACGGCGGCGACAGAATGCGCGTTGTGGGTGGCAAATTGCGGATAGATGCGGTCGGTCAGGCCCAGGAGCTTGCGGGCGAGGCCAATGAAGCTGACGTCGCTGGCGGGTTTGCGGGTGAACACGGGAAAGTCGGTCAGGCCCTGGACCTGCGCGTGTTTCACTTCGGTGTCCCAGTAGGCGCCCTTGACCAGGCGGACCATGATGCGGCGATCATGCGCCTGTGCCAGAGCATACAGCGCATCGATCATGTCAGCTGCACGGCGGCCATAGGCCTGTACCACGACGCCAAACCCGTCCCACCCGGCCAGCGCGGGATCGGACAGCACGGCCTCGATCACCTTGAGCGACAGGTTCAGGCGGTCCGCCTCCTCTGCGTCGATATTCAGGCCCATGCCAGCGCGTGCCGCCTGGCGCGCAAGGGTTGTGAGCACCGGGACCAGTTCGGCCATGACCCGGTCAGTCTTGGCGACCTCGTATCGCGGGTGCAGAGCGGACAATTTGACCGAGATGCCGGGATTGGCGGTGATGTCATCGCCGTTGCAGCCTTTGGCAATCCGCGTAATGGCGTTTGAGTAGGCGTCTGCATAGCGCGCGGCGTCCGCGGCGGTCATCGCCGCCTCGCCCAGCATGTCGTAGGAATAGGTGTACCCTCGCGCCTCCATAGCGCGGGCGCGGGTCATCGCGGCGTCGATATCCTCGCCCAGCACGAACTGTCGGCCCATCTGCCTGATCGCGGCACTAACAGCCGTGCGAATGACCGGCTCGCCCAGCCGCCGCAGCATCGCCCGTAAGGTCCCGGCGATCCCCGGGTCGCCATCCTCGAGGATCCGTCCGGTCAGCAGGAGACCCCAGGTAGACGCATTGACCAGTGGCGAGGTCGAGTGCCCAAGATGCACGGACCAGTCCGAAGGGGCAATCTTATCCTCCATCAGGGCGTCAATGGTATCGGCGTCCGGCACACGCAAGAGCGCCTCGGCCAGGCACATCAGCGCGACGCCTTCGTCGGTGGACAGTCCGTATTCGGCTAGAAACACCTCCATCAAACCGGGATCGGTGGCCGCGCGGATCTGTTCGACGAGGGCTGTCGCCCGGGTGACGATCCGGGCCCGGGCAGACGTATCGAGCGCGGCCATCGCAACGAGATCGGCGATCACATCCGCCTCGGGTCGGCGTTTGTTCAGGTCGAGACGGGGATTGGTATCAATCATGGGCAACTCTCCGTGCAGTGACGCGACCATAGCATCACGCTGCTGGACGTTTCGGCTGTTTCCATGCGATATGCAGGTAAATTCCCTAATTTTACATGTGATGAAAGATCAAAAACGTGGAGGCGATCGAAACACTGGACGGTCTGGACCATCGCATCCTCTCGGTCCTGGCCACTGAGGGGCGGATTTCGATGACCGCACTTGGCCAGCGCGTGGGCCTGTCCAAGACGCCCGTGACCGCGCGGGTCCGCCGGTTGGAAGCTATCGGCGTGATCACAGGGTATCGCGCTGAATTGTCGGCGACCAAGCTGGGTCTCGAGCATGTGGCATTCCTGGAAGTGAAACTTTCAGACACACGCGAGGCGTCGTTGACGGCGTTCAACGCGGCAGTGCGCGCGATACCGGAGATCGAGGCCTGCCACATGATCGCGGGCGGGTTCGATTACCTGCTCAAGGTGCGCACGCGCGATATCGCCGCGTACCGGCGTGTGCTGGGCGAACAGATCTCGCAACTGCCGCACGTGGCGTCGACATCAACGTATGTGTCGATGCAAAACGTGCTGGACGGTGGCGTGGTGAACCTTTGAGCACGGCAGACCGCCGGGGCAAAAGGCACACGGCCTGATGCGTTTTCCAAGTCCCGATCGCTGATCAAACGACTTATCCTTGGACCTTGGCCGCGCGTGGGGTGACGCTGTGCCGATCGGCTTACTTCATCTGAAGCTTCTGCAGCACCGATCTGCGCGTGATCTTGCCCACCACCTTGCCGTCGTCGACCACGGAAAGCGGCGCATTGTCCTGCGTCAGGCACGACATGACATCCGCGAGCGGCATGTCCGCGCTGACCTGTGTCTGACCTTCGCCCGGCTCGACCACATCCAGCGCGCGCAAGACACCCAGAGGGTTCATATGCGCCACGAAATCAGCGACGTAATCGTTTGCGGGCGCGGTATAGATGTCGGTTGGTGTGCCGCTTTGAACGATCCGGCCACCTTCCATGATGGCAATGCGGTTGCCGATCTTGAACGCCTCATCGAGATCATGGCTGACAAAGATGATGGTGCGGTTCAACCGCGCCTGCAATTCCAACAGCTCATCCTGCAACCGCGTGCGGATCAGCGGGTCGAGCGCCGAAAACGGCTCGTCCATCAGCAGGATCGGCGCTTCGGTGGCAAAAGCGCGGGCCAGCCCGACACGCTGCTGCATGCCGCCCGACAACTCGCCTACCTTGCGGTCGGCCCATTCGCCCAGGCCAACAAGGTCAAGCTGCGCTTCGACCCGTGCGCGGCGTTCCTGCACGGACATGCCCCCCAGTTCGAGGCCGAGGCCCACATTCTCGCGCACAGTGCGCCACGGCAGCAGGCCGAACTGCTGGAATACCATTGCAATTTTGGACAATCGCATGCGCCGCAGAGTCGCCTCGTTGGCCGCGGTGATGTTGACCATCCGGTCGCCGTCCGCGACGTGCACTGCGCCACGCACAACCGGGTTCAGCGCGTTGACCGCCCGCAAGAGCGTGGATTTGCCGGACCCGGACAAGCCCATCAGCACCAGAATCTCGCCCTGTTCGACCGTCAACGAGCAGTCATGCACCCCGAGCACCTGCCCGGTTTCGGACTGTACCTCGGATCGGGACTGGCCCTGGTCCATCAGCGGCAGTGCGTGTTTGGGATGCTTGCCGAACACGATCGAGACGTTGTCGAAGATGACCGCGCTCATTTCCGGCCTCGCGCGGCAAGGATGCGGTCGAGCATGATGGCGACAACAACGATAACAAACCCGCTTTCGAACCCAAGCGCGGTGTTGACCTGGTTCAGTGCGCGGACCACCGGCACGCCCAGCCCGTCTGCACCAACCAGCGCTGCGATCACCACCATCGACAGCGACAGCATGATGGTCTGGTTGAGGCCCGCCATGATCTGCGGCAGGGCATAAGGCAATTCGACCTTCCATAGCGTCTGGCGCGGGGTTGCGCCGAAGGACCGGGCGGCTTCAAGCAGCGGTTCGGGCGTGGCCGACACGCCAAGGTAAGTCAGCCGGATCGGCGCTGGCAGCACGAAAATCACCGTCGCGATCAGCCCCGGCACCATGCCGATGCCAAAAAACACGATGGCCGGGATCAGGTAGACAAATGTCGGCAGCGTCTGCATCAGGTCGAGCACAGGGCGCAGCACGGCATACAGGTTGGGCCGGTGTGCCGCCGCGATCCCGATGGGCACCCCCACAGCCATGCAGACGACGCAGGCTGACAGCACAAGCGTCAGGCTTTCCGTGGTTTCTTCCCAGTAGCCCTGGTTGACGATGAACAGGAACCCGATGGCGACCAGCAGGCAGGTCTTCCAGCTGCGCTGTAGCACCCATGTCAGAGCCACGAACACCACAATCATCAAAAGTGTCGGCGGCGTTTGCAACGCCCACAGGATTGCCTCGATCAGCGCCTCGAGCCCGTCAGACAAGCCGTCGAAAAACCACGCACCGTTGATTTGCAGCCAATCGAATACCGCTGCCGCCCATTTGCCAGCAGGGATCTTGTTGTCTTCGAGCCAGTCCAAGGGAATTCCGATCCACGTCGCTCAGGGTGCAAGCGTGCGGCACCCCTGCCGCACGCTCTGGTCATCTTGCGCCGTTAGCGGCCCAGGGCGCTCAGTACCGCTGCCTTTGCGTCGCCGCCATCTTTGGTCGTCACACCGGCAAGCCAGCCGTCGAGCACATCAGCGTTGCTGGCAAGCCACGCCTTGGCCGCGTCGCCGGGATCCTGACCGTCATTGAGGATCGCGCCCATGATCTCGTTCTCCATGGCCAGCGAAAACTCCAGGTTGCCCAAGAGCGCGCCCACATTGGCGCAATCGCCGGCAAAGCCAGCGCGGGTGTTCGTGAACACCGTAGCGCCGCCCAGATTGGGGCCAAAGAAGTCGTCGCCACCGGTCAGATAGGTCATGTCGAAATTGGCGTTCATCGGGTGCGGTTCCCAACCGAGAAAGACCACCGGCTCACCGCGCCGATCGGCCCGCGCCACCTGCGCCAGCATCCCCTGTTCCGAGCTTTCGACGACCTCGAACCCTTCCAGCCCGAACGCGTTACCGTCGATCATCGACTGGATCAGGCGGTTGCCGTCATTGCCAGCCTCGATGCCGTAAATCTTGCCTTCGAGCGCGTCGGACTGTGCTGCGATGCTTTCAAAGCTGGTGATGCCCAGCGCGGCACCCGCCGCATTTGTGGCAAGCGTGTATTTCGCACCTTCAAGGTTCGCGCGCAGCGTGTCGACGGTGCCCGCCTCGCGGTAGGGGGCGATGTCCGCCTCCATTGTCGGCATCCAGTTGCCAAGGAAGATGTCGATGTCGCCATTGGCCATCGAGGTATAGGTTACCGGCACCGATAGCACCTTGACGTCGGTCTCGTAACCCAGCGCTTCGAGCACGGTCGTCGTCGCCGCCGTGGTCGCGGTGATATCGGTCCAGCCCACGTCAGCAAAGCTGACTTCGTCGCAATTGGCATAGGCGGCACCTGCCGCCACGACCAATGCGGTTGCTATCGAAAATTTCATGAAGGTGACTCCCCGTTATCTGTGATCTCGTCGTGTTCTCATGCCGATTAAGGTGAAGTCCAGACGGGATAGCAAGACGGAATGAGGAATGCCGCGGCCGTCGAATTGTTCCGGCTTAGCCGGTATAGGCCCGCACGGCCGCTGCACTGCCCTGATCCCAGACAGCGCGTAACTGTGTCTCGAACGCCGCGGCGAACCGTTCGTTTTCGCCCAGATCACCGTAGACCGAGGTGTTCGTCAACCAGTGGCGCGGCGCGTCACGTGAAAGTGCGGCAAACGCCGTGAGTGTGTCCCATTGGGGATCGTTCGGCGCGATTTCACTGCCGTCCTCACGGGTTCCGGCACACATTCGCGACCACAGCGCCTCGGTCAGCGCCAGCCCGTCGATTGGCGCGTCGGCGGCCAGCGCGTCACGGATGATCGGCAAAATGAACCCTGCGTGGCGGGACGACCCGTCAAAAGCGACGCGCCGGGTGGTGTCATGAATCATCGGATTGGCAAAACGGCGCGATACCAGCTCAAGATAGTCGAGGGGCGCCACATCCGGCACCGCCTGCACGTGCGACAGGATCTCGTCACGCTGCACCTTCTGAAAAAACGCCGCGATCTCCGCATGTTCCATGCAATCCGCAATCGTTTGCGCGCCCAGTAACTCGCCCAGATTGGCCAGCACCTGATGCCCTGCGTTCAGCACGCGAATCTTCATCGTCTCGTACCGATGCACCGCATCAGTCAGCGTGACGCCGACATCTTCCCAAGGTGGGCGTCCGGCGCAAAAATCGTCTTCGATCACCCATTGGCGATAGTTTTCATGCGTGACCGGTGCGGCATCATCAATGCCCAGCGCGTGCACGGACGCAAGTTCCACCGGGCCGGTGGCGGGAACGATGCAGTCGACCATCGCGTTGGGAAAACTGCAATTGGCGTTGATCCAGCCAGCCAAATCAGGGTCGCTTAACGCGGCGAGGCCCACGATTGTGCTGCGCAGAACGTCACCATTGTGCTGCAAGTTATCGCAGCACTGCGCCGTAAACGGGCCAATGCCTGCATCGCGCCGCGCCCTCAACGCGGCAACGATGGCACCAAATGCCGTCCGTGGCGCGTTCGGATTGGCTGCATCGTGTGCAATATCCGGGTGTGCAGTGTCCAGGTCACCGTTGGCTTTGCGATAGTACCCACCCTCGGTCACGGTCAGCGACACAATGCGAATTTCCGGTGCGGTCATCTGCGCGATGAGGGCCGCATTGCCCTGTTCCACCGGCAGAAAGTCGATCATCGCTCCGGTGATTTCCACCGCACCACCCGACGGGTCCAATTCAACCAGCGTGGTCAGGCAGTCCTGACCAAGCAGTTTATCGCGCATGAACGTATCCGCAGGGCGCACGCCCGCGCCGACAATGGCCCAATCGTGCGCCTTGCCATTCTGCATCAGCCGGTGCAGGAACCACGCCTGATGGGCACGGTGGAAATTCCCCAGTCCGATGTGCACGATGCCGGGTGTCAGCCGCGTCCGGTCATACAAAGGCTTCAGGACACCTTCGGGCAACTGGGTCAAAGTACCGTTGCCCAGCTTCACAGCGCCCATTCCCTGACCGACACTTGCCATCAGCTCATCCAGTTTCCGCCGTCTACGTTGTAGGTTTGGGCAACGATGTATTCCGCGTCGTCCGAGGCGAGAAACACCGCCATTCCGGTCAGATCGTCAGTTGTTGCCATGCGCCCATAGGGCACTGCGTCGCCAACTTCTTTTTTCTTCTGCCCCGGCGCCTTGTTTTCATACCGTGCAAAGAACGCATCAACGCCATCCCAGTGTTCGCCGTCAACCACGCCGGGCGCTATGGCGTTCACGTTGATCCCGTGGCGGATAAGGTTCAGGCCCGCCGATTGCGTCAAACTGATCACCGCGGCCTTGGACGCACAATAAACGGCGACAAGCGGCTCGCCGCGACGGCCCGCTTGGCTCGCCATATTGATGATCCGCCCCTTGATCTCGCGGTCGATCATGTGGGCTGCGACCGCTTGCAACGTGAACAGCGTGCCAGCAACGTTGATGTCGAACACGGTGGTGTAGTCGTCGCGCGTGATATCGACAATGGGGGCCGCGGTGAAAATGGCGGCATTGTTGATCAGGATATCGATCTGGCCGAAACGTGCTGCCGCTGCGGCAACACCGGCATCGATGCTCGCCTTGTCGGTGACGTCCATACGCACTGCCAGCGCGTTTTCACCGATGGAGGCTGCCGCGTCGGAGGCGGCGGATATGTTGATATCGGCGATCACTACGCTTGCGCCCTCTGCCGCATAAGCCTGCGCAAAGGCCAGACCGATGCCGCGCGCGGCCCCGGTGATCAGCGCAGTCTTACCGGCCAGACGCATCAGGCGATCCTCAATCCTGCTGCGTCAAAGCGGTGGATTTCATCGGCGCGCGGGTTCAGGTGGATGGAGTCGCCGTGGCGCAGGCTCACATCACCGATGGCGCGCACGGTCAGCGTTTCGGCCAGCCCGGTGTTGTGGATGTGAAAGAACGTGTCCGACCCCAGATGCTCGGCAACGCCCACCGTGCCCTGCCACTGCCCGTCGCTCTCAACGACATCGATGTGTTCGGGGCGTACGCCGATGGTTGTTGCATTGTGCTTGGCTGCTTCGTCGCCTGTGATGAGGTTCATCCGGGGTGACCCGATGAAGCCGGCGACAAACAGGTTGCGCGGCGTGCGATACAGTTCAAGCGGGCTGCCCACCTGTTCGATCACACCGGCCTGCAGAACCACGATCTTGTCGGCCATGGTCATCGCCTCGACCTGATCGTGCGTGACATAGATCATCGTGGTTTCAAGGCGCTTGTGCAGTTCAGAAATTTCGAGCCGCATGCCCACGCGCAGCGCTGCATCGAGGTTCGAGAGCGGTTCGTCAAACAGGAACGCCGCAGGTTCGCGCACAATGGCCCGACCGATGGCAACCCGTTGGCGTTGCCCGCCGGACAGTTGCCCCGGACGACGATCAAGGTAGTCCGACAAATTCAGCACGTTGGCCGCAGCCTTGACCCGCTTGTCGATCTCGGATTGCGGCAGCTTGGCCATGCGCAGCGGAAAGGCGATGTTCTTGCGCACGCTCATGTGCGGATAAAGCGCGTAGGATTGGAACACCATCGCCAACCCGCGCTTGGCGGGCACAACCGACGTGGCATCCGTGCCGTCGATTTCGATGTGGCCTGACGTGATATCCTCAAGCCCCGCGATCAACCGCAGGAGCGTGGACTTGCCACAACCTGACGGGCCGACGAACACGGTGAACTCGCCATCCTCGATTGTCAGATCCAGCGGCGGGATGACCTGTGTGTCGCCGAAAGACTTGGTGACTTGCTTCAGCTCTATCTGTCCCATGAGACTTTCCTATTTCACCGCGCCGAAGGTCAGGCCGCGGACCAATTGTTTCTGGCTGAACCAGCCAAGGATCAGGATCGGTGCAATCGCCATTGTCGACGCCGCGCTGAGTTTGGCGAAAAACAGGCCCTCGGGGCTGGAATAACTGGCGATGAATGCGGTGAGCGGCGCGGCATTGGCCGCGGTCAGGTTGAGGGTCCAGAACGCCTCGTTCCATGCGAGGATAAAGTTCAGGAGCACGGTCGACGCGATCCCTGGTACAGCCATGGGTGTCAGCACATAGAGGATTTCCTCCTTCAGCGTGGCCCCATCCATGCGCGCAGCTTCGAGGATTTCACCCGGGATTTCTTTGAAATAAGTGTACAGCATCCAGACGATGATCGGCAGGTTGATCAGCATCAGCACCACGACCAGACCCGCGCGCGTGTCCAGCAGGTTGAACTGCAC
This sequence comes from Pseudomonadota bacterium, assembly GCA_038532285.1. Lineage (GTDB taxonomy): Bacteria > Pseudomonadota > Alphaproteobacteria > Rhodobacterales > Rhodobacteraceae > Tateyamaria. Next base: position 31,983 of record JBCBAV010000010.1, on the reverse strand, counting down.
GAACAGCAGCGAAATCGGGTAAAGCACGCCCACCGCGGGCAGCATCTTGGTCGACAGCATCCACAGCAGGATGTCCTTGGTTCGGCGCGACGGTACAAAGGCCATGGACCACGCCGCAGGCACCGCGATCAGGATACCCAGCAGCGTCGACCCACCGGCGATGATCACAGAATTCCACAGGAACCGCATGTAGTCGGACCGTTCCTGCACCACGCCGTAGTTTTCCAGCGTCCAGTCGAAATTCCAGAACAGCGGCGGATCGTTGATCGCCTGCGCTTCGGTCTTGAAGCTGGTCAGGATCGTCCAGAAGATCGGGAAAAAGATCAGCAATGCCACAGTCCACGCGGCGGCTGTGGTCAGCGCCTTGCGGCGGGGGGTGATCGCGCGCGCCATGTCAGTTACCTCGGGCCTGTCCCGGGCTTGACCCGGGACCTCTGGGTGGCTGCTGTTGCAGGTCCCGGGTCAGGCCCGGGACGGTATGTGCCCATGATCTACGCATCGAGGTTCTTTCCGACGATGCGCATCAGGAAGATCGCAACGATATTGGCAAGGATGATGGCATAGACGCCGCCCGCAGACCCCAACCCGATATTCTGGCTGTCGATGACGCGCTGAAAAATCAGGTAGGTCAGCGTGCGGGTGCCAAAGGCGCCGCCGGTGGTCACAAAAATCTCGGCAAAGATCGACAGAAGGAAGATTGTCTGGATCAGGATCACGATCGTGATCGCCCGGCTCAGGTGCGGCAGGATGATGTGCCAGAACCGCTTGAGGTTTGGGGCGCCGTCCATTTCGGCGGCTTCGAGCTGTTCGCTGTCCAGAGACTGGATCGCGGTCAGCAGGATCAGCGTCGCAAACGGCAGCCATTGCCACGACACGATCATCACGACGGACCCCAATGGCACGTCCGAAAGCCACGATATCGGCTCGGCCCCGAAAAAGCGCCACAGGTGGGCGAGGATCCCGTTCACGGGATCCATCATCATGTTCTTCCACACCAGCGCGGATACTGTCGGCATCACAAAGAACGGCGCAATCACGAGGATACGCACTACACCCTGCCCCCAGATCGGTTGATCCAAAAGCATCGCCAGCAGGATGCCCAGCACGACGGTGATCAGCAGAACGCCGCCCACCATCACAAGCGTCGTCTGCACCGATGGCCAGAACGAGCTTGAGGAAATGAACCGCGCATAGTTGGTGAACCCGACCCAATCCAGTCCACGTTCAAGACTGTCGCCACGCAGCGGCAGGTACTTGGTGAACGAGAAATAGAGGGTCATGATCAATGGCACCAGCATCCAGCCCAGCAGCAGGACGACGGCCGGCGCCATCATCACGCGGGCTGCAGATCTGGAGGCTTTGGTGGCCATTGAACATAATCCTATTGTCAGGCGAAGACGCCCAGTGGTGACAGTTCAGGGTGGGGCCGCGTCAGCGGGAGGGTCAAGGGGCGACGACACCGCCGCCCCTGCCCGGGAGGGAACCGTGATTAACGGTAGCCTGCTGCTTCCAAGGCGTCGTTCACGATCGCCTGTCCTTTGGCCAGCGCCTCTTCGACGGTCTGCTGACCGGCGTAGGCGGCCGAGAACTCCTGGCTCACTTCGGTCCAGAAGCCTGCGAATTCCGGGATCGCCATGAACTGGATACCAACGTAAGGCACCGGATCCACGGTCGGGTTGTTCGGATCCGCCGACAGGATCGAGTCGAGGGTCATCTGGGCAAAGGGAACGCTCGTGTAGTTGGGGTTCTCATAAAGAGACTTCCGCGCACCCGGAGGCACGTTGGCCCAGCCTTCGTTTGCGGCGACCAGTTCGATGTAGTCCTTCGAGGTGGACCATTCGATGAACTGCTTTGCTTCGTCCGTCTGCTGCGTGCCAGCCGGGATGGCCAGTGCCCATGCCCAGAGCCAGTTGGCGTTCTTGCCCTTGCCGGTGTTCGGCGCCAGAGCAAAACCGACGCTGTCGGCCACGGTGCTGTCGTCACCGGTCACAAAGGACGCGGCCACAGTGGCGTCGATCCACATGCCGCACTTGCCCTGGTTGAACAGCGACAGGTTCTCGTTAAAGCCGTTGGTGGCGTAGCCAGTGGGGCCGGACGCATCCATCATGCCCTTGTAGAAGTTCAGCGTGTTGGCCCACGCCTCGCTGTCGAGCTGCGCGTTCCAGTTCTCGTCCACCACGCGCGCGCCAAACGAGTTGGCCATCGCGTTGATGAACGCGCCACCTTCGCCCCAGCCGGGTTTGCCGCGCAGACAGATGCCGTTGATGTCGTTGTCGCGGTCGGTCATGGCTGCCGCTGCTTCGGCGATGAATTCCCATGTGGGCGACGCGGGCATGTCCATGCCGGCCTTTTCCATCAGGTCGGTGCGGTACATGATCATCGAGCTTTCGCCATAGAAAGGTGCCGCATACAGCGTGCCGTCATGGCTCAGTCCGCCTGCCATGGCGGGCAGGATGTCGCCTACGTCATACTCGTCTGACAGATCATCCAGCGGGACGAGCCAGCCGTTCGAGCCCCAGATCGGCGCTTCGTACATGCCAATGGTCATGATGTCGAAGGCACCGCCCTTGGTGGTGATGTCCGTCGTCACGCGCTGACGCAGCACGTTCTCTTCGAGTGTGACCCACTCGACCGCAATGCCGGTCTGTTCGGTGAAATTGTCGGTGTAGCCCTGCATCCGGATCATGTCGCCGTTGTTCACAGTGGCGATGGTGATCGTGGCACTGTGCCCGTCAGCAAAGGCGCTGGTGGCCGTGATCAGCGACATAGCCGTCGCCGCACGCAGCGTGCGTGAAATAGACATCCCAATTTCCTCCCTATTGGATGTTGTCCCACAACGCTAAGGCAGACCATCACGCGACGTCAACAAAAATTTTACGCGCGTAAAGTTATGCTGTGTCAGGCGCTGCTTCTCAAGGTCAGCTTGCCCTCGATACGCGTGCTTTTCCAAGGTGTTACATGACCATCTATCGCAGAAAACAGACTGTCCGCCGCGGTGCGTGAAACGGCGTCATAATCGTGCGAGATCGTCGTCAGCGGTGGACAAGTGAAACGTGAATGCGGGTGCCCATCCTGCCCTGCGACCCGAATCGAGCAGTCAGAGCCCCGGCCCACCTTGATGCCCCGTTCATAGCATGCAGTGAGCAATCCGATGGCCAGACGGTCATTGCTGCACAGCACCGTGTTCGTGCTGAACGCGCCGTCTTCAAAGGCCTTGTGCCCACCTTGCCGCCCGATCTCTTCGAACTCCCAACCCTCGCCGTCGATCGAAATCACCTTGGCTGGTTGGCCGAACTGCTCCATCGCATCAAGGTATGCCTGCCGCCGCCGGTGCGCATTGGGGTTGGCGGGTGTCTTCATCTCGAAAAAGCACGGCGGTTCGCCAGTGCGGCACAAATAGTCGGTAATGTGCGTGGTGAACTGCTGATTATCAGAGCCGACAAAAGACAGGCCGAACTCCCCCACCGAACTGTCAAAGATCAGCGTGGGCACGTCGGCGCAGAATTTTTCAAGCACGGCATGATCAGAGGACCGACCCAAGGGCGCCAACAAGACACCCGCCGGTTTCAATCCTCGCAAGCTCTCCAGCACTTCGACCTCATGATCGGGCTGCCCATGGGCACTGAACAGCGTCGGCCGATAGCCTTTCTCGATGCAACAACGTTCGAGCTTGCGGGCGATCTCGGCAAAATATGGATCCACCAGAAGCGGCACCACGATACCCACCGCCTTGGTCAGCTTGCGGTTCTGGTTCACGGCATAGATGTTCGGGCGATAATCGTGCTCTTTCAGCGCTTCTTCGATCCGTGCACGGGTGCGCGGCCGCACGCTGCCGGGATCGTTAAAGTACTTGGAGACAGTCGGCCGCGAGATCCCGCTGATCGCGGCAAACTCTTCCATATTCCTGATCTTGGTCATGCGCATTTGCCGAAGAACGGCCTCCTCTTGGCTCAATTAATCTTTACGCGCGGCAATAAATCAAGCCGGAGATGTCAAGTTTTCAGAAGGTAAATGAAAAGAAGCGATTTTTTTCGATGCAAACGGTCGATCACGCGGCACGCCGCCGGGCTCCGATTGGCAAGGCCCAAAAACGCAAAACGCGGCCACGTGCGGCAGGTGTCCCAGCTTGAAATCAGGGCCGCACGGCATCCATACGCCCTCCAATCCCGATCGAGGCCTTGTGGGCGCCATCCAGTCGCATGTACACCTGATGCATGCGGCCGAGTCTTTGGGTGTACGCGGCAGTCAGATGTGCGCCACACCCCATGACCAACGCCACCAAAGCCCGCTTCGCGGCCAAAAAACCAACCTTCAAGGGAGAGTTACATGAATAGAGTTACCAGTCTGCTTGTTGTCTCAGCGCTGCTGTCGACAACGGCGCTTGCAAATGCCGAGACGCTGCGATGGGCCCGCGCGGGTGACGCGCTGACATTGGACCCGCATGCGCAAAACGAAGGGCCGACCCACACCATCCGGCACCAGATGTACGAACCGCTGATCATCCGCGACGTCACCGGCGCGTTCGAACCTGCGCTTGCGACGGACTGGGCGCCCAAGGCAGATGATCCGAACGTCTGGGTGTTCAACTTGCGCCAGGGTGTGACCTTTCACGACGGCGCGGCGTTTACTGCCGAAGACGTGGTGTTCAGCTTTGAGCGTGCCAAACAGCCCAACTCGGACATGAAAGAGCTGATCGGTTCGATCACCAGCGTGCGCGCCGTCGATGATTTCACCATCGAGATGACCACCGATGGTCCGAACCCGATCCTGCCTTCGAACCTGACCAACCTGTTCATCATGGACAAGGGCTGGACCGAAGCGAACAACACCGTCAACGTTCAGGATTTTGAAGGCGGCGAGATCACGTTTGCCACCAGCAACGTCAACGGCACCGGCCCCTACAAGCTGGACAGCCGCGAGCCCGACGTGAAAACCGTGATGTCCATCAACGAGGACTACTGGGGCCGCGATCAGTTCCCGATGGAAGTAACCGAAATCATCTACACCCCCATCCAGAACGCCGCGACCCGTGTCGCAGCGCTGCTGTCGGGTGAGGTGAACTTTCTTCAGGATATGCCCGTGCAGGATCTGCAGCGCGTGGATGCCGCCGACGGCCTGACCGTCAAGAAAGCGCCGCAGAACCGCGTGATCTTTTTTGGCATGAACCAGGGTGCCGCTGATCTGGAGGCCGACAACATCGACGGCGCCAACCCGCTCGCCGATGTGCGCGTGCGCAAGGCGATGTCGATGGCGATCAACCGCGACGCCATTCAGCAGGTCGTAATGCGCGGACAGTCGCAACCCGCAGGCATGATCGCACCGCCATTTGTCAACGGCTGGACCGCTGACATGGACGCCGAAAGCTCGACCGACGTCGAAGGCGCCAAGGCGCTGATGGCCGAAGCCGGCTTCGGCGATGGCTTCTCGATCCGTCTGGACTGCCCGAATGACCGCTACATCAACGATGAGGCGATCTGTCAGGCCGCGGTTGGCATGCTGGGACAGATCGGGATCACCGTGAACCTCGAAGCGATCCCGAAGGCACAGCACTTTCCCAAGATCACCGACAGCAAGACCGACTTCTACATGCTGGGCTGGGGTGTTCCGACCTATGACAGCGAATACATCTTCAACTTCCTCGTGCACGGCCGCGAAAGCGATATCGGCACGTGGAACGGCACCGGGTTCGACAATGACGATCTGGATGCCAAGATCGCCTCGCTCGCGTCCAACACCGATCTCGCGGCGCGTGACGCCGACATTGCGTCGATCTGGCGCGTGATCCAGGACGAACAGCTTTACATCCCCATCCACCACCAGGTGCTGAACTGGGGCATGGCCGACGGTGTCGGCATCGAGGTTGATCCCGAGGATCAGCCAAAGGTGAAATACTTCACCATGAACTGACGTTTTGTCCGGTTCATGCGAAAGGGCGGCGCGTTGCGTCGCCCTTTCTGTTTTGGCGCCTAGCCAACGCAGTGGTTACCACTGATCTGCACTACCTGCGAAAGCGACGCCAGCGACCGTCATCACAGGCATCAGCTAAGCCCCAGCGTCGAGAATCTTGACTCCCGTCTGAGTTGTACCCCACGCTAATGGCAGTAACAGTAAAGGGTGGCACCATGGCACTGATCATCGGCAGCAGAAGGAAAGATTACCTGTACGGCACGCAGGGCGACGACACGATACGCGCGCTCGAGGACTTTGACCTGATCTTTGGCTATGCCGGAGATGATGAATTGGACGGTGGCAACGGCGGTGACACCCTGTTCGGCGGCGAAGGCGACGATACCCTGTTCGGTCGCGGCAGGAACGACAGGTTGGACGGTGGCGACGGCGATGACCTGCTGATCGGTGGCGACGGAGACGACACGCTTTATGGCAATTCGCTCAGCGGCGCATTCGATTCACCCGACGAGAACGACACGCTTTTGGGCGGCGGCGGCCGGGACAGGATGTTCGGCGGGATGGGCGACGATAGTCTGCACGGCGGCAGCAGTTTCGATTTGTTGAACGGGGAAGAGGGCAATGACACCCTGAATGGCGGCGCGTCGGCGGACAGGTTGTACGGGGGAATTGGTCACGACCTGCTGATGGGCGCTGACGGTGATGATCTGGTTGTCGGCGGCGACGGGCAGGACACGCTTCTTGGTGGCAGCGGGAACGATCGGCTACGTGCCGGGGATGGAAACGATATCCTCAACGGAGGCATCGGAAATGACACCCTGAATGGTGGCCTGGGCGCTGACCGTTTTGTGTTCAACCCGAATTTTGGAACGGACACCATCGAGGATTTCAACACCGACCCATTCTCGGCCGAGGTGATCAACCTCTACAACCTGCAAAAAATCACAGCAGCGGACGTGAACTGGTTTCAGGCCGGTACAAATACGCGGGTCGAAGTTGCTGGCGAAGGGACAATCATCTTGCAGAACGTGTCGGCCGCCGATGTGGATATTGGATCGTTCTGGTTTTTCTAGTGGCTTTCGTGCCAGCTAGACCAACTGGCGGCAAACTTGGTGTGATCTTGTAGAGGCTTTACCAAGGCTGGTGATGTGTCGTTAACAGAGCGCTGCGCGTGGGTTTTTTCACAAAACAGGGACCGCTGAAATCGCTGAAATCAATGCAATCCCGTCGCCCAGCGCAGATCGGCCGTCACCCCGGCGCGGCACCAGCCACTTCTCTTTCCCGGCGCGCGGCTGTACCCTGACCGCTCATCAACAGGCGCTGCCCCACGGCACCGTACAATGAGGACGCCCATGCTCAGATTCATACTGCCCCTCGCCTTGACCCTCGGCACCGCTGCCTCTGCCGAAGAATTCAAATTCGCGGTCACAACCGATCCGCAAACCATGGACCCGCACGCGGTGAACTCCGCGCCTGTGCTTGGCTTTCTGAACAACGTCTATGAAGGGCTTGTGCGCCGCGGTAAGGATATGTCGATCGAACCGGCCCTTGCCACCAGTTGGGAACCGATTGGCGCGGGCGAAGGCTGGCGTTTCGTTCTGCGGCAGGGCGTGACATTCCACGATGGCGCCGCTTTCAACGCCGATGACGTGGTCTTTTCCTACGAACGCGCCTCCAGCGAAGAAGCGGACGTGCGCAGCTGGTTTGCCTCGGTCACCGAGGTGGTCAAGGTCGACGACTTCACCGTCGACATCATGACCAGCGCGCCGAACCCGATCTTTCCCGACAGCATCGCCAACTGGATGATGATGGACAGCGGCTGGGCCGAGGCGAACAATTCCGCACGGCCCGACAAGGAAGCGGGCAACTTTGCCACGCTGAACGCAAACGGCACCGGCGCGTTCCAAATCACTGCACGCGAACCCGGCCTGCGCACCGTGCTGGAACCCCATGGCGGCTGGTGGGATACGGTTGAACACAACCTGACCCGCGCCGAACTGACCCCGATCCAGAACCCTGCCACCGCGCTTGCCGCGCTGATCTCGGGCGATGTGGATTTCATCAACCCGGTGCCGATCCAGGACGTGGCTCGCCTGAAACAGGACCCCAACGTCAACGTGATCCAGGGGATCGAGGCACGGGTGATCATGCTCGGTTTTGACCAGCAGCCCGGTGCCGCCGAAAGCGGTCAGGGATCGTCGGACCTGTTCACCGACGCCAAGGTGCGCGAAGCGGTGGCCAAGGCGGTGAACGTCCCCGCCATCCTGCAAACCATCATGCGCGGCAATGCCGAAGTGGCCAGCCAACTGGTCAGCCCCGCGATGCGCGGCTTTTCCGGTGCAGTCAGCCCTACGGCCTATGAACCCGACGCCGCCCGCGCCCTGCTGGAAGAGGCCGGCGCCGCCGGTGCCCGGGTCGAGCTGAAATGCCCCAACGACCGCTACCTGAACGACGAAGCGGTCTGTCAGGCGATCACCGGCATGCTGGCCCAGGTTGGCCTCGACCCGGTGCTGGACGCGATGCCGGTCCAGAACTACTGGCCCGAATTGCGCGCTGACAACTTCGACATGTACCTTTTGGGCTGGTCGCCGGGCACGTTCGACGCCGAACACCCGATCCGCTTCCTCGGCTCCACGCCGAATGCCGAGAAAAAGCTGGGCTCGTGGAACTTTGGCGGCTATTCGAACGCGCGCGTTGATGAACTGCTGCCGATGATCCAGTCGGAGATTGACGACGGCAAACGTCAGGCCATGCTCGACGAGGTTGCGACCATCATGCAGAATGAGACCGCCTATGTGCCGCTCTATGTGCAGCCTTTGGTCTGGGGCGTGCGGTCCAACGTGGCGCTGACACAGCGGCCCGACAACTTCTTTGTCCTGCGCTGGGTTACCGTGAACTGATCACTTTTGCGGGGGCCGCGACAGGCCCCCCAACACTGCTGAAAGCCAAACATGCTGTCTTTTGTTCTCAGGCGCATCGGGCAATCCGTCCTGGTGCTGTTGGTCGTGGGGCTTGTCGCCTTTTCGATGTTCAACTTTGTCGGCGATCCGATCGACAATATGCTGGGTCAGGAACGCACGCAGGAGGATATCGACCGCCTGCGCGCGCAACTGGGCCTCGACCAACCTTTCCCGGTACAATACGTCCGCTTCCTCCAAGAGGCAGTGCAGGGCAATTTCGGCGTCAGCTACCGGCAGGGCCGCGAAGTGTCCGAGATCATCCTCGAACGCGCCCCCGCCACGTTGGAACTGGCGATGATCTCGGCCATCTTTGCGGTGGTCTTCGGTATCGGCTTTGGCGTCTACACCGCCATCCGACGAGAGGGGTGGGTGGCCAATTTCATCATGTCGGCGTCGCTGATCGGCGTGTCTCTCCCCACCTTTCTCATCGGCATCCTGCTGATTTACCTGTTTTCGGTCGAATTGGGCTGGCTGCCCAGCTTTGGGCGCGGCGAGGTCGTGGACATCGGATGGTGGAGCACCGGGCTATTGACGGAAAGCGGGCGCGCCTCGCTGGTCCTGCCGTCCATCACGCTGGGGCTGTACCAGATGACGCTGATCATGCGGCTTGTGCGCTCCGAGATGCTCGAAGTGCTGCGGCAGGACTACATCCGTTTTGCCCGCGCCCGCGGGCTTGCCGACCGCAGCATCCATTTCCGTCACGCGCTGAAAAACACAATGGTGCCGGTCGTCACCATAATCGGTCTGCAACTGGGGGCCATCATCGCTTTTGCGATCATCACGGAAACGGTGTTTCAGTGGCCGGGCATGGGGCTGCTCTTTATCAACGCCGTCCAGTTCGTCGATATCCCCGTGATGGCCGCCTACCTGATGCTGATCGCGGTGATGTTTGTGGTGATCAACCTGATCGTCGACATCCTTTACGCCTTTATTGACCCACGTCTGCGGGGGGCCGACACATGACCGAGACAACCGAAACCCGCGCCACAAGCGCACCCGAGGCGGCCCCGACCCGCCTGCGCCGCGCGGTAGACAGCGACTTGTTTTACGCATTCCGCCGCTCGCCCGTGGCGATGGTCTCTGCGGCTGTCGCATCACTGCTGGTGTTGTCAGCCGTATTGGCCCCGCTGGTGGCCCCAACCAACCCGTTTGACCCCGCCAGCCTGAACCTGATGAACGGCTTTACCCCGCCCGGTCAGGCCAACGCGTTCACCGGCGACAGCTTCTGGCTGGGCACCGATGACCAGGGGCGTGATATCTTTTCGACCATCCTCTACGGCTTGCGAGTCTCGCTGTTCGTGGGCTTTTCCGCGGTACTGCTGGCGATGGTGCTGGGCATCATCCTTGGCCTTCTGGCGGGGTACGTGGGTGGCTGGACCGATACGATCATCATGCGGGCGGCCGACGTTCAGCTGACCTTTCCGTCGATCCTTGTCGCAATGCTGATCTTTGGCATTGCCAAGGGGATCACCCCGGTCGAATACCGCGACCAGATGGCGATCTGGGTGCTGATCCTCGCCATCGGGCTCAGCGACTGGGTCCAGTTTGCCCGCGTCGTGCGCGGATCGGCGATGGTCGAAAAATCCAAGGACTACGTTGCCGCCGCCCAGATGATCGGACGCCCGTCGCTCGCCATCATGCTGCGCCACGTGCTGCCCAATGTGATGTCGCCTGTGCTTGTGATCGCGACCATCTCGCTGGCGCTGGCCATCATCGCCGAGGCGACGCTGAGTTTTCTTGGCGTGGGCGCCCCGCCAACCCAACCGTCGCTGGGCACGCTGATCCGCATCGGCCAGGGTTTCCTGTTCTCGGGTGAATGGTGGATCCTGTTCTTCCCGGCCTGCACCCTGCTGGCGCTGGCCCTTGCCGTGAACCTGCTGGGCGACTGGCTGCGTGATGCCCTGAACCCGAGGCTGAAATGACCGAACCGATCCTGTCCATTCGCAACCTGACCGTCGACATCCCCACCCGCTACGGCCTGTTCCAGCCGGTGCGCAATGTCAGCTACGACATCCGCCCCGGTGAAATCCGCGGCGTCGTGGGTGAAAGTGGCGCGGGAAAGTCGATGACCGGCAACGCGGTGATCGGTCTGCTCGACCCGCCCGCCTTTGTCAGCCAGGGCGAGATCTGGCTGGCCGGGCGCCGCATCGACGCGCTCGGGCCTGACGAAAAGCGCAACATTCGTGGCAAAGAGATCGCAATGATCTTTCAGGATCCTCTGACCTCGTTGAACCCGCTCTTTACCGTGGGCGAACAACTGGTCGAAACGATCCAGCTGCACCTCAACCTGTCGGCGGACAAGGCCAAGGTCCGCGCGCTCGAACTGCTGAACGCGGTCGCCATCCCCGACCCCGAGGAACGGTTCAATCAGTACCCGCACCAGTTTTCGGGCGGTATGCGCCAACGCGTGGTGATCGCGCTTGCGCTGTGTTCCGACCCCAAGGTGATCGTGGCGGACGAGCCGACCACAGCGCTCGACGTGTCGATCCAGGCGCAAGTGCTCGACCTGATCAAGAAACTGGCCGAAGACCGCCAGATCGGCGTGATCCTTGTCACCCACGACATGGGCGTGATCGCGGACACTACCGAACAGGTCACCGTCATGTACAATGGTGAGGTCGTCGAAAGCGGCACCACCGACCAGATCCTTGGCGCGCCGCAGCATGCCTATACCCAGGCGCTGATCTCTGCCGTGCCGCGCCCGCACAAAAAGGTGCACCGCTTTCCGCGCGTGACCTATGGTGGTCGGGAAAACGTGTTCAAGATCGAGGATCTGGCCCGCGACTGGCACAAGCCCGAGGCGTCGCAATCGGGCGTCCTGCTGCGTGCCGAGAACCTGACCAAACGCTTCGTGCGCAAATCCGCCCTGCTGCCGTCGAACCGCACCTATTTCAACGCCGTGGACGATGTCAGCTTTGACATCCGCGACGGCGAGGTGTTCGGCATCGTGGGCGAAAGCGGGTCGGGCAAATCCACCGTCGCCCGCATGATCGCCACGCTGCATTCCATCGACGGCGGGCACGCCTATTTCGACGGCGCCGACATCGCCGCCATGGATAAGGCCGCGCTCGCAAAGTACCGCCGCCAGATCCAGATGATCTTTCAGGATCCGTTTTCGAGCCTGAACCCCCGCATGCAAGTGGGTGACATCATCGCCGAACCGCTCTGGCATCACGGCATCATGCCCCGGGGCAAGACCGAGCCGCGCGTGCGCGAACTGCTCGACAAGGTCGGGCTGGCCCGCGATGCCTACCAGAAATATCCGCACGAGTTTTCCGGCGGGCAACGCCAGCGGATTTCCATCGCGCGGGCCCTGGCCACGCAGCCCCGGTTCCTGATTTGTGATGAGCCGACCAGCGCGCTCGACGTGTCGGTGCAGGCACAAATCCTCAATATCCTCAAGGACCTGCAGGAACATCTGGGGCTGACCATGCTGTTCATCAGCCACGACCTGCCTGTCGTACGCCAGATGTGCGACCGGGTTGCGGTGATGAAACAGGGCAAGATGGTCGAGGTGAATGACGCCGAGGCGCTCTTTGCCGCACCGCGCGAGGCGTATACCCGCGAATTGCTGGGCCTGATGCCCAAGCTCGCATTGCTCGAAGACTGACGCGGACGGGCCTAGCTGCCCGACCGCTCTACCGGCACCAGTACCTCGTTGCGGCGCAGAAAGGCGGGCGTGAACGGGTCGTTGTAGTACCCGAACTCCACCGGTCCTGTTGCGTTCAGCCCCTGCCCCGCGACCCATGCCATCAACGCATCGGCCTGTTCATCAAACCGGCCATCGCGCCACGGGCCTGAAAACCGGATCGACGCCATCAGGCGCGCGGGTTCGGTAACCACCTCGACGTCGCCACTGGGCACGGGCGCATCCGCCGCCGACATGCCCGCGGGCAGGATGAACGCCACGGTCCACGCGGCATCGCCGGGTTTTTGCACCACGGGCGCGGTCATCGCGATCTTGTCGCCCTCCCGGTCCTTGGCAAAGATGTATCGCGCCAGCGGGGAAAACCCGGCTTGCACAGCGCTACGCCTTGAACCGCTGCGCGTCACCTGGGCCAGGGTCATCTCGGGGTATCGGCGCAGCTCAAAAACGCCATCGCTCAGCACCACCTCGTAGGCGGGCGTTTCAACCGACCGCGTTGCGGATACATACGCCGCACCGGCCGCGGCGATGCCCACCGCAACACCGCCAAGAACCAATGTCTGGATCATATCAATCGCCTCGAACCATACAAAACCTCACCGGACTCCGGCACGTGAATAACCTAGCGCCCTTGCCAGCCGAAACGACCTGTGGATTGCGCCGCGGCCTCTATCCTGCACGCGTCGCATCCGCGAGAAAGGCGTGTTGCAACAAATCAGCTGCAATTGCCGTGCCAGAGCACCAGGCGTCCTGCACTTTGCCGCCAATGCACCAGTCGCCGCCGATCCAAAGCGTGCCATGTGAAAGAAACGGACGCCCAAGCGGCGTCTGTACCAACCCATAGCGCCAGCCCTGCAAGCCGGTGTGCTGCACGCGTTTCGTCTCAACCTGCAAAACGTCACATAGCATTTCTGCCATGCGCGCCTTGGTCTCGTCCCGGTCGTTGTTGATGTGACGCGCGCTCCAGTCGGGATGGGCCTGCGCGACCCACGTCTGGGGGCCAGTCACCCGATCCGGCTTGCTGTCATTCCGGGCGATCCAGGTCAGGTTCGCAGCCGCATCACGCCGCGTGACAAATGGCGCAGATGTGTCCGCGTCCAGCACAGCCATCAGTGTCAGACACGGCGCAAAGACTGCCTTGCTGGCGGATTGCACCAAGTGGTGCTCCTGTCCCAGCAGCGGCGACAATTGCGGCGCAGGAACAGTTATCACCAGGTGCGTTGCGGTCGTTTGACCTGTCTCGGTCTGGATATGCCAGCCGTCTTTCTCTTCGGTTACGTTCACCATGCGCGTTGCAAGCGTCACATCCAGACCTTCTGCCAGCGCCTTGGGCAACGCAGACATGCCGGGAATTCCGACCAAACGGCGCTTCCCGCCACCCATGTCCCAGGTTCCGGTTGAACCTGTCGCGAAACCGGCGATTGCCTTGGCTGCTGCGCTGTCGTCGAGGTACTGCGTGCCATGATCAAAGGTTACCAGGTCGCCCGCGACCTCCACACGCCGCGTCGCCACGCGTCCACCGATGCCGCGGCCTTTGTCGATCAGGCGCACCGGCACCCCGGCGGACTTCAAGGCGCGGGCGCAGGCAATGCCCGCCATGCCCGCGCCTATGATCACCACATCGGTCAAAGCAGGCCCACCTTGTCGAGGATGTTCGGAATCTGCTTTTTCACCTTGAAGAAGCCAGCCGTTGCATATGGCCAGATCGCGTCATCCCAGTCGCGGCGCCACTCGGTCAAGGCGATCCCCTCTGCATCAAGGGCCGGTTGCGCGTCGATCAGCCAATCACGCAAGGGGCCTGTTGGGACAAAGGGCGTCGCAATCTGCTGTGCACCCACAGATTTTGCATAGCCGACAAGGGCATCGACTTTGGCCGCGACCAACGCGGTTGGCTCAAATCCTGCGCCACCTGCAGCGTCGGTCAATGCGCCCTGTTCAAAGGCTGTAACCCCTGGCGCTACATCCAGTGGGGACCGCAGATGACTGGCAGACAGTGTGGCACAACCGACAATGTCAAAAGCCTGCAGATCAAAATCCTGCGGGCGGCAGTCTTCTTCGGTGATCAGAAGCGCGGTCTTTTGCGTCGGATCGGGTGCTGCGGGAGTGCGCACGGGGCAGACATTGGGCAAGCCCTCAGGTTCCTCGTGCTCGCGCCCTTCGACCACCTCGGCAAGGTCGCCCTCGGACGGATCAAAGCGGTTGCCCGTGAACTTGGCGATGTTCCAGGCTTGTGCCTGATAGGGTTTGCCGCGCGTGTGCAAGCCTGCGACCCAGCGCCAGCCAAGGGTGTTTGATGCGGGGTCGCCGTCGATCAGATGGCGGTAGAAAAAGTCCGCGCCCAGACGCCATGGCAGTTCCAGCGTAAAAATCCAGATCGAGGCGAACCACATTCGAGCGTGATTATGCAGGTAGCCGGTTTCACACAGTTCTTCGACCCACGCGTCGAAACAGTCGAGCCCGGATTGACCGGCCACAGCCTGTTCATACCGCGCGCGCAATCCGCGGTCCCGTTTGATGGCAGCCAAGTCGCGGGTCAGGTCATCGCAGTATTGGTCCCAAATGACCGGTCGGCGCTCAAGCCAGCCTTTGAAATAGCCGCGCCAGATCACCTCTTGGATGAACTTTTCTGCGTTCTCCGGCCCATGCTCGGCAAGGGCAACAGCGACGGCATCCTGTTCGGTAACAAGACGTCGGCGCAAATACGGCGACAGCTGCGACACGTCCCGGTGCTGGCCCGGGCCGCGGTCAAAATTGCGCGCGTTCTCATAGCGCTGCCCCATACCTGGGGCAAAGGCTTGCAACGCGGCCTCGCCCGCAACGCGGGTCGGTTCAAATCGATGCTGGTTCGATTTATCAAGTGCCATGCGCATGTCTCCTCATCTCAATTGAGCGTTAGGTCGCGTGACAGACCGGGTTACGCTGCTTTGTCGATTGGGTTCTGACGGGCGGAGGCGGCATCGACCCAGATACCGCGCGCAACCTCTTCAGGGTCCTCACCACAGCCGGTCAGCATCTTGCTGATTGCGCTCAAGGTACTGAAAGACCAGAACAATCCCGCTTCGAGCAGGTAAGGCTCGCCGGTTTCTGCGTGCACGCGGAAATCGAACAACGAATAATGCCGGGCCCCCAAGGCACGATGCGCAATCTTGGCGGCGTGTGTCAGCTTTGTCGCCAATTCTTCGGACACATGCGCGGGACAGATCGGTTGTGCATCCGCGCGGCCTGACTGGCGCAGGCTGCCGTCGCGGTTGGTTTCAAGTTTGTCTTCAACCTCGCGGATCGGGCGGGCTTCGCTCACCGGATATTCGATGAACGCTGGCACAAAAAGCGCGCCATCACGCTCGATGACAGCGGCGCGCAGTTCGCGACCGGGAATGTAGCTTTCGGCAAACACCGTTTCGGCAAAGCTGCGGGCATGCGCCACCGCTTTTTCGGCGTCGGATGCATCATGCACCACGGAAATGCCAAGCGAATTATCCTCGCTATCGGGTTTGACCACGTAAGGCACTGAAAGTGCGGGCACTTCTCCTGCACCAAGCCGCTGTGCGTCGGCGACTTTGACACCGGCGCTTGATACCACGTCGCGGGTCCACAGCTTGCTGGTGGCAAGACCGGCGACGGCGGCCGGCGCACCGACGACCGGAATTTCCAAGAGATCTTCGAACAGGGCGCGATAGGTGGTCATGCCTTTGCGGCAGAACATGTGTGGCACCATCAGGTCCGGGGCACCCATCTGCCCAAGCGCGGCATCGAGCGTCATGGCAGGCCCAAGATCGTGTGGGGTTGGCCCAAATCTCCAATGCCCCGAAGGACTAACAGCGGCAAATCGGTGGTGCACGCCGGTCGGCTGAACGACGGCCGATGCGTACATTTTCGACAGTTCGTAATAAAACTCGTCCTGGGTCGAGCCGAACACGTGGAGGACCTGCATACCATCACCTTTGTCAAACCGTTGGCAGCGACAGGTAGTTTGCGGGTGGAATTTGACGAGTTGGATGATGCTCGCGGACGAAAACGTTCAATTCAGGCGGTGTTTTGTACAAAACGAGGTCCGATGATGTCGCGCCCCAAGGACCATTCGGAACGCGAGAATGTGCATAATATTGCTATATCCCTGCGGTGCCCGAACGCCACCTGTCGGGAAACATACATTCGAAGAGCGGCGCCTGACCCGAGATTTTCGTCGCTTTCTCGTGCATCGTGCTATCTTTCGGCGATGCAAGAACTGACCCATTTTTCCGACGTCGCGACCCTCGGTTTTGACACGATCATCGACGTGCGCAGCCCGAGTGAGTTTGCCGAGGATCACGTGCCCGGCGCGATCAACTTGCCCGTTCTCGATGACGAGGAGCGGGCGCGGGTCGGAACGATGTACAAACAGGACTCTCCGTTCAGGGCGCGCAAGGTGGGCGCGGCGCTGGTGTTTGAAAATGCGGCGCGACATTTGCGGGTGCATCTGGCGGACAAGCCGGGCAACTGGCGGCCTCTGGTCTATTGCTGGCGCGGCGGGCAGCGGTCGGGGGCGTTTGCGTGGATGCTTAAGGAAATCGGCTGGCCCGCGGTGACCGTGCAGGGCGGGTACAAGAGCTATCGCCGGACGGTGGTGGATTACCTCTATGACCGGGACCTGCCGATCACGCTGGTGCGGCTGGCGGGGCATACCGGGACGGGCAAGACGGAACTGCTGGCCAAGCTGCAGGCGCGCGGGGTGCAGGTGATTGATCTGGAGGGGTTGGCGGCGCATCGTGGATCGCTGCTGGGTGGGATGGGCACCCCGCAGCCGAGCCAAAAAGCGTTTGAGACGCGGCTTGCGATGGAGATCCACAAGATGGACCCGGCCCGCACCGTGATCGTGGAGGCCGAGAGCAGCAAGATTGGCGCGATCACCCTGCCCCCCGCGCTGTGGCGGGCGATGAAGGCGTCGCAGGTGATCGAGATCAGCGCGCCGATTGATGCGCGGGCGCAGTACCTCGCGCGAGCCTACAAGTCGGTGCTGGATGATCAGGAGGGGCTGAAGGCCAAGCTGGCGCATCTGCGCCGGTTTCGCGGGCACGAGGTGGTGGATCACTGGAACGCGCTGATTGACAGCGATGACCGCGTGGCGCTGTGCCGGTCGCTGGCGGTGGATCATTATGACCCGGCTTATGCCACCGCGCATCGGGATGATCCGGTGACCCCGGTGGCGCGGTTCCGGACGCAGGCGATGACGGGCGCGGCCTTTGACCAGTTGGCGGGCGAGATTGCCGCGACCTGTCAGACGATGTCGACCTGCCCCACCTGATCGGTGATCTGACCGATCACGGCGGCGGTGTAGCCTGCAGCATGCAGGTCCCCGAGGATCATGTCGGCATCGCCCGGCACAGCCGCCAGCAGGCCGCCGCTGGTTTGTGGGTCAAACAGCAGGGACGCGCGCGGGCTGGCCGGGTCGGCAAAGCCCGCGGCGTTTT
This sequence comes from Pseudomonadota bacterium, assembly GCA_038532285.1. GTDB lineage: Bacteria > Pseudomonadota > Alphaproteobacteria > Rhodobacterales > Rhodobacteraceae > Tateyamaria. The sequence goes on along the minus strand of JBCBAV010000010.1, from coordinate 14,023 downwards.
CGGGGTACAGCGTGGACCTGATGCCGGCAGACGAGAGCGCCTCGGCCCCCGGCAGGACGGGCACGCGGGCCGTATCGATCCGGGAGCCGGTGCCGGAAGCCAGGCAGATGTTGCGCAGATGGCCCGCGAGGCCAAAGCCGGTCACATCGGTCATGGCGTGGGCTGCGTGAAGGATGTTTGAAGCGGTGCCTTGGGGCTGCATCATCGACGTCAGGGCGGCGGCCACATCGGCGCCGCGGGCGCGGTGGCGCATGTGCGCGGCCATCAGAACGCCGGTGCCAAGCGGTTTGGTCAGGATCAGGTGATCGCCGGGGCGCGCGCCTGCCAGCGTGATCGGTGCGCGGTCGCACAGGCCCGTGACGGTGAAGCCGACGGTGAGTTCCGCGCCCAGCGTGCTGTGGCCGCCGACAATCTCGGCCCCGGCGTCGCCCATGACGCGGCGGGCGGTGTCCATGATTTCGGACAGGGCGCGGGCGGCCAGCGCGCTGCTTTGGTGCGGCAGGATGATCGTGGCGGTGGCGGATTGCGGCGTGGCCCCCATGGCCCAGATATCGCCGAGGGCGTGGATGGCCGCGATGGCGGTCATGGCGGCGTGGTCGGCGACAAAGCCGCGCAAATGGTCGGTGCTGATGACCTGCGCCTGACCGCCGGTGTCCAGCACGGCGGCGTCATCGCCCAGCGTGTCCTGTGCCAGCCCTGCGGCCAGCGCGGCTGGCCCCAGCTTGGCCCCGCAGCCGCCGCAACGGTCGGCGCCGTGGGTCGTGTCGGCGCCTGCGGCGCGGGGATGGGGGCGGACGGGCGCGTCGGGGGCAGGCAGATCGTTGAGCTTGTCCATGAAGGCGCGGTCGATCCGGTCCTTCCAGCGCCAGAGGGCGGGGCCGGACAGCGACAGGCCAAAGCGTTCGGCCTGGGCGGACTTTTCGCCCAGCGAGACCAGCTTGAGATAGTCCTTTTGCGCGCGGTAGGGTTTCATCCCGCCGGATTCGGACAGCGCGGCCTTGAGGTTGTTCAGGAGCACCGGGGCCTGTCGGACGGCGTAGACGCCAGCCTTGGGGCGCGGCGAGGCGGTGAGGTGGGCGCAATCGCCGACGGCAAAGATCGCGGGATCGGCGCTTTGCAGGTTGGCGTTGACGGGGATGAAGCCTGCGTCATCAGCAAGGCCGGTGCCTGTGAGCCACGGGTACGGGGCGGCACCGGTGGTGCCTACGATGAAATCGGCGGGGATCGGATCACCCTTTGCCAGTGCGACGTGGTCGGCGGTCACCCCGGTGACGGTGCAGTTTTCACGCAAGGTAACGCCGTCAGCGGCGATGCGGGCGAGCAGTGTCATGCGCGTGCCAGGCACGAGGGCCGAAAGTGCGCGGTCCTTTTCGATGATGGTGACGGGCAGGTCGTGGCCCATCTGACGCAGGCGGTGGCGCATGGCGAGCGCCAGTTCCACCCCCGCGATGCCACCCCCGAGGACCCCGACGCCCCGCGTCGGCCCCCGGTCAAGGTAGTCCTGCCAGCGGTGCGCAAAGGGCCCCAGCGGTTTGGCGGGTGCGGCATGTTCCGTGAACCCCGGCAGCGTGGCCATGATGCTGGTCACCCCGATGTCGAGCGACAGCACGTCAAAGCCAATGTCGGGGCCATCATCAATTTGCAGCCGCCGCGCCGTGCGGTCGATGCCGGTGGCCGCCGCCATCACCAGCCGCGCGCCCGCAAATTGCGCCAGCCGCACGAGGTCGATGTCGAGATCGTCGCGGCTGTAGTGTCCGGCCACGTGCCCGGGCAGCATGCCGGAATAGGCGGTGGTCGGCCCGGGGTTCACGAGGGTGAGCCGCACGCCCGGCAGCGGTTTCATCGCCCAGGCGCGCAGCACCAGCGCATGCGTGTGCCCGCCACCGACAAGGACGAGATCGCGGGTCATGGCGATGGAGGAAGATTGCATGCAGTCTTTATTATCCAGTGCGGGCGAAGCCCGTCGTGTCAGGTGCAGTTGGCCCGATGCGTCGGGACCATTTGTCAGTCGCATAATGACGCCGCCCGACGGCAGTGTTTAGGGGCAAACCGCGTCCGGACTTCATTTTTCGGTGACGTGATCGTCCTGCGTCGTCGAGCGGGTCCCTTCTTGTTCGGCAGTCTCGCATGTCCTTCCGCGCGATGATCCGTGCAGGCAGCCGTGGAAACCGGGGCGCGATCACCGGGAGTTTTCGCCCTGATCCGGGACTGGCGTGAAGAAGTTGAGCGTCGTGCCAAGGGCATGTGATCCCGCGTGTTGGCGCGACGAGCTGGCGGGACCGCCCCAGGCTATTCGGACTGTAACAGGGGTGCCGGCTGCGTTCCGCGTTCAGGTTTGAACCGCTTTTCGAGTTGACGGGTGACGTCTGAAATTGGCGGCCCAAGAACAGGTGTGGCACCAATCGTCAGGCGGGCCAGATGGCCCGCCGCCGGGTGCAATCAGTGCAAAGCGCAATCAGGCGAGCACGAATTCGTAACTGCCGACCGCACCGGTGAGCAGGGACACGTCCTCGACCATGTGCCAGCGTTCTTGGTCGAGCGACCGTTCTTCTGCAACCGACAAAAGGACCGTGCCATCCTCGAGGTCGCGGTATCGCAGGTTGGCCGTGTTGCCACCGAACATGGTTTGCATGTTGGCCAGCAGGACCGTTTCCCCGCCGGTTGGATCAAAATCAACCGACGTGTAACTATGATCGAGACCGCCATTCACGGTGCCAAGGTCGAGGACCGCTCCGATATCGTCGCCCAATGCGATCCAGTCGATTCTCTCTGCGGCGCGTTGGGTATCGGGCGCGGCTTCTTCCTCTTGCAGACGGAACTGGAATTCATCTGCAGACACAGTGACAAGGCGCGCTGTCGCGGCCGTTGTGTCATTGGCGGACGCAATCTGGGCAAAGATCGCGGGGGTATCGACAAAACCGCCGAGATCAACCGAAACAGTGTCCGACAAGCCCGTTGAAGAGCGCGCACTGCCCGCTGCGATCACCTCGCCCGTGGCGAGCGTGTGCGTGCCGGCCGAAATGGCCATCCAACTGATACCTTCCTCCATGTGCACACCGTCAAGGTAAGCCCATTCGTTGATCTGGAATTCGAAACCGGTCGACGTGACTTTGCGCACGTGGGCAACGGCATCGTGGCCGCCATTGGCCTCGAGTGGGCCCATGACAACGACGGCGTCCTCGATCTCCTGGTCGAACGTGACCTTTACCCAGGTATCGCGGTCGGGCTGCGCGACCCGTTCATATCCGAGTTCCAGCGTCACGGTCTGTTGGGTCGGGTCAGGGTCTGGATTCACATCCGGCGGAGTGCCCAGAATTGCAGGATCATTGTCATTGGCGGCCAACAGGATCGCGTCGAACGGGTCCAGGGCATTGTCCAGAACTGCAACATTCGCGATGGTTCCATCGAACTGCCATTCGGCATTATCGTCATTGTCGTTCCTGCGCCGCGCCGATGCGCCGATGATCGTGGAATTGTCGTTTCCGATCATACCCGCAGAGAAGCCATCATCACTGTCTTCAAGGACGCCATTGACGTAAAGCGCGATGCCGTCCGGTGCGTAACTGAACGCGATGTCGTAGTTTTCGCCGGCGACGATGTCTTCGGACATGCGCAGATATTGCTGGCCACTGTCGGATTGAAAGCGCACTTTGAGGTTGCTGCTGCCATCGATCCAGATTGTCAGATGCCCTCCGTCCTGAAAGTTCACGAAATCCTTGGACAAGAGCGCCTGATTTCCATCACCGGGCGTGTCGGCAACGAAGCTGAGAAGATATGCGCCCGTTTCTTGCTGTTCGGCGTTATCGTGCGCCATCTCAAGGTAGTTTGTGCCATCGAACGTGCCGCCGGGCGCGCTGTTGATGACTGTTTTTGGGGTCGTTGCGGGCTGGTTCCATGCGAATTGGCTCGAGGCCAGGTCCATGAACGGATTGACCGAATATGCGAGCGGATCAGCGGTCAAGGGGCGCCCGTCTACGTCCCTGTCATCATAGCCGAATACATCCGACAGTCGTGCCACTGATGACGGAGCATCTGACGGGGCCAGCGCCTCTTGCAACTGGTCGATGGTGGTGACGATGCCGTCATGCGCACCGGCATCGGTCTGGACCATGTCCGCTGTGACCATGTCGCCGATGACGGCGAGAATGCCCAATTCATCCTCGTCATGGGCGCCGCCGCCGTTGCCCTGCTGCGAATACGCGCGGATGAGGGACAATACCGCATCATCGATCCCGTCATTGTCGGTGTCGACGGCCTGGTAGGAAATCTCGATTTCCGTGGTGTGACCGATGATCGAGATCGTATCTTCGTTGGCGTTGAAATCGCCGAAGATATCGATGCCGAACCCATCGACCCAATGATCGTGGATTCGATTGTTTTCGCCGGCGACACCGTGCCAGTTGATGTCGCGGCTACCTTCTTTGACGTTGTCGAGGATCGCGTCCTTTTTGCCGTTGATATAGGTGTTGACGTACATGTGGTCGCTGCCCGCGCCACCCAGAAAAATGTCATCGGCATAGAGCGGCTGGTCGGCCCAATCCACGAGTTTCAAAAGCGCATCGTCAATCGAGGGATCAGGAAACGGGCGCGACGGCGCACCAAGTACCAGCTGGCCCGCGCGGTCTTCGCCGACGTCACCGCCCGAAATCATCACGTCATCGCCATCGCCCCCCATGACAAAGTCAGAGCCGCGTCCGCCGTTCAGTGTATCGTTGCCGCCGCCTCCGTCGATCCGATCGTCGCCGTATCCACCGTGGATCACGTCGTCACCGTCGCCGCCCGTCAAAAGGTCATTCCCTCCCTCGCCCTTGATCGTGTCACTGCCTGCACCACCGTCGATGGTGTCATCAGAGGCAACCATCGGCTGCGCGCCAGACGGGTTGGTCAGTGCTGCCCCTGGACCGTTGGCGATAAGCTCAGCAAGCTCGGCTTCGTCAAGTGCATCATCCGCCGTGAAACCGCCCCAGATCCCGAATTCGGCCAATGCGCCTTCGAACGGGTTGACCAATTCGTCGCGGTCGGTGGCAAATTCCAGAGCCGTGTCATTGAGGTTTGTGATACGTTGATCTGCACCAAGAACAAATGGCTCTTCGTTGCGCAGAAGATAGGCCTCGAGATAGACGCCCGGGGTCGGCACGTTGCCCTCGTCGGGCGTCCAGAGATTGTCTTTGATGGCTGTTCCATCTTTGTAGACCGTGACGCCTTGGTCGGTGAAGTTCACCGCGAGATGAGCCCAGACGCCCTGTTCCAGTATCGGTGCCTTCGTGTTCCAGGCGACGTTTGCGCCGCCGTCGCCGGGGGCAAAGCGCAGTTGCAGGTTCCCATCTTCGAGCTGGACCAGGCGGAAATGGCCGCCGTCGCCGGAATTGCGTTGATCCTTGGTAACGATGGCGCCTGTGTCCGACAGATCATCCGCCCGCACCCAAAGCGCGATGGTGCCTTGGCTGATGATGAACGCGTCCTCGTGATCGAGGAAGGCGAATTGGTCCTCGCCGTTGAAGGTCAGCGCGGTTGTTCCCGGACGTGGTCCGGTGTCGGTGCTGTCGGTATTGAGCAGGGCCTGACGTTCATAGAGCGTGTAAGCCTTGATCGACCCCAGATCGCCACGCGCATCGCCGTAGGCGCCCTGGTCACCGGCTCCGAGGTTCCAGAACCCCAGCGCCCCCGGCAGACCATCAGGCACATCCGGACTGTCTGGCGTCAAAAAGTCATCGCCGTCCGTCCCGGTTTTGCTTTGCCCTGCGGCATCGACAAAACCCAGCGGTTCGAACGGATCGCGCGTGAGTTCGATGTCGGGCGCATCCGACGGACCCTTGACGTAGGCTTGGCCTGCATCCCAGTAGGGTGTGGTCATCAGATCCGCCGGATTGCCCACCGGTGCCACGTCAAATTCGCCCGGGCCGCGATAGTCATAGCCGTTAAAGGTCGCGCCGTCTTCGGTGACGGTTTTGCTGTCGCCATGCTGGTTGATTGCCTGTGCCACCTGATCAAAGGTCTCGACCACACCATAGGTGACGCCGTTGTCAGTTTTGATGTCGTTGACGTCGACGAGATCGCCTTCGACGAACACCACGCCGATCAGATCGCGGTCGTGCGCGCCACCGCCCCCGTGTTGCAGGGATACGGTCGTGATGATGCTTTCCAGCGTGCCGTCGTTATCGAAATCCACGTGATCGACAAACACGTTTGCGGTGTGGCCGATGACCGCGATGTGGTCATCTTCGCTGTTGTAGTCAGCAATCAGATCAAAGCCAAAGAGATCGACCCAGTGCAGATGCTGAAAATCATTTTCTCCCGCGACCCCGGCCCAGCGTATGGAACCGTCGGAGCGTGTGTGTTCTTCGAGTATCGGAAGGATACCGTTGAGTTGCGGCGCGATCAGGAAGGTGTCGCGCCCTGCCCCGCCCACCAGAATGTCATCGCCGACCAGCGGCTGGTATTCATATCCGAAAAGCTTGTCGGCGTCAGGGTTTACGTATGGCCCAGCGGGACGCGTTTCAGGGATGACAAAACGCTGTGCGATACGCTGTTCGCCACCATCCGAGCGTGAGATCAGCAGGTCATCGCCATCGCCACCGATCAGCAGGTCTGACCCGAACCCGCCGTCCAGTACGTCGTCGCCTGCGCCGCCAGTTATACTGTCATCACCGTAGCCGCCCAGCAGGTGATCATCGCCATTTCCGCCGTTAATCGTGTCGTCACCGCCGCTTCCGTCAATGCTGTCGACGCCGCCAGTTCCGTCCAAAAGCTCCGGGTTGTCCAGCACCAACGCGCCCAGCGTCAAAGACGGGTGATAGGTGTCGGCATCCTGTAGCAGCGTGTCTGCGGGCGGGTTTTCGAAATCCGCTTGCGTGGCATAAAAGGCGCTTTGATCCACGGGAACACCGTCGATTTCCAGCTTGAGCGCCATGCCACCACCGCCGTCGAAATAGAGCATTTCGATGGCGTAGAGCCCGCCGGAAAATTCAGCATTTGCGGAAATCGGATCAGGTCCCTTGCGACCCTCGAACTCTGTAAACGGAACGCCGCCTAGGGACAGCGCGAACCCGTCATCCGATTTGACCGTGATCGTATGTTCACCGGGCGGAATGTAGATGAAGCCTTGGATCAAAAGGCCCGAAGGACCCATCTCCGCATCACCGTCGCCTGATGTGATCACGCCCTTGTCTCCGAGAAATTCGGCTATGGTCGTGTCGCTATCTTTCGCGGAAAAACCGAAGGATGAAATCTCGAACTCGGCAGTCGGCGGCGTGCTGGCGCGCACCGCGTCAAACGCAGCAAGCGATCCGATCCTTGTTCCATCCGCCCAAGCCTTACCGCGCAACCCAGTCCCGTTCAGCGGCACGCCACTGACATCTTCTGCTTTGACCGCAGGGGTTTGGCCTGCGATTGCCCCGAGGTCTGCTGTCACTTTTGTTTGGATGGTCATTTGTGTCTCCCCGTTGGTCGGCACGGTCAGGCACACCGCACCAAACAGGTGCGGCGACCCGTACGGTCACCGGTTCTTGAGTGTTTGAGCACCGACGCGAAACCGACCCTCCCGGATGGACGGTTCAACGCAGGCGTGTGCAATGTTTCGGGGAAAACAAGTTAAGAAAAAACTAATTTCTGGCGGCTTGCATCGCCTCGGCAATCCACCGCCACACTGGGCCGTCGACCATACGCGGAACCCTGCCGAACGTGTGGGTCGGGCATACGGGTTCGGCCAGAATTTGCCATCATTGCGCGGTCGGTTGGCAGTGTCCGGGCCAATACAGGTTCTTAGGTGGATCCTGCGGCAGCCGATGCGGGCCGCTCATGCCGCAAGCGTGCCATCGCCACGAAGTGGAACCCCAGGAACACAGGCACGAAATACGCGGGGAAAAGCGCCAAGGGGTAATCGTTGATAATATTAGGCCCGACAAAAAAGATCCGGAGGATTCCCTCTGAGGTCATGATGCCAAGTGAAACAGCCAGAATGAAATCGACGATCCCGATGACAATGGACCAGGTCAACAATCTGTGTGCCTTTGGTGCCTTCATCGCCAATGCGCGACTGGCGCGCCATCCCGCCACACCAGCCCATATATCACCAAGCGCCGCCGGAACGGCAAAAAGTGCAGGCAGGTCGTCAGCGAGCCACGCGACAAGGAAGACCCCGCCCATAACGCGTGGGATCTGAAATGCAGCAATCGCGGACAACGGCGTCGCTTTGGTCATCTTGCGGCCGAGCGGTGTGTGCCACGCCAGAAACCAGATCAGAGTGCTGCCACCAAACAGGAAGGCAAAAACGAATGGTGGCTCGGCCATAACCAACGGCACCTGAAAAACGCCGTCGGAAGCAAGGGGAACCGTCCATGCGAACCAAAGGCCAAAAACAATGCTGGCGACAAGGACGATTGAACCAATCTGTCTGCCCGTCATGTTGGCGCGCAGAGCGCCTTGCATGCCGATGGCCACGGCCAGAACCGGCAGAGCGATGGAAAATGCGCGGACGTAGAATTCATAGAATTCGGACATGGTATGGCTCACTCTTGCATAGGGTGCAGTGCGTTCAGGCGGACCTTTGATGGGAAGACGGAAACCGGTTTGGACCGTTCAAAAGCAAAAGCCGCTGCTCTTGCGCCGCTTTACGCCATGTCGGATTTTGGTGCGCCAGCAATGGCGCGGTCAGGTGTGCGGCCCCATCCCGCGCCTTGAGATCGGTGTATTTCTGCGGAAGTGTCAGCAACATCCATGCCATAAAGGCGATGGCACCCAGCGTTGAGATGTCACGGAGGTTTGGCGCGAGCCGAGCGACATCGCGCACATAACGCGCGGCGGTGTCGCCAAAGCTTTCGGCCGGAGCGCCGGTCAACCGGGTGACGTGGTCGGTCGGCGCCGAGATGGCAAACGCACCACTGGAGATCTCTTTGGCGTAGTGACGCAGGTTGTACGTATCATAGTCTGGCGATCCCATCGCGCGCGCTGCCTTGGCAAACATCTTGAAAGAGGTTGGCTGATATCGCACTCCGCGCGCCAAGACATCCGTCAGGACTGCGGCGATGTCGGCAGCGGTCAGAAGCTCTGGGCCGGTCGGCCGCCACGACGTGCCAACAAAGGGCGCGGGGTCTTTCAGCAGGGCAGCACCGCAACGCGCGATATCGCGTTCCGAGACCGGCGCATTGCGACCATCGCCAAAGGGCAAGGGCAGCACTCCCAACCTGCGGGTTACCGGCATCGTGAGCAAATAGGGAAATGCAAAAATCCCCGGGTTCAAATGAATGACATCAACGTCCGGAATCCAACGGGCGATGTTGTTGGCAATCCAGTGTTCCCGAGAAATCAACGAAGGGTGTTCCGGGCTGGGGTTGAATACAGACAGCAAAACCAGCGCGTCGAGCCTCGCTTCTTGTGCGGCCAGGCACATGAGCATTGTGTTGTGCAGCAAGTGCGGTGCAAACGGCGGTATGTGGAATGCACGTTTCACACCGTCCAGCGCCCGGGTCAGATCGCGAAAGTCGTTGAGATTTCCGACGAAAATCTCGGCCCCGCGACGTGCCATGTCATCGGACCGGACGTCTTTGCACCGGACGAAGGCGCGCACCGGGAATCCTGCGTCGAGCAGCAGCTCGACGGTATGCCTGCCGATATGACCTGCGGCTGAGGTGACCAGTATCCTGGGAAGCATGGGCGGGATCCTTGTGTTCCAAAGCGCAACGCGTTTGAACTGATCAATCGTTGATGTGGTAGACGGTGATTTCCTGATCCGAACCCGCCTCGCGGAGCGGAATCAGATTTTGATACGCTGCGGAGTCGTGCCATGCGGTCACCGCCTCCATCGATGGGAAACGGACGACCACAACCATTTGATGCGGCGTTGCATGTCCGGCCAGTGCGCGCGGGTTCGCCGCACTGACCAACAGTTCAGCGCCATGTTCGCCGGCCACTGCCTTGGACTTGTTGAGGTAATCCTGGAACGTCGACGGCTCCTTGATCGTGATGCGAGAGATGAACAAAGCACTCATGATAATCTCCTTGGATTGAGTGATCGGAAGTGGCCTGATTGCCGTTTCATTTAGATGATGATTGTAATCTTAATTAAAGATGATATACATAATCTTAAACGTCAAGTACCAACACAGGATTTTTCATGCCCCGGGTTTCCGAAGCCGAAAAACGTAAGTCCCACAGCAAGATACTGGATGCTGCTGCATCGCTGTTTATGGAAAACGGGATCGAAACGACCAGTGTCGCGGAGGTCATGAGCAAGGCGGGCATGACCCATGGCGGGTTCTATCGGCATTTTTCGGGCAAAGATGAACTGGTCGCGCAAGCGTTTCGGCGCGCCGTAGACAACGCGGTGAGCGCGATGGATCGCGCCGAAACACCACAACAGAAGGCAACAGCGCGCAAGGACTATGTCGAAGTCTACCTGTCATTTGACCACGTGATGGACAAACGGAACGGGTGTCCTATCGCGGCGCTGGGATCCGAGGTCGGCCGCGCCCAAGGCAGCACGTCGGACGAAGTGTCCGATGCGCTATTGCGGGTAGCTTCGCTTTTGTCGGATGGCGAAGATCAGACAAACGGGTATGCCCGGCTTGCGCTGCTTGTTGGTGCAGTCACGCTGGCCAGGCTGTCGGCGGACCCGGAGACAGCCAAGTCTGTTGTTGAACGGGCGCGCGCCGCTTACGGTCGCGTTTAGTGAGGGAAAGACACAGGAACACCGACGACGCGGCGCGCCAATTTATCTGGCGCTTGCCTTTGTCTGGCTGGATCTTTGCGTCGGATCACGCTGGCACATCGTTAAAAGCGATCCGCAGCTTACTGTTTGGCGCTATTTCTGGTTATCTGCGATCTCATGAATCCTGATACGAAGCCCATTGTCTTGTCCGCGCCCGCACCGCGGAGCCTCGACCTGATCTTTACGGACACCCGGCGCGCTGAACTTCACGAAAACTACAAGGTCGTGGAGACGAATGCGACTGACCTGGCCTCTTTGGCACCGGACACACTGAAAGCCGCGCGATACATCATCGGGCAGCCTCCGATTTCGCAAAAAACGCTAGGGGAGATGCAAGAGCTCCGCGCTGTTCTGAACGTTGAATCGAACCTGATCGACAATATGCCGTACCCCAAGCTTTTTGCGCGTGGGATCCACGTTTTGACCACTGGCGCAGTCTTTGCAATCCCTGTTGCCGAGCTCGGCTTGGGCCTTGCTTTGGATCTGGCACGTGAAATCACCGATGCGGATCTCGATTTTCGTATGGGCAACGAAAAATGGGGGGGCGCAGGTAACACCCGGGCGAAGCTTCTTTATGGCTCGGACATTGGTATCGTTGGATATGGTGACCTGGGCCGGGCGCTGCGCCGCGTTCTAAGCGGGTTTAATCCGACACTCAGGGTCCATGACCCATGGTTGCCGCCATCGATCTTGCACGAAGATGGTGTGGAACCCGCAGATTTGCAAACTGTGCTGACCCGGTCTGACACGATATTTGTCGTTGCATCGGTGACGTCGGAAAACCGGCATTTCATTGATGCTGACGCCTTTGCCAGAATGCGCCGCGGGTGCAGTTTTGTTTTGTTGTCAAGGGCCGAGGTCGTCGATTTCGATGCAATGCTGGCGGCCGTGCAAACCGGGCAAATTCGCGCGGCCAGCGATGTTTTCCCGGAAGAACCGCTGCCGAGATCACATCCCGCTCGAACGTTGCCCGGTTTCTTGCGATCGGCCCATCGAGCAGGCGCTTTGGAAAGTGCATTCAAGAAAATGGGCGACATGGTCCTTGAAGATATGGCTTTGATGGATCGTGGGTTGCCGCCTTTGCGGTGCAAGCGTGCCGAACGCGAAACCGTGGCCATGATGCGGTCCAAACCGGTTTCGCAGAATTAGACGCGCACAGATGTCATCACTGGAACCCATTCCGTAAGACCGCAAATTCCGGTCCTACACCTCGATCTTGTAATCCTCCATCGGCGGGCACGTGCAGGTCAGGTTGCGGTCACCCCAGACATTGTCGACCCGGTTCACGGGCGGCCAGTATTTGTCGACGCGAAATGACCCTGCAGGGAAACACGCGCGTTCGCGGCTGTATGGGCGGTCCCAGTCCCGGACCAGGTCTTCCATCGTGTGTGGCGCGTTTTTCAACGGATTGTTGTCGGGGTCCAGGTCCCCATCCTCAATGGCCTGTATCTCGGCGCGTATACCCAGCATTGCATCACAAAACCGGTCAAGTTCCGCCTTGGTTTCAGATTCTGTTGGCTCGATCATCAGTGTTCCAGCGACGGGCCAGGACATTGTGGGCGCATGGAACCCGCAATCGGCAAGGCGTTTGGCGATGTCGTCAACCGTCACATTGGCGCTGCTTGCAAAAGGTCTGGTGTCCAGAATGCACTCATGCGCGACACGTCCGGTGGGGCCTTTGTACAGGACATCAAATGCCCCTGCGAGCCGTTTGGCGATGTAGTTTGCGTTCAGGATCGCGACACGCGTGGCCTGTGTCAGGCCCTCACCTCCCATCATCAGCGCATAAGCCCAAGAGATCGGCAGCAACGATGGTGATCCGAAAGCCGCCGCACTGACTGCGCCTGTGCCGCGGTTGGGATCACCGGGCAAATGCGGTGTCAGGTGCGCCTTGACCCCGATGGGCCCCATGCCGGGGCCGCCACCGCCGTGGGGGATGCAAAACGTCTTGTGCAGATTGAGGTGGCTCACGTCGCCGCCCAGATCACCCGGGCGGCTGAGGCCCACCATTGCGTTCATGTTGGCGCCGTCGATATAGACCTGTCCGCCTGCGTCATGGATGATGTCGCACACTTCGATCACGGTTTCTTCGAACACGCCGTGGGTCGACGGATACGTGATCATGCAAGCGGCAAGGTTGTCCTTGTGCTGGTCCACCTTGGCGCGGAAATCGTCGAGATCGATGTCCCCGTTTTCGGCTGACGCCACAGGCATCACCTTCCATCCCACCATTTGGGCCGAAGCCGGGTTCGTGCCATGGGCGCTCATCGGGATGAGGCAAATATTGCGGTGCCCCTGCCCGTTGGCACGGTGGAAGCCTGCAATGGTCAGAAGCCCCGCATATTCACCCTGCGCGCCCGAGTTCGGCTGCATAGAGATCGCATCATAGCCGGTGATGTCACAAAGCTTGGCCGACAGATCGTCGATCATCTCGGTATAGCCTGCGGCCTGATCCTTGGGGCAATAGGGATGCAAGAGCGAGAACTCGCGCCAGCTGACCGGCATCATTTCGGCGGCGGCATTCAGTTTCATGGTGCAGGACCCCAGCGGGATCATGGCCCGATCCAGCGCCAGATCACGGTCGGCGAGACGGCGCATGTAGCGCATCATCTCGGTCTCTGCCCGGTTCATGTGAAACACCGGGTGGGTCATGAATTCGGACGTGCGCACCAGCTTGTCTGGCATGTGGTAGTGCGGGGTGTAGTCCTTGTCCTTGCGGTCGATGCCAAAGGCGCGCCAGACCTTTTCAATCGTGGCGGGGCGGGTACGTTCATCAAGGCTGATGCCGATGGCGGTCGTGCCGACGGCGCGCAGGTTGATCCCCTCGTCCACCGCGGATTTCATCACCGCGGCTTGCAGCGGTCCGACATCCACGGTGACCGTGTCAAAGAAGGTCGCGGGCCGCACGTCGAAACCCGCCTGTTTCAACCCTTCGGCCAGACGCGCGGTTTTGCGGTGGATGCGCTGCGCGATGGCCTTCAGCCCGTCGGGCCCATGGAACACGCCGTAGAACCCCGCCATGACCGCCAGCAGCGCCTGGGCGGTGCAGACATTCGACGTCGCCTTTTCGCGGCGGATGTGCTGTTCGCGGGTTTGCAGCGACAGCCGGTAGGCGCGGTTTCCGTGGCTGTCGACCGACACGCCGACAATGCGCCCGGGCATGTTGCGGGCATAGCTGGCCCGCGTGGTCATGTAAGCCGCATGCGGGCCACCATATCCGACCGGCACGCCAAAGCGCTGGGTCGATCCCACCGCGATATCCGCGCCCATGGCCCCCGGTTCCTTGAGCAGGGTGAGCGACAGGGGATCGGCAGACAT
>JBCBAV010000009.1:0-47854 GCA_038532285.1 Pseudomonadota bacterium | reverse complement strand
ATATTTGCCACTTCCCGCATAGGTTGACGCGCCTTGGCGTCACTCTGCCCACATTGAGGCGTTGCATTTCGCCCCCACCCGCATACCCTCACGCCCATGTCACAAGACCGACCCCTGCTTGGCGTGCTTTTGATGCTGGGCTTCTGTGTCGTTGCTCCCATGGGCGATGCAGTGGCCAAGCTATTGGGCCAGACCGTGCCGCTCGGTGTGCTCCTGTTCATCCGCTTCGGGGTGCAGGCGGTTGTGCTGATCCCGCTGGTCTGGGTCACCCGCCGCATGTGGCGCATGCAGGGGCGGGTGTTCTGGCTCACGCTGTTGCGCACGGTGATGCACATCTTCGGCATCGGGGCCATGTTCACAGCCCTGCGCTACCTGCCGCTGGCCGACGCCGTGGCCATCGCCTTTGTCATGCCCTTTATCCTCCTGCTCCTCGGCAACGTCTTTCTGGACGAAGAGGTCGGGCCGCGCCGCCTCTGGGCCTGCCTCGTGGGGTTCATCGGCACGCTCATGGTCGTCCAGCCCAGCTTTGCCGAGGTCGGCTGGCCCGCGCTCTTGCCGCTGGTGGTGGCGGTGAACTTCTCGTTCTTCATGCTGATCACCCGCCAGATCGCCAAGGACACCGACCCCATCGGCCTGCAGGCCGTCAGCGGCGTCATGGCCGTGATCATCATGGGCCCCGCCCTGCTGTTCACGCAAAACCTCGACATCCCCGCGCTCGCGATCATGTCGCCCAATCCAACGGAATGGAGCCTGCTGCTCGCCATCGGCCTGCTGGGCACGCTGGCGCATCTGCTGATGACATGGTCCCTGCGCTATGCGCCCGGTGCCACGCTCGCACCCCTGCAATATCTCGAGATCCCCGTGGCCACGCTCATCGGCTTCATCGTGTTTTCCGACTTCCCCGACGGGCTGGCGCTGGCGGGCATCGGCGTGACCATCGCCGCAGGCCTCTACATCGTCATGCGCGAGCGGGCCATCGCCCGTCTCGAGGCGCAGACACCAGCGCCTCTGTAACTGCACCCAGCAACGCGCGCGGCACCATCACGATCAGCCGCGGCGCATCCACCCGCAGCGTCACCGGCCCCGTCGCCTCATTCGATGTGCCCACCCGCTGCATCGGGTCCAGCGTGATCCCGTCAATCGGCCAGCGCAGCCCGTCCGATCTGCCGTTCACCGGCGCAATGGGAAACAGCGACACAACCTGCCCCGCCTCCGCTGGCAACGACAACACCGGCGGACACAGGAACACGGCCCACCCCTCATCCAGCAGCACCACCGCCCGCCCGGGATACTTCACCAGCACGTGCAACACCGCCAACTGGTGGTCCAACCGGTCCCCCAGAAACCCGACCCCCAGCACCACGGGTGCTGCGATGTTGCGCAGCGCCTTGTCGAAATCGGTACTGTCCTGCTCGGGAATGTGGTGGACCGCACCCGCGGGCAGCGCCGCCCGGCCCGCGGCACTCAGACTGTCCAGATCCCCGATCACCGCCCGCGGCATCAGCCCCGCCGCCAGCGCCCGGTCCGCGCCACTGTCGGCGGCCACCAGCACTGGCGCCCGCGCCACCGTGTCCAATAACAGCGCATCGGGGACATTGGCCCCGCCCACCAGCGTAATGGGTTCCAAAACGTCAACAATCATCGCAGTCTCGCCCATTTTAATGCTATTTTGGGAAACAGATCACAATGTCGCCCCGAAATGATACCGTACCGGGCACAGATTCGGACCGCTTTGGTCCATGGTTAACGTCTACCCCTTAGCTCGCATTTCGGCATAGGACGAGCATCCAATGATGAATAACAACAAGATTTTGACGGTTTCCTACGGCACCTTCTCGTGCACGCTGGAAGGGTTTGATGACAGCTTTGGCACGATGAAGGCAATCGCCGAATATTTCCGCGATCTTGCCGCCGATGACCGCTACTTCGGTGCCGAACCGCCGCAACCCGATGCGGAAATGCTCGCCCGCATCGCCGAACGCGAAATCTCCCGCCGGGTCGAGGCCCGCGAACAGGAGGGCCGGATCGTGCTCAGCGCCGATCCCACCCCCGCCCCCGTGATGCCTGTCACCGCTGCCGTAACGGCCAAGGAGGTCACCCCCGAGGTGACCGAGGAGGCCACCGCCGCCCCCGCCGACGCCACCGACGCCACCGACACTGCCGAGGTCGACCTCGACGCCGTCGCCGCCGCGACAGCCGAACCCACGCCAGAAGATACAGCCCAAGAAACCGTCGATGATCCGGCACCCGACGCCGATGTCGCAGACGACACCACAGCCGAAATCGCCGCCCCCGCCGATGCACTGACCGTCGCAGCAGAAGGCGCTGACGACGCCACCACGGCGGACATCGTCGAACACGTCGCAGCCGACGCCGATGCCGACGACATCGGCGCGGACGAGACCACGGCCCCCACCGCGTTCGATGACGTCGCACCCGACGCCGACGCCCTCACCAGCTTCGACGCCGCCCCCATCATCGTCCCCGAGGACGACACCGTGGCGCTTGGCTCCGTCACCGACGCCGCCGCGCCGACCAGCATTGCCGCGAAACTGCAGCGCATCCGCGCCGTGGTCAGCGCCAGCCAGGAAGAGGCGCATGACGAACCGCTCTTCGAGGACGAGCACGCCGACGCCTTCCCGCCCGAAACCGATGTCGCCGATGTGACTGCCGACGTCACGGATGCCGAGGCGCCGCACGCAGCCGACACCGAAGCCCCCGACGCAGACGACGCTGTGCTCGACAGTCTCGTCGCAGACATCAACGCCGCGTCGGCCGAAGAGGACGCAAGCGAAGAAGAGGCCGCCGAAATCGACGCCCAAGAGGACGAAATCGCCGCCGCCCTCGCCCGCTTCGACACCCAGATGGCCGACGACACGCCAGCGGCGGACGACGCGGTCGCAGACACCGAATTGGCTGACCCCATCGCCGCTGAGGACAGCACCGAAGAGGACGGCGAAACCGCAATCGACCTTGTCAGCGCCGACGCCGCCACAGACACCGCAGACACCGCAGACACCGCAGACAGTGCCGAGGACGACGACGACTTCGCCGCAACCCTCGCACGGCTCGACGCGCACCGCGCCGACGACGACGCTGACGCCGATACTGACGCCGAGGGGCACGCAGACACACCCGATGACGCCATCGGCGAAGACAGCCTTGCCGCCGACCTCGACCGCGATGAGGTCACCGGCGAAACCGACGACAGTGCCGAAAACCTGTTCGACGACAGCGCCGACACCGACGCAGACGCGCTGGTCGAAACCGACGATGACGCCGACGCAGACGCCCTGACCGACGCCGCGGCCACCGAAACAGTCGACGAAACAGTCGACGAATCGGTCGACGCCGCCGCCACCGCGACCGCCGATGCGACCGACACCGAAGAACCGCACGACGCCCCCGAACAGGACGACACGCCGCGCCGCGCCCGCGTGATCAAGGTCAAGCGCGCCGATATCGAAGCAGCACTTGCCGCTGGCCAGCTTGAAGAGATCGAAGACGACAGCGCCCCGGCCTCCTCGCTCTCGCCCGAGGACGAGGCCGAATTGCAGGCCGAACTGGACGCCGTCACCGCCGAACTGCCCGCCGTGGCCGACGCGCCCGAAACACCGGCTGACGCGCCCGACGCACCGGTTGCCGCGTCCGAGGATCCCGCCAGCCCTCCGGTGGCCGACGCCGATGTCTCGCGCCTGATGGCCGAGGCCGACAACCAGATGGAAGAACCCGAAGGCTCGCGCCGCCGCAACGCGTTCCAGCACCTCAAGGCCGCCGTGATGGCCAAAAAGGCCGATGCCGGTCTCGGCCGCAAAAGCGCGGACGAAGAAGGCGCGTTCCGGTCCGATCTGGCCGATGTCGTCGTGCCGCGCCGCCCGTCTGCCGAAGGTGCGCCGCGCGCCGAACGCCCGGACCGCCCCCGTGCCGCACCGCTGAAACTGGTGGCCGAACAGCGCGTCGATACCGACCGCCCGGCCCCCACCCCGGTGCAGCCACGCCGCGTGACGCAGGAAGAGATCACGCCCGACGCCGATGCCAGCGGCAACTTCGCCGACTACGCCGCCGACATGGGCGCCCACAGCCTGCCCGAACTGCTCGAAGCCGCGGCAAGCTACCTCAGCTTTGTCGAGGGCCGCGCGCAATTCTCCCGCCCGCAACTGATGAACAAGGTGCGGCAGATGCAGCCCGAGGATTTCAGCCGCGAGGACGGGCTGCGTTCCTTTGGCCAGTTGCTGCGCGCAGGCAAGATCACCAAACAGCAGGGCGGCCGGTTCACCGTCACCGACGACATCGGCTACCGGCCCGACGAACGGGCCGCGGGCTGACCAAAAACAAAGGCGACGCCAAAAGCGTCGCCTTTTTCATATCCGGATCCCGCTCCCGGCCGCGCCCGGAAATCGCGTCGTTTTCCGATCGGTCTCCGATACGGAGACCGCCCGCTCAGGCGTCCGGGTCTGCCTGCCCGATGCCCTTGAAAACCGCTTTCAACGGGATCGCCCAGATCACGCCCAGCCCCACATAGATCGCGAACTCGACCCAGATCGACGGCCGGTCAAACAGCGCAACCAGCGACACCGCCGCCACGATGTAGGCCGGCAGGCCAAAGATCAGGATCAGCAGCGACAGCCGCTTGCGGGTCTTGTACTTCAGGGCCATCGCCCCTCCTCGGTCAGTCGGCAAAGGGATCGCGCACGAGGATGGTGTCGTCACGCTCCGGTGAAGTCGAAAGTAGCGCCACGGGGCAGTCGATCAACTCCTCGACCCGGCGCACGTACTTGATCGCATTGGCCGGCAGGTCGGCCCAGCTGCGCGCGCCCTCGGTGCTTTCGGACCAGCCGGGCATTTCCTCGTAAATCGGCGTGCAGCGCGCCTGCGCATCCGCAGCCGTGGGCAGGTAATCCAGCCGTTCGCCGTCCAGATCGTAGCCCACGCAGATCTTCAGCACCTCGAACCCGTCGAGCACGTCGAGCTTGGTCAGCGAAATGCCGTTCACACCGGACGTGGCACAGGTCTGGCGCACCAGGCAGGCGTCAAACCAGCCGCAGCGCCGCTTGCGCCCGGTGGTGGTGCCAAACTCGTGGCCGCGCTCGCCCAGCCGCTGGCCATCTGCGTCTTCCAGTTCCGTTGGAAACGGCCCCTCGCCCACCCGCGTGGTATAGGCTTTGACGATGCCTAGCACGAAATCAATCGACCCCGGCCCGATGCCCACACCCGTGGCGGCCTGCCCCGCGATCACGTTGGACGAGGTCACAAAGGGATAGGTACCGAAATCGATGTCCAGCAGCGCGCCCTGCGCGCCCTCAAAGAGGATGCGCTTTCCGGCCTTGCGCGCCTCGTTCATAACCTTCCACACGGGTGCGGCATAAGCCAGCAACTGCGGCGCAATCTCGCGCAACTGCGCGATCAGCCCGTCCCGGTCCACCGGATCAATCCCGAGGCCCCGGCGCAGCGGATCGTGATGCTGCAGCGCGCGGTCCACCCGTGCGACCAGCGTTGCCTCATCGGCCAGATCCGCCACCCGCACCGACCGGCGACCCACCTTGTCCTCGTAGGCCGGGCCGATGCCGCGCCCGGTGGTGCCGATCTTGGTGCCCTTGCTGGCGGCTTCCTCGCGGGCGCGGTCCAGTTCGCCGTGAATGGGCAGGATCAGCGGCGTGTTCTCGGCAATCATCAGCGTCTCGGGCGTGATCTCAACGCCCTGCGCGCGGATCGTCTCGATCTCCTTGACCAGATGCCAGGGGTCCAGCACCACGCCATTGCCGATCACGCTCAGCTTGCCGCCGCGCACCACGCCCGAGGGCAGCGCGTGCAGCTTGTAGACCGTGCCGCCCACCACCAGCGTGTGGCCCGCATTGTGCCCACCCTGAAACCGCGCGATCACATCGGCCCGCTCGCTCAGCCAGTCGACGATCTTGCCCTTGCCCTCATCGCCCCACTGCGCGCCGACAACCACCACATTGGCCATGGTGAGACTCCTTTGCCCGGTCCAAACCCGCGCCCGTATAATCGCCGCCACCGGGATGGGCAAACGCCAATTGCGCCGCTAGGGTGCGGCGCAAAATCCCGGAAGGAATGTGCGATGGGCTGTGACCGATGAGCTTTTTCCTGCGCTGGCTCTTTGCCTTTGTGCTGATGGCCGCGACCTACAATCCCACCGCGTGGAACTACGTCACATGGGTGCGCGCGCACGGGGCCGAAACGCTGTCAGTGGCGGTGCTTGCGGGGCTGGTGCTGCTGATTGGCTACATCATCTACCTGCGCGCCACCCTGCGGTCGATCGGGCCGGTGGGCATGGCGCTGGTACTGGCGCTCGTGGGCGCAATCCTCTGGGTGCTTTACGATCTGGGCTGGCTCAGCCTCGACAATCGCGGGCTGAACACGTGGATCGGGATTTTTGCCCTGTCGCTGGTGCTGGGCGTCGGGCTGAGCTGGAGCATCATTCGCCGCAAGCTGTCGGGACAGGCGGACATGGATGATGTGGATGAGTGATCCGGCCGTTTGTGCGGATGGCTAAACGACCCTCCGGGGGCGGTTTACTTGGCGAAATGAAGTTTGGATCGCATGCGGACCCGCGCGGAGGTGCGCGTGGCTGATCGGCCCTCCGGGGGGAGTTTTCCTGGCAAGATGAAGGGGGCCTCGTGGCGCGGTCAGTCGATTGTGACGGGCTGGCCGTGCGGGGTGGTGCTGTAGGCGGTGCGCCAGCGGGTGACCATGTCGCGGATGGCGTCCGCGTCTGCCATGCCGGAGCGCGTCAGCATCGTCTCGAGCGTCTCAAGCCACGCAAAAAAATAGTCGTCACCGCCATCCAGTTCGGCGGCCTGCCCATGCGCCTTGAGCGTCGCGCCAAAGGCGGCGGCCCAGTCGGACCACGCGAAATGCCCCGCCTCGTTCAGCGCCACGGTCAGCGCGAACACCCGTGCGTGCCACGGGGCGTCAAAGCGCGGCTGCGGCTGCGTCATGCGGGGCTCAGATAGCTTTGCCACAGGTCGGCCACCACCTGATCGCCCGCGTGTTCGGGATGCGCCCAGAGGTCTCCCGCCGCAAAGGCCACGGCATAAAGTGGCTCGGGCGCTTCGCCCAGCCGGTGCGCGTTGCTGTCGGGCAGCACGTGGGTGCCGTGGTGGCGCTGGATGATGCCGGTGGCGCCGGCCAGATAGGCGGGCAGCCGCGTGTGGCCGCCATCCACGGTGACGTTTTCGGCCCGTGCGCGCACCTGCACACGGTCGCCGGGTTTGAACTTCGCCACCGGTCCGCTGTCACGGTTGGCCGGCCCGCCGCGCGCCAGCACGCCCGCGACATCTGCGGCGCGCAGGACATTGACATCGACCGTTGCAGGCCCTGCGGCGCGGCCCGTGGCCAGTTCTTCGGCGCTCAGCGCCCCAGTTTCGACCAACAGGTCCGCCAGCGCCGAAATCCATTTCTCGTAATAGGCAAAGCGCGCGTAATCGGTGGGCGCCAGCTTTTCGCGGGCGTGGCGCGAGATATCGAGGTTCCACAAGCCCAGCGTCCCGCCCGCCAGCGTCAGCGCCAGCGCCCGGCGGTGCCAGTCCTGTTTGAACAGCACGCCCTCGGCCTCGGGGATCACCGCGCCATCGCCGAACCGGCCACCCATGTCATGTGGACGGGTCACCGGCCACGTGCCTTATTCGCGTGTGGACGGGTCACCGGCCACGTGCCTTATTCGTGTGTGGACGGGTCACCGGCCACGTGCCTTATTCGCGTGTGGACGGGTCACCGGCAGCGCGCCTTTTCGACAGGCAGGCGTGTCACGGTGCCGCCACCAGCCCGCAACCGATCATCGAATCGCGGGTCACCAACGCGGCCAGCGCCGCCTCATCCATCCCTTCGGTACCCACGGGTCGCTGCGGCAGCACCAGGTACCGCACTTCGGCGGTGGAATCCCACACGCGCACGGCCTGTGTGTCGGGCAAGCTCACGCCGAACTCGGCCAAAACCTTGCGCGGCTCGCGCACGGCGCGGGCGCGGTAGGCGTCGGATTTGTACCACGTCGGCGGAATACCCAAAAGCGGCCACGGATAGCACGAGCACAACGTGCACACGACCATGTTGTGCAGCGCCTCGGTGTTCTCGACCACCACCATGTGTTCGCCCTGCCGCCCATGCAGGCCCATCCCGGCCAGTACCAGATCGGCATCGTCCAGAAGGGCCGCGCGAAACCCCAGATCGCTCCACGCCCGCGCCACCACTGCCGCCCCGCCTCTCGGCCCGATCCGGTGTTCGTAGGTATCGATGATCTCATCGAGGGCCGCGGGGTCCACCAGCCCCTTTTCCACCAGCAGGGTTTCCAGCGCCTGCACCTTCAGGGCGGGCTCGGACGGCAGCAGCGCATGCGGGTGATCGTCGGAATGGTCGTGCGGCATGGGCATACTCTGACCCATCCCGGTGACACCTGTCCAGCACTCTTGCCCCCTCTGCCAAACTTGCATAGATACCGCCCATCGCGCAGCAAAGGGCCCACACCCCACATGGAAAACGTCGTTCTGATCATTCACCTGATCCTGGCCCTCGGGCTGGTGCTTGTCGTCCTTCTGCAACGCTCCGAAGGGGGCGGGCTGGGCATGGGCGGCGGCGGTGGGGCCACCACCGGGCGCGCTCCCGCGACCGCGATGTCCAAGGTGACGTGGGTGCTGGCCATCTGCTTCATCATCACCTCGCTGACGCTGACCATCATCGCCGCGCAAAACGCCTCCGGCACCTCCGTGATCGACCAGATCGGCATCACGCCGTCGGATGTGGGCACCAACGGCAATGACCTCGTGCCACCCTCGGACGATCTGCTGCCCCCGCCCTCGGGCGACAGCGGGCCGCTGGTCCCCTCCGCCGACTGATCCAAATCTTGAGGCGGGGCATTGCGTCGCAACATCATGTTGCGGCCATCTTGCCCCGCTGATCCGAATCCTGTTACACTGAGGTCCCGTGGGTGACGCGTTTTGCGGCACCTGTCACATCGGGCCTCGGGCCCTTTGAACGCCGGGCGCAACGCCCCCAGACGACCACGGGAGAGCCACATGGCACGCTACATCTTTATCACCGGCGGTGTTGTGTCCTCGCTTGGCAAGGGGCTGGCCTCCGCCGCCCTTGGCGCGCTGCTGCAAGCCCGCGGGTTTTCCGTACGGCTGCGCAAGCTTGACCCGTATCTGAACGTCGATCCCGGCACCATGTCGCCCTTTGAACATGGCGAGGTGTTCGTGACAGACGACGGCGCCGAAACCGACCTCGACCTCGGCCACTACGAACGCTTCACCGGCGTGGCCGCCCGCACCACCGATTCCGTGTCCTCGGGGCGGATCTACTCCACCGTGCTCGAACGCGAACGCCGCGGCGACTACCTCGGCAAAACCATTCAGGTGATCCCCCACGTCACCAATGAAATCAAGGACTTCATCGAAATAGGCGATGACGAGGTCGACTTTATGCTGTGCGAGATCGGCGGCACCGTGGGCGACATCGAAGGCCTGCCCTTCTTCGAAGCCATCCGCCAATTCAGCCAGGACAAACCTCGCGGCCAGTGCATCTTCATGCACCTCACGCTCCTGCCCTGGATCAAGGCCAGCGGAGAGCTGAAGACCAAACCGACCCAGCACTCGGTCAAGGAACTGCGCTCCATCGGCATCGCACCCGACATCCTCGTCTGCCGCTCCGAAGGGCCGATCCCGGCCAAGGAACGCGAGAAACTCGCGCTGTTCTGCAACGTGCGCCCGGACTCGGTCATCGCCGCGCAGGACCTCAGCACCATCTACGACGCCCCGCTCGCCTACCACCGCGAGGGGCTGGACCAGGCCGTGCTCGACGCGTTCCAGATCTCGCCCGCGCCGAAACCCGACCTCGGCAAATGGGAAGACGTCAGCGACCGCATCCACAACGCCGAAGGCGAGGTCAAGGTCGCCATCGTCGGCAAATACACCCAGCTCGAAGACGCCTACAAATCCATCGCCGAGGCGCTGACCCACGGCGGCATGGCCAACCGCGTCCGGGTCAAGGTCGAATGGGTCGACGCCGAGCTTTTTGACCGCGAAGACCCCGCACCCCACCTCGAAGGCTTCCACGCCATCCTCGTGCCGGGTGGCTTTGGCGAACGCGGCACCGAGGGCAAGATCAAGGCCGCCGAGTTTGCCCGCACCCGCAAGGTCCCCTATCTCGGCATCTGCCTCGGCATGCAAATGGCGGTGATCGAGGCCGCCCGCCACGTCGCGGGCCTGAAAACCGCAGGCTCCGAGGAGTTCGACCACGAGGCAGGCAAGAAACGGTTCGAACCCGTGGTCTACCACCTCAAGGAATGGGTGCAGGGCAATCACAAGGTCACGCGCAAGGTGGGTGACGACAAGGGCGGCACCATGCGCCTCGGCGCCTACGACGCAGTGCTGTCGTCAGGCTCCAAAGTGGCCGAGGTCTATGGCCGCACCGCCATCGACGAACGCCACCGCCACCGCTACGAGGTCGACATCAAGTACCGCGACCAACTCGAAGCCGCGGGCCTCAGCTTTTCCGGCATGTCCCCCGACGGCCGCCTGCCCGAGATCGTCGAATGGCCCGACCACCCGTGGTTCATCGGCGTGCAGTTCCACCCCGAACTGAAATCCAAACCCTTCGACCCGCACCCCCTGTTCCAGGATTTCGTCCGCGCGGCAAAGGACGTCAGCCGCCTGGTCTGATCCCGGGCGGCGTAGTTCGCAACGATCCGCAGCGCAGCGTTAATTCCTGCGGGAAAAATGATCGGGATTCAGCACGAGGTTGTGCTTGCGCAAAACCACCTCGCGCAGGAACCGCCTTCGAAACCGCCCCAGCGGCGCGCGCACCTTGCGCACCATCGCCTTGAGCGGTGAAACTTCCTCGGGCGTCTTCGACCCTTTCCAGAAATGCAACCGCTCGAGGCTGGTGCCCTTTTCCGGCATCGCCTGCCATTCGGCGGCATAGTCGCTTTGCTGTGGGTTCGCGGTGAACATCGGCACATCCGCAGTGCGTTCGGCAAGGATCAACAACTCCGCCGGGGCAATCCCGCGCGCTTGCACCCGGTTCCGCACCACGGCCGGATCAGCCACCTCGTAGCATTCCCCCGACAACTCCCGATACAGCATCTTCTTCACCCGAAACCCGTTTTCCTCGGAAAAGACCCGGTAAAACAGTTCCGGCGAGAACTGGTAAAATCCGTGACCCAGATAGTTGTTCGCCGGTGTCACGCAGATCACGTGACCACCCACCTTGGCCATCTCCATGCAATTCCGGATCGCCTGCGGAAAGTTGAACACATGCTCCAGCGTCCCGCTGTCAAACACCAGATCAAACCGTTTCTTGTGCTGGTCCGGGATCGGCTCGCTCAGGTCGTGCACAATCGTGGCACCTTCAAAATCGGACATGTCCAGCGACTGCACCGACGTTGACCCCAGAAATTCGAGGATCGGCTCGGAAAACTGGTCCGCCGCCGTGTAAAAGCGGCTTATATCGTCCCGTGTCACCGCGACGCCATACCGGTCAAAGGCCTGTTCGATCATCGGGAACGAACACAGGAAATCCATGCGCCCAATGGTGACCATGTCGCCAAAGTCGATGCCGTCTTTCCTGACTTCCAGCAGAAATTCCAAGGCCGAATGATGAATGCCCATAATGTTCAAATCTCGATGTTTTTAACGGGCAAAGCGTTACATATCAGCCGCAACCGCGCAAGGCATCGGCGACACGGCGCCTCGTGCACCGCCCACCGGCACCATGCGCGCCCGGTTTGCTGGCCATCCGCGCATCGGCTCTCGACCCGGCGGCAGGGTCGGCTTATGCCAAGGGTCACAACCGCCACATATACCCCCCCGGGGCACATCCGCGATGTCGGGGATCCTATGCCGCCGCACGGTCCGGTCCCGCCACCGCGTTCTTTCAGCAGGGTTTTGACAATGCCGACCTACGCCGTCCTCTTCACCGAAAACCCCGACGCAGATCCGACGATCCGCAGCCGCGTCTTTCCCGATCACCTCGCATTCCTGTCTGCGCACAGCGATCAGGTAAGGGACGCAGGCACGCTCTTTTTCGGCGACGGATCACGTTACGGCGGCATGTGGATCGTCACCGCCGACACCGCTGCGGACGTGACCGCACTGGTCCACGCCGACCCGTTCTGGCCCACCGGCCTGCGCGCCGGGTTCGAGGTGCTGGAATGGCGCAAGGTTCTTGGAAACGGCGCGCCCCTGTCCGACTGACCGTCACGGGGGGGCGCCGCCCCGTTCAGACCATCCGCCGCAGAACATTCGCATCGAAATACATCAACCGCCGCGCGGGCGCGCCATCTTCGGACGCAATCGCCGCCGCGATGGTCTGTGCATCCGGCGTGTTGTCAAACCCCGCCATCGTCCACTCCGGCGCGCCAAAGACAAACGCAACCTCGAACACGCGGGCGGTCTGATCCCCGGCGACCGTGAAACTCACCAGATTGCCAACCGCCTGCGCGTCCACGCCCAGATCACGCGCCAATTGCGCGACGCTGTTGTCCCATGGGCGCGGGTTCGGCACGAAACTGACCCAGGCCCATGTACCAAACTGCGCAACCGCGCGCGCCAATACCTCGGCACGGCCCACCCCGTCCTCGGGCCATTCCAGATCCGGCAGCGCCGTCACAGCCCCGCCTTCGCGCCATGCAGCGACAGCTTGATCAACCCCTTCAGGATCTCCTTGGCCGAGCTTTCGTGTTTCAACACCTTTTGCACGCCCACGATCCGCCCATTGGCCATCAACTGCCCGTTATGGGTGACAAACCGCAGGATCGACTGGTTCGCATTGTTGTTGATGTTGAAAATCGTCATGCCGTCCTTGGCCCGGCTGCTGGAATACATCAAATCCACGCGCCCCACACTGGCACCGCCGGGCCGCCCGCCGACGCCGGCGCGCAGGAACGGCTGGCCGCGCACCCGCAGGATCTTGATCGACCCCAGCGTGCCAACCGCAAGCGACGACACCGCAAAGACATTGCGCCCAACAGCCTCGCCCAGTGCCTTGTCCTGCCCCGTGGCCAGCGCGATCTTGCCGCCCACGTAACCGGCCCCGGATCCCAGCGGATTGAACCCGTGCCCATTGTTTACCCCGGCCAACTGCGTGAACCCGTCGGTGATGGAATTGACCCCCAGCGTGAACACCGCGACACCGGCCACCGTCGTGCCCGGTTCCGGCACGATGATCCCGACAAATCCGGCGCCGACCTCGATGACCCCCACAACCACGTTCGTGGTGCCCCAACCAATCCGGTTGCCCAGCGATGCACGTGTCTTGAGGATGCGCACCTCCAGCGCCTCCTTCAGGTTTTCGGCCATGTCCTTGACGCTCATGTCCGACCAGTAGTTCGAGCTGTCGAGGGTGATGGTCTTGGTCTTTTCGCTAAACTCGTAGCCGTCGAGGTCGATCATGCGCTCTAGCTTGATCTGGTACCCCAATCCTCCGTTCTCAGCCCGCGCCACCGCAGACAGCAACGACACCGACAAATCCTCGGAATATGTGTCGACGAAACAGTCGACGACGCGCTCAATATCCTGCACCACACATGTCCTTATTATCCCGCCGCACGGGCCAAAACAGACGGGCCCGGATGTGCGATCCTAGGGGCCACATGCGCCGCGTGTCAAAACCCCAAAGCGCGTTTGTTGCCAAAAAGTTACCTGCGCCCGCAAAAGGTTAACGCGATGCAATCGTTAGCAAAGGATGAACGGGCGCGCGGACCGCGTTTTGTACAAAACAGGCCCCATTTTCATCAAAACCCGCGAAGAGGGCCAAAAAGCCCCCGATGCGCCGCGCCGTTTTGTACAAAACCCCGGCCCTATTCATCAAAACGCGGCCACAGGGCCACCGCACGCCCCGTTAACCCCACCGTACGCATCCCCCGTTGCACCGGGCCGCGACAGCTTCCATAACCGCCCCCATGCTCAGCTACCAACACATCTACCACGCCGGAAATCTGGCCGACGTGCACAAGCACGCGCTGCTCGCGTGGATGCTCGCCTACCTCACCCGCAAGGACAAACCGCTCAGCTATATCGAAACCCACGCAGGCCGCGCGCTCTATGATCTCGGCAGCCCCGAGGCGGTCAAGACAGGCGAGGCCGCCCAAGGCATCGCGCAGACCCGCAGCTGGTTTTCCGCGGACGATCCCTATGCCCAAGCTCTCGATGCAAGCTGTTCAAATCACGGGGAAAAATCCTATCCCGGCTCGCCGCTGATCGCTGCAACGCTGCTGCGCAAGGCCGACGCGATCCAGCTTTCTGAACTGCACCCGGCAGAGGCGGCGGCCCTGCGGGCCGCGTTGCCTGCCGCCCATATCCATATCCGCGACGGGTTCGACACCGCTTTTGCCCTGCTGCCGCCCACCCCGCGGCGCGGTCTCATGCTGATTGACCCCAGCTACGAAATAAAAAACGATTACAATGACATACCCGGTCACATCCGCAAATATACCAGGGCCTGGAACGTGGGCATTATCGCCCTGTGGTACCCGATCCTGACCGCGCGCAGCCACGTCCCGATGCTGAAAACCCTGACCCGCGATTTCCCCGACGCCCTGCGCCACGAGGTCAGCTTTCCCCCCGCCCGCAAGGGTCACGGCATGATCGGCTCCGGCCTCTTTGTCATACGCCCGCCTTTCGGTCTGGCAGACCGCGCAGCGGCGTTGAAACGTCACTTCGACGCACTTGGTAAAACCGCTTAAATTCAGTGTCTTAAACGCGATCCACGACGCTGAGCCCCGCACCGAAAACCAGATCTGCACACCCACCCTTGGGGCCGCGCGCAATCCAGACTATGTACACGGAATGCTTACAGATATCCTGAACCGGCTGTTCCAGCCCGACCCCGAACCGCTCCCCGATGCCGACGCCCGGCTTGCGCTCACCGCCCTTCTGGTGCGCGTCGCCCGGTCCGATCACAACTACGATGCCGATGAAAAGGCGCGCATCCTCGACATCGCGCGTCAGCGCTATGGCCTTGATAATACAGGCGCAAACGAGCTCTTGGCCGAGGCCGAAACCTTCGAGGCCGAAGCCCCCGACACCGTCCGCTTCACCCGCGCCATCAAGGACGCGGTGCCTTATGACGCGCGCCTCGGCGTGATCGAGGCGCTGTGGCAGGTCGTGCTCGCCGACGGCAAACGGACCAAGGAGGAAGACGCGCTTTTACGTCTTGTTTCCAACCTGTTAGGCGTCTCTGACGTGGACAGTGCCAAGGCCCGCCAACGGGTCGCAGAGTGATCGCCGCCCTGCCGATGTATGACATGCCGCACTTGCGGGATGCCCATGATCGGTACTGGACTGCGATCCGCGACGCCTTGGGTCACGGCCCCGACACCCTGACCCGTGACGCCGATCCATGGGCCCAATGGCAGTCGCCCGACCTGCTCCTGTCGCAGACCTGCGGCCTGCCCTTTCGCGCCCGCCTCTATGACACCGTCCAACTGGTCGGCACCCCCGACTACCGCCTGCCCGACTGCCCGCGCGGGTACTACTTCAGCTACCTGATTCAACGCCGCGACGATCCCCGCGATCTGCCGACGCTGGCCCGGGACGGGGTGTTCGCCCGCAATGACCCGTTGTCGCAATCGGGCTGGGCAGCACCACTGCAGTTCCTGCAGGACCGCGGCTTGCTTCCCGCCCGCGTGATCGACTCCGGCGCGCATCTCGCCAGCCTGCGCCAAGTCATTGACGGCACAGCAGATTTCGCCGCAATCGACGCGGTGACCTTTCACCTCTGGGCCGATCACGCACCGGATGACCTGCCCAAAATCGCCGCCACATACCGCACCGATCCGACGCCTGGCCTGCCCTACATCACCGCGCTTGGCACCGACCCCGCCCCGCTCGCAGCCGCGATCCGCACGGCCATCCGCGGGATGGCGCATGACGATTTGGTGGCGCTGCGCCTGAACGGATTGGTCCAGATAGACGCCTCAGAATACCGCGCCATTCCCGTGCCAGATGAAATAGCGGTCACCTGACGTCACCCGCGCCTTTCAGCCCGCGCACAAAGACTTTTGACCATGGACAATACGCCCGTTTTCCGGCCTTATACCGCGCAACCTGCAACCAACGGCGCGCCCCCCTTGACCTCCACCCCCGTCATCGAAATCCGCAACCTGCACAAGGCCTACGGCGCGCTGGAGGTGCTCAAAGGTGTTGATATCACTGCGAAAACCGGGCAGGTAATCTCGCTCATCGGGTCGTCGGGTTCCGGCAAATCCACGCTTTTGCGCTGCTGCAACCTGCTCGAGGACAGCCAGCAGGGCGACGTGCGGTTCAAGGGCGAGGATGTCACCTGGAAAGGCACCGGCCACGCCCGCCGCCCGGGCGACGCCAAACAGGTGCTGCGCATCCGCACGAACCTGTCCATGGTGTTCCAGCAGTTCAACCTGTGGGCCCACATGACCATCCTGCAAAACGTGATGGAAGCGCCGGTGACCGTGCTGCGCCGCGATCCGGCCGAGGTCGAAGCAGCCGCACGCCGCTATCTCGACAAGGTGGGGATCGGCGACAAATGCGACGTGTTCCCGGCACAGCTGTCCGGCGGCCAGCAGCAGCGCGCCGCCATAGCCCGCGCGTTGTGCATGGAGCCCGAGGCGCTGCTCTTTGACGAACCGACCAGCGCGCTGGATCCGGAACTGGAACAAGAGGTGGTCAAGGTCATTCAGGACCTCGCCGCCGAGGGGCGCACGATGCTGATCGTGACCCACGACATGAAACTGGCCGCCGACGTGTCGGATCACGTGGTGTTCCTGCACCAGGGCCGGATCGAGGAAGAGGGGGCCCCGGACGCACTGTTCGGCAACCCCACATCAGAACGCCTGCGCGGATTCCTGTCTGCGACCCGCGCTGCGTAACCAACCATAATGGGAGTAAGAACATGAAAAACATCCTGCTCAGCACTGTTGCGGTCACGCTGACCGCGACGCTGGCCATGGCAGATGGCCATTCCGTTGTCCGCATGGGGACCGAGGGCGCCTACCCTCCGTGGAACTTCATCAATGACGCGGGCGAGGTTGACGGGTTCGAACGTGAGCTGGGCGACGAGCTGTGCGCGCGCGCCGAACTGACCTGCGAATGGGTCACCAACGAATGGGACAGCATCATCCCCAACCTCGTGTCGGGCAACTACGACACGATCATCGCGGGCATGAGCATCACCGCCGAGCGTGACGAAGTCATTGATTTCACACAAAACTACACCCAGCCTGACCCATCGGC
The DNA here is from genome assembly GCA_038532285.1 of Pseudomonadota bacterium. Classification (GTDB taxonomy): domain Bacteria; phylum Pseudomonadota; class Alphaproteobacteria; order Rhodobacterales; family Rhodobacteraceae; genus Tateyamaria. The sequence goes on along the minus strand of JBCBAV010000009.1, from coordinate 30,635 downwards.
CTATGCCGCTGGCAGCACGGATGTGGACGTGGAAAACGCGACTATCGCTGCGCAAACCAACACGATCCAGGCGTCGTTCGTGGCCGATCAGGGCTGGGACCTCGTTGAGTTCGCAACCCCCGAAGAGACCATCGCCGCCGTGAAATCCGGCGAGGCGGACGCGGTGCTGGCCGACAAATCCTATCTCGACGCGATTGTCGAAGAGGATGCCGATCTGTCCTTTCTAGACCGCACCGAGCTCTTGGGCGGTGGCGTCGGCATGGGCGTGCGCGAAAGCGACGGCGAGCTGAAGGCCAAGTTCGACGCGGCCATCCAGTCGATGAAAGACGACGGCGCGCTGAACGCGCTGATCGTCAAATGGGAAATCGGCGAAGAGTTCTGATGCACCCAAGGCCGGGCGCGGCGATCCCCGCCCGGCCGCTTTTGCCCCGTGTTTTCATTCTGCACCGACCCCAGCGTTCTGCCGACATGGCAGTGGATGGCCTGTTACCTGACAACGGCCAAGCACGCGCAGCTGTACGTGTCGGTCTTTACCGTTTTGCTTTTGCTGGCAATTACGGCACCTGCATCGCTGGCTTTCGGCTTTGCCGGGGCGGCGGCGGCCCGGTCGCGCGTCCTGCCGCTGAACCTTTTGGGCCGCGGCTATATCGCCATCGTGCGGGGCGTGCCGGACATCGCGTTTTTCCTGTTTTTTGTGATCGCGCTGGACCAAGGCATCGAATACCTGCGCCACGTTTCCCTGTGCCCCGACTGGACCGAACCGATCCGGCAGGGCAATGATTTCGTGGTCTGTCAGGCCGCCAAGATGCCGCTGGGCAATGCGCCGCAATGGGTGCACGAGGTTTACGGCTTCTCACTTGCCGTGCTGACCTTTGCCATCGTTTTTGGCGCGTTTGCCGCCAACGTGCTCTTTGGCGCCATGCGCGCCGTGCCGCGCGCGCAGATGGAAACCGCCGAAGCCTATGGCATGACCCAGCGCCAGGCGTTCTGGCGCGTGCTGGTGCCGCAAATGTGGGTCTATGCGCTGCCCGGATTGTCAAACCTGTGGATGGTGCTGATCAAGGCGACGCCGCTCTTGTTCCTTCTGGGGGTCGAGGACATCGTCTATTGGGCGCGCGAACTGGGCGGGATCAAGACAGCGCGCTTTACCGACTATCCCCACGGCGACTGGCGCATGTGGTATTTCCTGGCGCTCTTGGTGTTTTATCTCGCCTTCACCCGCGTCAGCGAAGTGGTTCTGGCCCGCCTGATGACCCGGCTGAGCCACGGGCAGGCGACCACCGCCGGTGAGGCACAGCGAAAGGCGGCGGCATGATGGAAACGGTTTTGGGGGCGCTGCCCCCGCGCGTGCCGCGCTCCCCCGAGGTATTTTTGGCCAGAAGAAGCATGAGGCTGCGCCGATGAGCTGCCTCGACACCCTTCAGGCCTACGGGCTGCGCGCCATCGGCATCGGCGAAAGGCGGCTGCCGCGGGACGAGTTCACCTTGTGCGAACAGTTCACGCTGATCGGGTCGGGCATGATCTGGAACATCTATTTCGGTGTACTGGCACTGGCGGCGGGGTTCTTTCTGGCCACGGCCCTCGCCCTGGGCAAGGCGTCGGCCAACGCCGCCCTGCGCAAGCCCTCGGAATGGTTCATCTTCATCTTTCGCGGCTCGCCGCTCTTTATCCAGTTCTTCTTTGCCTACTTCCTGTTCCTGCAACTCAAGGAACCCCTGCCCGTCTTTGACGTCTTTACCGCCGCATGGGCCGGCGCGCTGGTGGTGCTGTTTTTCAACACCTCCGCCTATACGGGCGAGATCTTCTATGGCGCGCTGCAAACCATTCCCAAGGGCGAGGTCGAGGCCGCGGACGCCTATGGCCTGTCGGGTTGGTCGCGGTTCCGCCGCGTGGTCTGGCCCACGATGCTGCGGCTGGCGTGGCCCGGCTACACGAACGAGGCGATCTTTCTGTTTCACGCCACCACGCTGGTGTTTTTCTCGGCCTTTCCAGTGCGCGGGCAGCGCGGGGATGCGCTCTATTACGCCAACTACTTCGCGGACAAGACGTTCAACCCGTTCATCCCCTACCCGATCCTCGCGTTCTATTTCATCCTGCTGACGCTGTTGATCATCGGACTTTTCGGGTTGGTGAACCGGCGGTTGAACCGCCACCTGCCGCAGGCCGCGCAGCCACGGTTGCGGGTCAGGCCGAACTTGATCCGGTAGGACCTGACATTTATGCCTGCCGAGGCAGGTTTACTGGGCAAGATGAAGATGGACGACGGTCTGAATATCCCCGCTGGAACAACGGCTTTGCGTGTGGCTGCGGCTGACCTCAATGGCGTGGCGCGGGGCAAGCGGATGCCAGCGGCGTCAGCGGCCAAGGTGGCAGAGGCTGGCACGCGGTTTCCGCTGTCGGTGCTGAACCTCGACATCTGGGGCGAGGATATCGACGGCTCTCCCCTCGTGCTGGAAAGCGGCGACCGCGACGGCGTGCTGCGCCCCACCGAACGCGGCTTTGTGCCGATGCCGTGGCTGGATACTCCCACGGCGCTCCTGCCGATCTGGGCCTATCACGAGGATGGCCGCGCGTTCATGGGCGATCCGCGCCACGCGCTGGCGGCTGTTGCCGACCGCTATGCCGAACGCGGCCTGCGCCCCGTCGTGGCGGTGGAGCTGGAGTTTTTCCTGATCGACGACAGCGGCACACGGCTGCGTATGCCGCCCTCGCCCCGGTCGGGCAAACGCGCGCGCGGGGGCGAGATCCTGTCGATGCGCACGCTTGATGCGTTCGACGGGTTCCTGACCGCGCTTTATGACGGGTGCGCGGAAATGAATATTCCCGCCGACACCGCGATTTCCGAAAGCGGGCTGGGCCAGTTCGAGATCAACCTTATGCATCAGGACGACGTGCTGAAGGCCGCCGATGACGCGTGGCTGTTCAAGCTGTTGGTCAAGGGGCTGGCCCGCCAGTACGGCTTTGCCGCGTCCTTCATGGCCAAACCTTATCCGGATTACGCAGGCTCGGGCATGCACATGCATTTTTCGGTGCTCGATGGTGAGGGGCGCAATGTCTTTGATGACGGGGGCGATGCGGGCACCGACCTGATGCGCTTTGCCGTGGCGGGGTGTCTGGCGGCAATGGGCGATGCAATGCTGGTCTTTGCCCCGCACGCCAATTCCTATGACCGGTTGGTGCCGGGTGCCCACGCCCCTACGGGCATCGCATGGGCCTATGAAAACCGCACCGCCGCGATCCGCATCCCCTCTGGCCCCCATGCCGCGCGGCGCATCGAACACCGGCTGGCGGGGGGCGACGTGAACCCGTACCTGTCCATCGCCGCCGTGCTGGGGGCGGCGCTGAACGGGATGCAGGACGGGGTTCAGCCGCCCGCGCCCATCACCGGCAACGCCTATGAGCTGGACCTGCCGCAGGTGCCCGGCACGTGGGACGCCGCCATCGACGCGTTCGAGACCAGCGACCAGATCGCGCGCATCTTTGATACCGAGTTGATCCGCAACCTCGTGATGACCAAGCGGCAAGAGGCGCGCGAGATGGCCGATCTCAGCCCCGAAGAACGCATCGAAATCTACCTCGACACGGTCTGATCCCACCCCTATCTTGCCGCCAAACATCGGGTGATCCATGAAAATCGGTATACTGCAAACGGGCCACGCGCCGGACGAGGTTCTGGACAGCTTGGGCGATTACGACGCCATGTTCGCGCGGCTGCTGGACGGGTACGGGTTCGACTTTGTCACCTACAACGTGGTGGACATGGAGTTTCCCGAGGCTCCGGATGCCTGCGACGGCTGGCTGGTGACGGGATCGAAACACGGCGCCTACGAGGATCACGCATTTATTCCGCCGCTCGAGGATCTGATCCGCGCCATCCGCGACGCGGGCCGCCCCATGATCGGGGTGTGTTTCGGCCACCAGATCATCGCGCAGGCGCTGGGGGGCCGGGTGATCAAGTTTCCCGGCGGCTGGTCCGTGGGGCGGCAAGACTACGACTATGGCGGCGCGCGCATAGGCATCAACGCGTGGCATCAGGACCAGGTGGTCGACCTGCCCCCGGGGGCCACGGTGATCGCGTCCAACGACTTTTGCGCCTATGCCGGGCTGGTTTATGGCGACAAAATCTGGACGATCCAGCCGCATCCGGAGTTCGGCTCCGACATGATCGACGCGCTCGCCACACACCGCGCACCGGGCGTGGTGCCAGACGGACAGATCGACGCCGCCCGCGCCACGCTCGACGCGCCCACGGGCCGGATGGACATGGCCGCCGACATGGTAGCCTTCCTGAAGCGAGGTGCGGCATGAGCGACTGGATGACCAAGCTGCCCGAGGCGGCGCAGAGCTATCTGGATGGCCGCAGGCTGGACGAGGTGGAGTGTATCATCTCCGACCTGCCCGGCATCGCCCGCGGCAAGGCTGTGCCAGCCTCCAAATTCGACCGGCAGGACTATTTCCACCTGCCCGACAGCATATTCTACCAGACCATCACCGGCGGCTGGGGCGAGGCCGCGGGCGATGACGGGTTCATCGAAAAGGACATGATCCTGCGCCCGGACATGGAGACGGCAACCGCAGCACCCTGGACCGGCGACTGGACGCTGCAGGTGATCCACGACGCCTATGACCGTGCGGGCGACCCGGTGCCGTTTTCCCCGCGCAACGTGCTGAAAAGGGTGGTGGGCCTTTACGAGGCGCAGGGCTGGAAACCCATCGTAGCGCCGGAAATGGAGTTCTTCCTGATCGCGCGCAACCTTGACCCGGCACAGGAAATCCAGCCGATGACCGGCCGGTCCGGCCGCCCTGCTGCGGCACGGCAGGCCTATTCCATGACGGCGGTGGACGAGTTCGGCCCGGTGATCGACGACATCTATGATTTCGCCGAAGCCCAAGGTTTCGAGATCGACGGCATCACGCAGGAAGGCGGCGCGGGCCAGCTCGAGATCAACCTGCGCCATGGCAACCCGGTGAAGCTCGCCGACGAGGTGTTCTATTTCAAACGGCTGATCCGCGAGGCGGCGCTGCGGCACGACTGCTTTGCCACCTTCATGGCCAAACCCATCGCGTCCGAACCCGGGTCGGCCATGCACATCCACCATTCTGTGCTGGATGCCAAAACGGGCAAGAACATCTTTGTCGGCCCGCAGGATGGCGACACGGACGCGTTTTTCCATTTTATCGGCGGCTTGCAGCACTACATGCCCGCGGCACTGGCGGTGATGGCGCCGTTCGTGAATTCCTATCGCCGCTACGTCAAGGATCACGCCGCCCCCATCAACCTCGAATGGGGCCGGGACAACCGCACCACGGGCATCCGCATCCCGCTGTCAGACCCGGCGGCCCGCCGCGTCGAAAACCGCATCGCGGGAATGGACTGCAACCCGTATCTGGGCATCGCGGCCTCGCTCGCCTGCGGCTATCTTGGCATGATCGAAGACCGCCGCCCCTCGCCGCAGTTCCGCGGCGACGCCTATGAGGGCGACGGCGATATCCCACGCGTGCTCGGCTCGGCACTTGATCTCTTTGACGCGGCGGATGCCCTGCACGAGGTGCTGGGCCCCGAGTTCGCCCGGGTCTATTCGATCGTCAAGCGCGCCGAATACGACGAGTTCCTGCAGGTGATCTCGCCATGGGAGCGGGAGCACTTGTTGCTGAACGTGTGATGCGGGTGGCAAAACGGCTCTTCCCTCACGGCGGCACAGCCGCCTGTCGGGCAATGGGGCAGAGTTTGTTTGGCAAGATGAAGGGACAGGTCGTGCGCAGTTGCCAATCGGCCCTTCGGGGACGGTTTATTTGGCGAAATGAAGCAGGGGATGGGCGTTGAACCTGCTTTATGCCAATGACCGGGCCGGGGAATATCCGCGTAGCTGGTATGCCGCGACAACCGATCTGCCGCCGCAGCGGGCCGCCCTGTCCGGTGAGGTGCAGGCGGATGTCTGCGTGGTGGGGGCGGGATACACCGGGCTTTCGGCGGCGCTGCATCTGGCACAAGCCGGACGGTCGGTGGTGGTGGTCGAGGCGCAGCGCGTTGGCTTTGGCGCGTCGGGGCGCAATGGTGGGCAGCTTGGCGCAGGGCAGCGGATCGAACAGCCCGCGCTTGAGGACATGGTGGGCCGTGATGACGCCCGCAGGCTCTGGGACATGGGGCGCGCGGCGGTGGCGCTGGTCAAGGATCTCGTGGCGACGCATGACATCGACTGTTTTCTGAAACCCGGCCTCGCCTGGACCGCCGAAAGCGCGGGCGATGTGGACGACTTGCACCGCTATGCCGATCACATGGCGCGGCACTATGACTATCCGCTTGAGGTGCTGGACGGGCCTGCGTTCCACGCCCTCTGCCCCTCACCCGTCTACAAGGGCGGTATCCTCGATCACGAACCGGGGCATCTGCACCCGCTGCGCTACGCCCTGGGGCTGGCGCGCGCGGCAGAGGCCGCAGGTGCACGCATTTTCGAAGCCAGCCCGGTGACCTTCATCGAAGGCGGGGTGCACACCGCGTCGGGCACCGTGCACGCCGATCACATCGTGCTGGCCTGCAACGGCTATCTGGGCGATCTCGCCTCGCAGGTGGCCGCCCGCGTCATGCCCATCAACAACTTCATCGCCGCCACCGCCCCGCTCGACAATCCCGACCGCGTACTGACCCGCGACATCGCCGTGGCGGACGGGCGATTTGTCATCAACTATTTCCGGCTCAGCCACGATGGGCGCCTGCTCTTTGGCGGCGGCGAAAGCTATGGCTACCGCTTTCCCCGTAACATCGCCGCAACCGTGCGCAAACCGATGTCCCAGATCTTTCCGCATCTGGCGGATCTGCCGATCGACTATGCCTGGGGCGGGACGCTCGCGATCACCATGAAACGCCTGCCCTATCTGGCGCGCATCGGGCCGAATGTGCTCAGCGCGTCGGGCTATTCCGGCCACGGGGTCGGTACGGCCACGCAGGCTGGCCAACTAATGGCGCAAGCGATCATGGGGCAATCCGAGGGGTTCGACACCATGGCCGCCCTGCCCACCACGCCCTTTCCCGGCGGCGCGCGCCTGCGCAGCCCGCTCCTGGCACTCGCAATGACATGGTACGCCCTGCGGGATCGCCTCGGTCTGTAGAGGACCACGCACAGCGCAAACATCCGCCCAAGACGTCACAAAACCGTTTCCTTTTTGCGCTATCCGATTTAAGCAAAGCGAAAGCCGTATATAAGGAAACCGAAATATGTCCCTGCCCGACATGCACAGCGCTGAACCCATCCCCGCCGAGGCCCGGGCCGAGATTGACCGCCTGCTGACCTCGGGCGACCTCTTTCGCTACACCGCCGCCAGTGACGCGCCGGTGTCGCTGCTCGAGGCCGAGTTTGCGCAGATGATGGGCGTCAAATACGCGCTGGCGGTGTCGTCCTGTTCGGCGGCCCTGTTCCTGTCGCTCAAGGCACTGGACCTGCCGCGCGACGCGCGCGTGCTGATCCCCGGGTTTACCTTTGCCGCGGTGCCGTCATCGGTCGTGCACGCCGATTGCGTACCGGTGCTGTGCGAGGTGGGCGACAATTACCGCATCGACATGGACGATTTCGCGGCCAAACTGCCAACAGTGCGCGCTGTCATCGTCAGCCACATGCGCGGCCATACATCTGACATGGACGCCATCATGGCGCTGTGTGACGCCGCAGACATCCCGGTGATCGAGGACGCGGCGCATTCGCTGGGCACCACGTGGCACGGGCGCAAGATCGGCACGATCGGGCGCGTGGGCTGCTTTTCCTTCCAAAGCTACAAGATGATCAATGCGGGCGAAGGCGGCATCCTGATCACCGATGACGCGGACCTGGTGGCGCGCGCGATCATCATGTCGGGCGCCTACGAACATAACTGGAAAAAGCACCCCGTTCTGCACGACGCGGTCACCGCGCACCAGAACCAGTTGCCGCTCTACAACTTGCGCCTGTCAAACCTGAGCGCCGCAGTGATCCGGCCCCAACTGCCGCACCTGATGCGCCGCTGCACCGACGGGCTGCGCAACCACGACCACGTGGCCGACCGCATCAGCGCCAGCCCCCACATCCACGTGCCCGCCCCCTTGCCGGGCGAACGGCGTGCCCCGGATTCGATTCAGTTCAACCTCGTGGACGTGACCGACGCCCAGGTCGATGCCTTTGTTGCCGCTGCCGCCGATCTGGGGGTCAAGGTGCAGGTCTTTGGCCGCAGCAGTGACAACGCCCGCGCGTTTTGGAACTGGCAGTTCCTGCGCGACCTGCCCGAGCTGCCACAGACCCGCGCGATGCTGATGCGGGCCTGTGACGTGCGCCTGCCGGTGCACCTGCCGGTGGACACGCTCGATGCGGTGGCCGATGCGCTGCTGGCGGCGATGGATCGCAGCGTCGCGGCACAGGCCGCCTGACAAAACGCAAAGCGCGCACCCGGACAGGGCGCGGGTTCGCATCTTCAAAACGGGTTCAACTCAGCTTTGACAGCTTGTCCTGCAAATCGGCGAGCTGTTGCTTGATCGCATCCAGATCCTCGCCTTCTTCCTTGGGTTTGGCCTCTGCCGCTGCACCGCCGCCGGGCCAGCCGGGGGTCAGGCCGCCAGTCATCGCCTTCAGGAACGCCTCTTGCTGGGCTTGCATCGCCTCGAACCCCGGCATCTTGGCCATCGGGTTGATCGCGGTCATGTTCTCCATCATCCGGCTCTGGCCGTCGCGCAGCATCTCGAAGCTGGCTTGCAGGAACTGCGGCACCACCGACGCGCCACCGGTCATGTAGCTGCGCACCAGATCGTTCAACACGTCCACCGGCAGCACGCTTTCGCCGCGGCTCTCGTGTTCGGCGATGATCTGCAGCAGGTACTGCCGGGTCAGGTCGTCCCCGGTTTTCAGATCGACAATCTGCACCTCGCGCCCGTCGCGGATGAACCCCGCGATATCTTCCAGCGTCACGTAATCGCTTGTTTCGGTGTTATATAGACGACGGCTGGCATAACGCTTGATCAGCAAAGGTGCCGGTTTGTCTGTCACGATCTGTCTCCCCGCTGTCGTGCTGCACCGCAGCTTAGGCGCGGCAGGTGCAAAAAGAAAGAGGGGACAAGACCCTAGACCAGCGCCTGCAACGCAGGCGTCAGCCGCACCCGGTAATTGACATGTTCGCCGCTGCGCAGAAAGCAGCGTTCGCGCCCGTGCACCACGTTGGCGTTCAACACAGCGGCGGCGGCGGCAAAACCATCGTCCAGCGCAACCTCTTCGGCCTCGCCAAACAGCCGCAACTGACGGGACAGTATGGCGTCCGGCTTGGCCCAGTTGATCCAGAACCGCTTGTCCTTGATCCGGGTCTTGTCAGCCGCGTCGCCGGCCCCGTCGCGCACCGATTTCACCAGCGCAGCACGGTCATCCATACGGGTCCGGTAGTCCGGTGTGACATAGTGCAGATGCACCAGCGACAGTGCCGCGTGCACGTCAAATTCCTGCCCCCACACCCCGTGGCCGCCGCGCGTGTAACGCACCGGACCCGACGTCACGACGGGTTTGCTGTACTGCGGCGACAGCCGCGCCATCGGATAGCGGGTCAGCACCGGCGCATCCGCGCGTGCCGCATCATCCGCGATGGGCATCACGTTCAAACCTACGGCACCGTACACACCGTCCGCAGTCTCCTGCTGCGCCAAAAACGCCTCCAGCGAAACACCTTCGCGGTTCACCACCAGAAGTTCGTCCACATCCGTGGCCACGACATAGTCAAAGAACCCGTTCAGCCCCGACGCCACCCCCGAAATCAGCTCCCAGCGGCGTTGTGTCAGCGTCTCGTCAATCTTGTCGCGCGGCAGCGGCATCACGCAGCAGCCCGCGGCAATCTCGGCCACGCGCGGATCCTGCCCGTGGTTGATCACATAGATATTGTCGCGCGGCACATGGCGTTCCGCGTTCTCGATCCAGCGTTCCAGCAGCCAGTAATCGCGCCACACCATGGTGACAAAGGCGATGCTCATGGCCACCTCGTGAACAGCAGGTCCATGTGGCGCGGCGGCATCGGGCGGTGCGGCTGCGGGGCCACCGCCAGCACGTCGCGCAGCTCCAGCCCCGCCGCGGCCAGCAGCGCGATCACCTCGGACGGCGGCGCCACCCCGGCAAAGCGTTGTGTTACCGACATCTCGAGAATGACAAAATCGCAGGCCTTCAGCATACGGGCCGCCCCCTGCACCACCGACAGTTCGAACCCTTCGGTATCGATCTTCAGCCCGAACCGACCGTCATAACCCGCCGCCAGCGCGTCCAGCGTGGTCACCTCGACCTCGCGCGCCTCCACCGACGAAAACTCACTCTCGATCCCGTCGCGCCGGTCGAGAAAGCTGGCCATATCGGCACCCTTGCCGGGTTTCGTGGTGGGAATGTTCAGCGTCAGCGTGCCGGGCGCGGCCCCTACCGCAACGGTGTGAAAGTCATAGTCGATCGCCAGCCCCTGCCCCGCGATGATCTCGCGACTTTCCTTCAGCGGGTCGATCAGAACGAATTTCGCCTGCGCAAACGCGTCGTACAGATACGGAGTCCCGTCCATCACGCCCACGTCGAACACCACGTCCGGGGCCAGGTCATAGCCGCGCAGATACTCGGGCCGCGTCTTGATCCGCGACAGCGCAAAGCCCAACCGGCGTAACCTGCGCCGTAACTGGGGCGTCACATCCTGTTTGTTCATCTGCCTGCTCACGCCTGCGGCTTGCCTGCCGCTATGGGCTGAAACGATAGCCGCCCGCCCTCACCAAAGCAATCAAGCAGACAAAGAAAAAGGCGGGTTCCACATCAGGGAACCCGCCGTAGTTACCGCGCCGTTTCAGGGAGGAAGTTGGCGCGATATGTCGGTGGATAGGCGCGCAAAGCGCACCCGATCCGAATTACTTGGCTGCGGCTGCCTTCTTGGCGGCGGCAGTCATTTCGCCGGTCGCCTTCTTGACGGCGGCGGAGGCGTCTTCGCTCATGTCCTTGCCGGCGGCCATCATCAGCTCGACGGTGTCCATCTGAACCTTCTTGGCCACCTCGGCAAAGGCTGCCATGTGCTCCGCGGCAACCTCGGCATAAGCCGATGCAAAGTCGGTCATCGACTTGGCATAGTCGGCGGGCTCTGCCTTGGCTTTGGACATGTCGGCCAGCTTGGACAGGGTTTCCTTGGTCCACTTGGACGAAATCTCGGTCGACTTTTCTGCGGCGTCGATGGCAACTGCGCTCAGCTTTTCGTTCAGCGTGGTTGCGGTCTTGAACGCGTCTTCCATGGCGGCGGTGTCAACCGGGAAGGCGCCCATGACGTCTTTGAACATTGCGGTCATATCGGTTGCGGCTGCTTTGGCCATATCAGTATTCCTTTAATCTGGTCCGCTTGGGACCTGTGCTGCATCTGCAAAAGATATACGCGCTGCGCTGCAGCAAATCAAGCCCTTTGCTGCAGTGCGGCAAAAATAATGCAATCCGTCTATAACCTTTTATTTTATTGTGATTTTTCGCGCCTGAAACTGCGATTTCAGTGCTCAATTGCGAATTTTTCTGCACTGCAGCATTACCATGCGGCAGCCTGCGCAGGTCGTTCACCCGACTCACGCGCAGGTTGGGTGCGCCGCTGCGCAACGGTCCTTTCGCATCACACGGATCGCCGTTAGGCTGCGCCGACCGAACCTGACCCACTGGACCCTTTACATGACCAAAGAAAAGACACGCCCCGACAACAACGACCACTGCTTTACCGGCGTGGGGCGTGAATTCTGGCTGCGCGAAGCGCGCGGCCTCAACCGTGGCAAGATCACCCAAGGGCCCGATGGCACCCGCATCGACTATGTCACGGACAGTGATGGCGGCGCGCTTCAGAACGGCGGCATGTTCCAGCCGCAGGAAACCCGGATGGGGCCCGGCCGCTATTTTCGGTTCTTTGGCACGATCAACCACAACCGCTACGGCGCGGAAAGCTGCATGGCAGGCGGCTGGTGGATCGAGGCGAACACGTATTTCCAGATCAAGAGCTGGGCTATGAGCCACGACATGTCGCTGGCCAAGGCCGCCCAATAGCTGATCGTGATCCCGGGCGGCTGGCACGATTGCGGCTATGTCGGTGCCGCGCACCTGAACCGCAAGCTCAAGGCCTATGTCGGCAAGGGCAAGCCCGCGACAAATGCCACCAGCCCCCACAACCCGCTGCGCAACCGCGATACCGACCCGGTGGTCGCCGCGCCGTCGCATCTGGAGATCAAGCAGTATTTCGTGCCCGGTGACCGCGACCTGCTTTCGCGGTTTTTCAAGACGGTCGCGGTCCAGCAGGTCACGGCCAAGGGTCGGTACCTATAAGACTGCGACTCCTATTCGGGCCGCGCCTTCACCGTGACATAGGTGCCCGGCGCGTCGCACAGCACGGGATGCGCGTCATCGCCAGGCTCGCGCGCGGCAACCATCGCGCCGCCGCGCTTTTTCAACCACGCACCCCAGCGCGGCCACCACGACCCCTCGTGGAAATCGGCGCTTTCATTCCAATCCTCGGGATCGAGGCTGAGATCCTTATTGGTGTAGTGCCCGTATTTCACCTTTGACGGCGGGTTCACGATGCCCGCGATGTGGCCCGACTGCGTCATGATGAACGTCCGATCCTTCGATCCCATCTGCTGCACCCCGCGATAGCAGTGCGTCCACGGCGCGATGTGATCGGTCTCGCACGCAATCGCGCACAGTGGCACGTCGACGTCATCCAGCACCAGATGATGCCCCAGCAGATCAAACCCGCCATCGGCCAGTTGATTACCCTGACACAGGCCGCGCAGGTACTGCATCGCCATCTTCGCGGGCAGGTTGGCGCCGTCGCCGTTCCAGTAAAGCAGGTCAAACGCAGGCGGCGTCTCGCCCATCATGTAGCTCTTGATTGCGGGCTGATAGACAAGGTCATTGGCCCGCAAGAACGTAAACGTCCGCGCCATGATCACCGACGGCAGCACGCCCTTGACAGTGCATTCCTCTTCGATCCCGTCGATGAAATCATCCGTGAGGAACGGCGTAAACTCGCCCTGATCGTCAAAATCCGTCAGCGCGGTAAAGAACGTGGCCGATTTGACCGATTTGTCGCCGCGCTGTTTCAGCAGCGCCAGCGTCAGCGCCAGCGTGGTGCCCGCGATACAATAACCGATGGCATTGACCTGCTTTTCCCCGGTGATCGCCTTGGCCTCGCGGATCGCGGTCAGGTACCCGTCCTCGACATAATCCTCCAGGCCCACCCCGGCATAGGCACCATCGGGGTTCACCCACGACACCACGAACAGGGTGTGCCCCTGTTCGACGATCCATTTGACCAGACTGTTCTGCTGCTTCAGGTCGAGGATATAGTACTTGTTGATCCACGGCGGGAACAGCACCACGGGGGTCTTGTGCACCTTGTCGGTGGTGGGCGTGTACTGGATCAGCTCCATCATCCGGTTGCGATAGACGACCTTGCCCGGCGTGGTGGCGATGTTGCTGCCCAGCTCGAACGCGGTCTCATCCGCCAGCCGCACGATCAACTCGCCATTGTTGGCTTCCAGATCGCTGATCAGGTTCTCCAGCCCGTCGATCAGGCTTTGACCATCGGTCGCCACCGCCTTTTCCAGCGCATCGGGGTTGGTGGCCAGGAAATTCGTGGGCGACATCATGTCAACGATCTGGCGCGAGAAATAGGCCAGCCGCTGCTTTTCCTTGGGCGACATGTCCGACATGTCGTCCACCGCCTGCAATACCGCGTCTGCGTTGATCAGGTACTGCTGCTTGACGTAGTTGAAATAGGGATGCGTGTCCCACAGCGGGTTGGCAAAGCGGCGGTCCCGCGGGCCGGGGTCATCGGGGGCCTTCAGCTTGCCACTGGCCAGCGCCTGCTGGGCCTCCACAAAATGAGTCACGGACTTGGACCAGAACTGCAACTGGTGCTCCAGCACCTTGGCCGGATCGCGCAGCGCCTCCTGCCAATAGGCGGTCGCCGCCTTGGCAAAAAGCTCCTGATTCGGACCGTCTAGTGCAGCATTGTGCGTGCTGCGGTGCGTCATAACCTGGGTCAGGCGCTGGGTCAGTTCCTCGACTTTGCGCAGGTTAGCGTTCAATTTATCGAGGTTTTCGCCTGTCACAACACCAGTGGTTGTGTCCGCGCCGTCATCAATGGTTGTCATGTTAATTTCTTCGTCTTACTCTCGCAGGTGCAGCATTTGGCACACTTTGTCGCATTCTGTATACGGTCGCGCGCGTCAGGGGGCAAAGCGACACAACGTCCGACAGCGCGCACCGGTCGCCCGGCGCCACGTCGCCCTTGATGGAAAGGACCGCAGCCCATGCGCTTCATGATCAGCTACGACCTGATGGAAACGGTGCGAAACACGAACCAGTGGCTGGGCGCAACCGCGTCGGCCATCGGCTCCTACCCGGCCATGGCCATGTTTCCCAACCCGGCAATGACCTGGCTGCAGGCCTGGGGCGAGGTGACCGAACGCAGCTTCATGCGGATGGTCGCCAAACCGGACTGGAACATTCCCACCTTCACCTGCGAGGATGGCAAGGACCACGTGGTCAACATCCGCACAGCGATGCCCGGGGATTTCGGCGACCTCATCCATTTCGAGGTGCTGGGCCGCAAGCCCCGCGCCCGCAAGGTGCTGCTGGTCGCCCCGATGTCCGGTCACTACGCCACGCTCCTGCGCTCCACGGTCTACAGCCTAATGCCCGATTGCGAAGTTTACGTGACAGATTGGCATAACGCCCGTGACATTCCGGTCAGCGCGGGCAAGTTCGATGTCGAGGATTACACCCTCTACCTTGTCGACTACATGCGCGAGCTTGGCCCCGACACGCACGTGATCGCCGTGTGCCAGCCCGCACCGCTGACGCTGGCCGCCACCGCCTACCTCGCGGAAGAGGACCCAAAGGCGCAGCCGCGCACACTGACCCTGATCGGCGGCCCCATCGACCCCAATGCCAACGCCACCGACGTCACCGACTTTGGCCACCGCGTCACGATGGGCCAACTCGAAGAACTGATGATCCAGCGCGTCGGCTTCAAGTACAAAGGTGTGGGCCGCAAGGTCTATCCCGGCCTCCTGCAGCTCAGTTCCTTCATGTCGATGAACGCCGAAAAGCACGGCAAGGCCTTTACCGACCAGATCACCCGCGTCGCCCGTGGTGAGGCATCGGACCACGACAAACACAACAAGTTCTACGACGAATATCTCGCCGTGATGGACATGCCCGCCGAATTCTACCTGTCCACCGTGCAGCGCATTTTCAAGAAAACCGAGATCGCGACCAACAGCTTTACGGTCAACGGCAAGCCCGTCGACATCGGCAAGATCACCACCGTCGCTGTCAAAACGGTCGAAGGTGACAATGACGACATTTCGGCCCCCGGTCAGTGCATCGCGGCGCTCGATCTGTGCACCGGCCTGCCCGACGCGAAAAAGGCGAGCCACGTGGAACCCGGCGCGGGCCACTACGGCATCTTTGCGGGCCGGTCGTGGCGCAACAACATCCGCCCCCTCGTGCTTGATTTCATCGACGCCAACACGCCGCGCACCCCCAAGAAGGCGGCGAACAGGAACGCGGCCGCCTGATGGCCGATCTCGCCTTTGCCTGCACCTGTGGCGCCCTGCGCGGCCACCTGAGCGGGGCAACGGCGCGCAACGGCACCCGCGCGGAATGTTTCTGCGCCGACTGCCGCGCGGGCGAACTTTATGCCCGTCAGCCCGACCCGGCCCCCGGCCCGGTGCAGCTCTACCAGACGATGCCCTTCCGCATCCGGTTCACCCAAGGCGCCGAGCACCTCGCCGCCTTTTCGTTTTCGCCACGCGGCCCCTTGCGCTGGCAGGCCACCTGCTGCGGCGCGCCGATCGCGCTGACCATGCGCAGCCCGCGCCTCAGCTTTGCCTCGGTCCGCACCGACCGGCTCGAAGACCCCGCCGCCCTCGGCCCCGTCACCGCCCGCGCCTTTGTCGAAAAACCAAACGGCAAGCGCGGTCACGAGGGGCTGATGCGCTTTGTCACCGGCTTCGCCACCCGCGCTCTCGGCGCCCGCCTCACCGGCAATTGGCGCGACACGCCGTTCTTTGACGACGCCGGTGCGCCCTCGGGCGAGGTGACCTTGGTCAGCAAGGCAGACCGGGCAGCCCTGACGGCTTAGAGCTCGGACAACCCCAAATTCTCCGCACGCGCCGTTCCGCGGGGTGGCGCAACCGCGCCGCCCGTTTTGCCGAAGGCAAACCTTTGGTTTGACGGGGGCGGAACGGCGCGGCCTGACGTAAACGTCAGGCGGTGTTCTCCGGGTTAGGCGGTACTAGGTTGCAGAGGCTCAAAGGCTCGTCGGCCCAGGCGCACCTCACCCCCGCTTCGCCTCCGCAGCCTCCAGCGCCGCACCAAGTGCGGCGACATCCAGACCGTCACGTAACGCCTGCCGCACGATCTGCGCATCGGTCTCGGGCGCCAGCCCGCCAACCGGCGGGTCCGTGTCCAGCGACGTGGGAAAGGCATAGCCCTCCGCCGCCGCCGCGATCGCGGCTTCCTGCGCCAGCCCGTTAAGCCCATGCAAATACGGATAGATCGCCCGGCACATCGCCCGCCGGTCCAACCGCTCCATTGCGCGGCCCATGGGCGACGACACCTGCAACAGGTTGGCAAAGCGCTGCACATCCGCCGTCCGGTTCTCCCCCGCCGCATGAAACAGCGCAGGCGAGAAAAACAGCGCGTCGCCCTTCTGTAACGCCACCTGCACCGACCGCGCCGCAAACACCGCCCGGAAATCGTCGCGGTGAAACGCCACGTACCCGGCCTCATAGCACTGCGAGAACGGCAGCAACTGCGTCGGCCCGCTCTCCACCGACATGTCGCAATGCGCCACCGCTCCCTGCAGGGTCAGCATCGGCGACAACAGGTGCATGTGTGCCGGAAACCCCGCCGCCTGCGCTTGCGTCATGAACCCAAGGTGATAGTCCCGATGCGCCTCCTGCGCCGCCCCGCCGGGTCGCACGAGGTTCACCTGGGACGTCATCTGATACCCCCGACCCAACCACGCCTCGCACATCGCATCGAGCGCGGGTTGGCCAAAGTACCGCACAAACACCTCCGGCGCCGCCAGACACAGCTTCTCCTGCGCATTCCAAACCCGGTCATTCGCGCCTGCCGCGGCGAAGTGATCGGCCCCGCCGTCCTTGCCCGCCTTCTCGGCGGCGATGATGTCCATGAACACATCCGTCGCGCGGTCCAGCACGGATGTATCCGCATAGACCCCGCGCAACACCACGGCCCCGGCCCCGCGATGCAGCACCGCGGCCCACTCCGCCATCAACGCCCGGCGCGCCGCCCTATCCGCCAGATCGGCGGCAGCCATGTCATAGGCGGGGATGTTCGCGATAATCTCGCTCGCCTGCGGGACGTCCTCCGGATCGGTCCGGCGCGATACAATCGCCTCGAACTCGGCCACGTCGCAGGCGTCGGGGTCAAAATAGCCGTGCAGCTCTATCCGGTCTTTCATCAGCGCATCCTCCCTGCCACCAGCATGGCGCAGGGGACGCGCCCTTACCAGCCCAACGATGCACCCGGATCGCGCAGCGCCTGCAACCGGCGTGCGGCATGGGTGGCAAAGGTCTGGACCACCGCCTTGCGCCGCGCGGGTGCCAGTTTCGCCTCGGGCGCCATCCGCACGATCTCGGCGTCATAGGCGTCGGCCAGGATCAATCCTGTGTCCTCCGGCAACAACTCCACCGGAAACGCCTCATCCACCGCCCAGAAAAACCGGTCGCACCAGTCAAGGTAGCCCTGCCATTTCTGATCGGTCATGAAATCCGCGCGGCTCGATTTGCACTCCACCACCCAGATCTCGCCCTTGCGCCCCAGCGCCATCACGTCCACGCGCAAGCCCCGCGCGGGCACCAGTTCCTCGACCGTGACCCACCCCAGCGACGCCAGATGCCGCGCCACGCCGCGGGCCAAGAGTTGGCCCGGCATCAGGGTCGGTGGATCGGTGATCTCGGTCATGCGCCAAGTATGAACGAAAAGTGAACAAACGCAAGCGCGCCGTCACGCGGGCAGCAACACCGGCCCCCGGCTGGCAAAGGACATGCGCACCTGCGTGCCCGGATCAAACGGGTCATCCACGTTCTCGTGCACGGCAAAGACCTGCCCGAAGGCACCCGTCAGCGTGTATTCCATCCGCACGCCCACATAAGTCGCCTTGGCCACCGTGGCGGCGACGCCCTCATCACCGCCGATGACGATACGCGCGGGCCGCACCGCCAGTTGCGCGCGGCCCACCGACAGCCCCCGCGACGACAGGCGATACCGATAATCCTCCACTGCGATCTCTGCCATGTCACCGTCCACGCTGACGATCTCGCAGGCGATCAGGTTCGCCTCGCCGATGAAATCGGCCACAAACGCATCCACCGGCGCATCATACAGCGCCCGCGGCGTGCCGATCTGCGCGATCTGCGCGTTGCGCATCACGACGATCTCGTCGCTCACGGCCAGCGCTTCCTCCTGATCGTGGGTGACATAGACCACCGTCAGGCCCAGATCCTGCTGAATGGCGCGGATGTCCTCGCGCACCTGACGGCGCAGCTTGGCATCAAGGTTCGACAGCGGCTCGTCAAACAGCAGCACCTGCGGCTCCAGCACCAGCGCGCGCGCCACCGCGACGCGCTGCTGCTGGCCGCCCGACAGCTCGCTCGGCAACCGACCGTCAAACCCCTTGAGCCCCACCAGATCCAGGCCCGCAAGCGCCCGCTCGCGCGCCTCCGCCTTGCCAAAGCCGGAAAAGCCAAGGCCATAGGCCACGTTTTCCAGCACGCTCATATGCGGAAACAGAGCATAGGACTGGAACACCATCGACACGTCCCGGTCCGTCGCGGGCAGCTTGGTCACGTCCTTGTCCCCGATCAGGATGCGGCCCGCCGATGCCATCTCGAGCCCCGCAATCATCCGCAGGGTCGTGGTCTTGCCACAGCCCGACGGGCCCAACAGCGTGACCAGCTTGCCCGCCTCGACCTCCAGATCGATGCTGTCCACGGCCACCACGTCCTTGCCAAACAGCTTCGACACTCCGCGAAAACTGACCGGGGCCGCCTGCCCCTTGATCCGCGCCATCGCCTACCTCCCCGCCACGAATTGCGTGCGCCGCCCGATCTGGACCCGACCCACCAGCAACTGGAACAGCCCCACCGCCGCCAGCATCACGAAGATCAGCGTGGTGGAATAGGCAATCGCCAGCCCATAGTCGTTATTCTCCACCCGCCCGATGATGTAGCTGGTGGCCATGTCATATTCCGCGCTGACCAGAAAGATCACCGCGCTGATCGCCGTCATCGCGCGCACGAAACTGAACACCAACGCCGCCAGGATCGCCGGCCGCAACAGCGGCAAGATCACCCGCCGGAACGTCGCCCACGAATTGGCCCCCAGCGTCAGCGACGATTCGTCCAGCGACTTGTCGATCTGGCTCATGCTGGCGATCCCCGCCCGCACACCCACCGGCATGTTGCGAAAGATAAAGCTGACGATCAGGATGATGCCCGTCCCGGTGATCTCGATCGGTGGCACGTTGAACGCAAGGATATACGCCACGCCAATGACCGTGCCCGGAATAGCAAAGCTCAGCATGGTGCCGAATTCGAACGCGTTCTTGCCCGCAAAGCTTTGCCGCGTCAGCAGGTACGCCGTGGTCAGCCCCACGATGGCGGTCAGCGGCGCGGCGGCCGCAGCAATCTTGATCGTGGTAAAGAAACTGTCCCACGCCGAGCCTGCCCAATGCAGGCCATGCTCGCCCATGCGCACCTCGAACGCGGTGATGTAGTGCTTGAAAGTCAGCGTGTTGCGCACGCCCCACAGCTCGACAAACGATCCGTAGACGATCATCGCGTAGACCGTGATGGTGAACACCCCCCACACGCCCGCGATGGCAAAGACCGGGATCGCCAGCCGCCGCGGCATCAGCGGATGCACACCCGCATCCCCCTTGCCGGTCACGGTGGTATAGCTTTTCTTGCCCAGCCACATGCGCTGCAACCAGAACGCCGACAGGGTGAAAAACAGCAGCACGATCGCCAGCACCGCCGCCCGCCCCTGATCGTATTGCGCCCCCACGATGGCAAAGAAGATCTCGGTCGACAGCACGTCGAAATTGCCGCCCAGCACCAGCGGATTGCCGAAATCCGCCATGCTCTCGATGAACCCCAGAAGGAACGCATTGGCCAGCCCCGGCCGCATCAGCGGCAGCGACACGGTGCGAAAGGTCTGCCACCGGTTGGCCCGCAGGGTCTGGCTTGCCTCCTCCATCGACGGCGACACGCCCTCGACCACGCCGATCAGGACCAGAAACGCGATGGGCGTGAACGCCAGCGTCTGCGCAATCAGCACCCCGGGCATGCCATAAAGCCACCGGGTCGGCTGCACCCCGAAGAGGTCGGCGAAAAACACCGTCACCGACCCCGACAATCCAAACAGCAGGATCAGCGCCAGCCCGATCACGAAAGGCGGCGTGATAATGGGCAGCACCGTCAGCGCCCGCAGCCCCTTTTTGAACCGCACGCCCGACCGTGTCACCACCAGCGCAAAGGCCAGACCCAGCGCCGTGGTCAGAAACCCGACCGTGACCCCCAGAAACAGCGAATTCAGCGCCGCGCCACAGCGGCCCCCGTAAAAACAGCCGATCCCCCACAGCCGGTCGTCAAAGAACTTGGCGAAAAACACCCGCAGGGAATAGGCGCCCTCTTCGGTGACAAAGGCGGCAAACAGCATCCGCGCGATGGGGAAAAAGACAAAGATGGTGACAATCGCGATCACCCCGCCGATGGCGCTGACCACAAACACGTCGCCGCCCACGGCCCCGCGGGCCGCGATGCCTTGGGTGAACAGGAACAGGAACGCCGACGCCACCACCAGCCCGCCATAGCCCATGCCGAACTGCCGGTCGCCCAGCGCGCCAAAGGCATCGGTCATCCACTGGTAATTGAACCCGCGAATGCCAATGGAAAACCCCTGCACCATGACCCAGGCAAAGCCCAGCGCCCCGGCAATGATCAGCAGCCGCGCATAGGTGCCCTCGGATTTCGGCACCCGCAGGGCCAGCGTGGCGAGGATCAGCGGTGCAAAGAGCGGCGCCAGCCACAGCTTCTCGCCCTGCAGCATCAGCGCCAGAACGGGGGCATAATCGCTGTCCAGCGGCCAGCCACCCAACAGCCACGCAAAGGACCAGAACCCGTCCTCGACCCCGTACCACGGCAACACGCATGAGCCGATCCAGCCCGCCGCCAGCCACGCCAGCAGCACGGGTGCGCCCCGGGCTTGACCCGGTGCCTGCCCCGGCCCACGAGCCGGGGCCTCGTGCGGTGCGTGAGGTCCCGGGTCAAGCCCGGGACGCGGGGTGCCAGCGGCGTCGGTCACGCGCGCTTACTGCGGCAGGATCGACACCTCTTCGTCCCACTTCTGCAGCAGACGCTTGCGCTCGTCCGACGACCCGTACTTCTTAAAGTCGTAGTCAATCAGCTTGATCGTGCTCATATCAGGGGCCGAGGCCGAGGTCTCCGCACCCTTGTTCGACGGCACCTGGAACGCGTTGACCTGCAGCGCGAGGTTTTGCGCCTCCGTGCTCAGCGCCCAGTCATAGAACGCCTTGGCCTCGTCGAGGTTGCGTGCCCCGTCGATGATCGACATCGACCCGATCTCGTAGCCGGTGCCCTCACACGGCGCCACCACCTTGACCGGAAAGCCGCTCACCGCCTGTTTCACCGCGTCATGCATGAACACGATGCCCACCGTGTTCTCGCCACGACCCGCCGCCTTGATCGGGGCCGAGCCGGATTTCGTGTACTGGTTCACATTGGCATGCAGGCCCTTCATGAAATCAAAGCCCTCGTCCTCGCCAAAAATCTGCACCATCGACGCCAGCGTGGTGTAGGCGGTGCCCGACGAATTGGGGTTCGCCATCTGCACGTGCCCCTTGAACTCGGGCTTCAGCAGATCGGCCCAGCAGGCCGGTTCGGGCAGGTTGTTGGCGGCCAGCAGGTCGGTGTTGTAGCCATAGCCCAGCGCCCCGGAATAGATGCCGATCGTCTTGTTGCCCGCACTTTCCGCCTGGCTGATCGCCCAGTCATGCAACTGGTCGCGCATGGGCGACATGTACTCCATGGTCAGCCCCTCTTCGGCGGCCTGCAGATGCGGATCGCCGGTGCCACCCCACCACACGTCACCCTTGGGGTTCGCGGCTTCGGCCTTGATCTGGGCAAAGGTCTCTCCCGAGGATTTGCGCGTCATGTTGACGTCGATCCCGGTGGTTTCCTCGAAACTGCGCGCCATCAACTGGCACCAGTCCTCCTGCGCCGAACAATAGAACGTCAGCTTGTCGGCCTGCGCCATCCCGGCAGCCCCCGACAGCATCAACGCGGACAGCAGTACAGTTGTTTTCTTTGACATATCTTCCTCCCAAATGGTGCCCCTGAACCGCTTCGGCGGCCTTCTTGTGACACGTGCATGAATGCCGCCAAGGTTCACCGAATTCACGCACCAGTCCAGAAAAATTTGCGCAGCCCCCGGGACATAGCCCGCTGGCCCTGCACCCCACCCGCGCCGCCGTTTTCCACCGCACGGCGAAAAAATCGCTTGCACAAGCGCGCGCGCCCGCCAATCCTTGGGGCATGCGGGGGCGCACATGACCCCCCGCGCGGCGCGCGTGTCACGCAGGTGTCATGTCCCGGCCATAAGGGATGCAGCGCCACACAAACATGGGAGGAAGCACAATGAAATCTTGCACAAGCGCACTCGCACTGGCGGCCATGCTGGTCACCGCCGACATGGCCGCCGCGCAAACCGAAATCCAGTTCTGGCACGCCTTCACCGGACGCCTCGGCGAACTCGTCGCCGCCCAGGTCGAGGAATTCAACGCCAGCCAAAGCGACTACACCGTCGTGCAAAGCCACAAGGGCAACTACTCCGAGACGCTCAACGCAGGCATCGCCGCCTTCCGCGCGCAGGAACAGCCGCACATCCTGATGGTGTTCGAGGTCGGCACCGCCACCATGATGGCCGCAGGCGGCGCGATCAAACCGGTTTACAAGGTGATGGCCGAAAGCGGTGCCACCTTCGACCCCGACGCCTATATCGGCTCGGTCAAGGGCTACTACACCACCACCGACGGTGACATGCTGTCCCTGCCGTTCAACTCGTCCACACCCGTGCTGTGGGTGAACCGCGATGCGATGTCGGCGGCGGGCGTCGATCCCGACACCGACATGTCCACATGGGAACAGGTGGGCGAGGTGCTCGATGCGCTCAAGGCCGGGGGCGAGGAATGCCCGCTGGTGACCGCATGGCAAAGCTGGATCCACCTCGAAAACTTCTCGGCCTATCACGACGTTCCGTTTGCCAGCCAGGACAACGGCTTTGCCGGGCTCGACACCGAACTGATGCTGAACGGCCCCGCACAGGTGGCACACCTCACAGCGATGGGCGAATGGGCTCAGGATGGCAAGTTCATCTACACCGGCCGCCGCAATGAAGGCGGGGCAAACTTCCGCTCCGGTGAATGCGCGCTCTTCACCGAAAGCTCGGCAGGCTACGCCGGCATCAGCGCCGAAGCTGACTTTGACTTTGAGGTCCGCCCGCTTCCCTATTGGAAAGCCGTCGCAGACGAGCCGCAAAACACCATCATCGGTGGTGCCTCGCTCTGGGTAATGGAAGGGCACGAAGCGGATGAATACGCAGGCGTCGGCGAATTCCTCGCCTTCCTGTCGAAATCGGACGTGCAAGCCGCGTGGCACCAGAACACCGGCTACCTGCCGATCACGTCTGCCGCCGGTGACCTGACCAAAAGCCAGGGCTTTTACGACGAAAATCCCGGCACCGACATCGCGGTGATGCAGATGACGGCCAAACAGCCCACCGCCAACTCCAAAGGGTTGCGGCTCGGCTCCTTTGACCAGATCCGCGGCATCATCGACGAAGAGCTCGAAGCGATCTGGGCCGGGGACAAATCGGCCCAGGCGGCGATGGACAGTGCCAAGGAACGCGGCGACGCGCTCCTGCGCCGGTTCGAATCCGCCAACCGCTAAGGTTCGCGCAACACCCGCCCCGGGCTTGACCCGGGGCCGGTTCCGGAACCGGGGTCATCCCCGGTCCCAGAACCGGGGCGGGTGTCGCGCATACGGTCCCGCATGGAAAAACGCGTCCTCTTTCGCGGCTGGCTGCTGCCGCTCCTGCTGATTGCACCGCAGGTGCTGGTGTCGGCGGTGTTCTTCTTCTACCCGGCGGGACAGGCGATCTGGCAATCGCTGTTCATCCCCGACCCCTTCGGCCTGAACGCCCGCTACGTCGGCCTCGCCAATTTCGAATTTCTGCTGTCCGACCGATTTTATCGCGCATCCTTCCTGACCACCGCGATCTTTTCGCTGCTGGTGACGGTCTGTTCCATGATCCCGGCCCTGTTCCTCGCCGTCCTCGCCGACCGGCTGATCAAGGGCTCGGGCGTCTACCGCACCCTGCTGATCTGGCCCTATGCCGTGGCGCCTGCGGTCGCGGGCGTGCTGTGGCTTTTCATGTTCAACACCCGCGTGGGCGTGGTGGCGTGGTACCTCGGCCAGTTGGGCTATGACTGGAACCACGTGCTCAACGGCGGCGAAGCCATGGGCCTCGTCGTCGTCGCGTCCGCGTGGGGGCGCATCAGCTACAACTTCCTGTTCTTCTTTGCCGCGCTGCAATCGGTCCCCCGTTCGGTGATCGAAGCCGCCGCCATCGACGGCGCCCGCTTCTGGCGGCGCTTCTTCACCATCGTGCTGCCCCTGATCACGCCCACCGCGTTCTTCCTGCTGGTGGTCAACGTGGTCTACGCGTTCTTTGAAACCTTCGGCGTGATCCACACGATCACCTCGGGCGGGCCGCAGCAATCGACCACCATTCTGGTCTACAAGGTGTTCTCCGACGGCTTTGTCGGCCAGGACCTCGGCTCGTCGTCGGCGCAATCGGTGATCCTGCTGCTGGTCGTGGGCCTGCTGACGGTGATCCAATTCAAATACGTCGAAAAGCGGGTGCACTACTGATGGCGCAACACTCGGGCATGGTGGAAAAACGCGGGCTGGGCCTCTGGGCCACCCACGTTTTCATGATCCTTGGCGTGCTGGTGATCTTCTTCCCGATCTGGCTCGCCTTTGTGGCCTCCAGCGTCACGCAGGCCGAGATCGTCAAACCGCCCATGCCGGTCTGGCCCGGCGATCAGCTTTGGGACAACTACACCGCCGCCCTGCTTGCGGGCGTGAACGTGCCGGTGGCCACGATGCTGTTCAACAGCCTCGTCATGGCCATCGGCATCGCAGTGGGCAAGATCATCATCTCGCTCCTGTCGGCCTTCGCCATCGTCTACTTCCGCTTTCCCTTCCGGCAGACCTTCTTCTGGATGATCTTCCTGACGCTGATGCTGCCGGTCGAGGTGCGCATTGTCCCCACCTTCGAGGTCGTCGCAGGCTTCGGCATGCTCAACAGCTACTCTGGCCTGATCTTCCCGCTCATCGCCTCGGCCACGGCCACGTTCCTCTTTCGCCAGTTCTTCCTGACCATCCCGGATGAACTGGCCGAGGCTGCCCGCGTCGACGGCGCCCGCCCCATGCGGTTCTTCATCGACATCGTCGTGCCGATGAGCCGCACCAACATCGCCGCCCTCTTTGTGATCCTCTTCATCTACGGCTGGAACCAGTACCTCTGGCCCCTGCTCATCACCACCGATCCCGACATGAACACCATCGTCATGGGCATCAAACAGATGTTCCCCTCGGGCGACGACACCGCCAACTGGCCCGTCATCATGGCGACCTCGATCCTCGCCATGATCCCGCCGGTGATCGTCGTGGTGTCGATGCAGAAACTCTTCGTGCGCGGCCTTGTGGATAGCGAGAAATAGACATGGCAACCGTCACCCTGAACCAGATCAAGAAAAACTTTGGCCCAACGGACGTCATCCACGGCATCGACATGGACATCGCCGATGGCGAATTCATTGTCATTGTGGGCCCCTCGGGCTGTGGCAAATCCACCCTCCTGCGCATGGTCGCGGGGCTCGAAACCGTCAGCGCAGGCGACGTCCTGATCGGCGGCACCCGCGCCAACGACCTCGAACCGATGGACCGCGACATCGCCATGGTGTTCCAGAACTACGCGCTCTACCCGCACATGTCGGTGCGCCAGAACATGGGCTACGGCCTGAAAATCGCGGGCCTGCCCCGGGCCGAGATCGACGCCAAGGTCGACGACGCCGCCCGCCTCCTGCAACTCGAAGCGCTGCTCGACCGCAAACCGCGCCAGCTGTCCGGTGGCCAGCGCCAGCGCGTCGCCATGGGCCGCGCCATCGTGCGCCAACCCAGCGTGTTCCTCTTTGACGAACCGCTCTCGAACCTCGACGCCAAACTGCGCGTGCAGATGCGGCTCGAAATCCGCGAACTGCAGGAAAAGCTGGGGATCACAGCGCTTTACGTCACCCACGATCAGGTCGAGGCGATGACCATGGCCGACCGCATGATCGTGATGAACGCAGGCGTCGCCGAACAGATCGGCACCCCGCTCGAAGTGTACGAGACCCCCCGCACCCTCTTTGCCGCCCAGTTCATCGGCAGCCCCGCCATGAACGTGTTCGACGCAGAGGTGGCAGGCGGCACCGTCACCATGGGCGGCAGCATCATAGGCCCCGCCACCGGCGCGGGCGGCCCCGATGGCCCAGTCAAACTGGGCCTGCGCCCCGAACACCTGAACGCAGATGACACAGGCCCCATCGCCGCCACCATCCAGATGTCCGAACCGCTGGGCGCCAACACGCTGCTGCACGGCACGCTCGACGCCACCGGCGCGCCGATCACCGTCAGCCTGCCGGGCGTCCACCCGATCGAAGGGCGCGGCACGCCCATGCGGTTTGCCATAGCCCCGGGCAACATCCATCTCTTTGACACGGGCACCGGCCTGCGCCGCGCAGGCTAGCCCCCTTCCCCTCCTGTCACACAACGCCTACCTTCACGCCCAAAGGGAGTAGGCCCATGACCGATGACCACCACCTGACCAGCGCGCAGGCCCGCGGCGTGCGCTACGCCCGCGAGCTTGAGGGGCACCTGGGCTGGCTCGACACGTTCTCGGGCACCGCCCTCGGCGTGCTGGCCACAGCCTCGGGCATCTACACCTATCTCGGCGTGTCATCCCTGCTGGATGAGATCGGCGCAATGTCCGTGCTCGCCGCCATCGCCTATTCGGTCGCGGTGTCGGTGGGCATCTTCGTCTTCTGGTCCTACATGCTGCGCCTCTTTCCCGCCGTCCGCTCGGCCCGCGCCCGCGTTGGGCTGCTGGCGGCCATGGGGCTGGGCTCGCTCGCCATCGTGGCGATGTCGTCTTGGCTCAATGCCGCGGCCCTCGCGGGGTCAGCGGCAGTGGAACAGCACCTTGCCAAAACCGTGCAGGACTACCAATCCAGCTTGGAGCGCGCACACGAGGTCGCGATCACCGCCCAGTCGCTCGAACGCGACGTGGCCCGCGTGCGCCAAAGCTTCGAAGACCTCAGCGAACAAGAGGCCGCAGGCACCCTCTCGGGCCTCGCAGGCCGCGGTGCCGTCTTCCGCGTCCTGCGCCAAAAGGCAGCCGAGCTGTCGGGCCTCGAAGGGCAGATCAGCGCCCAAACCCCGCTCGTCGACCAAGCCTTTGCCGAAGGCAACGCCATCCTGTCGCGCATGCGCGCCCTGACCGTTGAGCCCGGCCCGGTCGAGGCGCGCAGCGTCGAGTTCTCCGAACAGGCCGTGCGCCTTGCGGGCCTCATCACACAGATGCGCCAACTGTCCGTCGCCCCGCTGGTGGAACGCGCAGCGCAGGACCTCGCGGCCTCGGTCGTCCTGCCCGAGCTTGACGGCAACACCGCCGAAAATCGCTCCGATCAGGCCGCCACGATCACTTCCGTTCTAGAAGTCCTCGCCCAGCGCGCCACCACGCTGGAACGCGCCGCGCAAAACGTGATCGCCCTGCAACCGGCCGCAGACGTGACCTACACCCCGATCTCCTCGGCGGATGCGGTGATCCTCTATGCCCGCAACTTCGTGCCCTCATGGGCCGGGGCCATCGCGATTGACCTTCTGCCTGCCGTGCTGGTCTTCATCCTCGCCATCACCCAATCCGCCATCCGCGGCGGGCGCGAGGGGGCCGCTGTCGAAGACACCATGACGCTGGCCGAACTGCGCGCCGCCATGAACGCGATCCGCGACGTCGAGGTCGCCATGAACGAGATGCCGGATGCGACCAAACCGGCCACACCCAAGATCAAAGCGGCGGAATGAAACCCTCCGAACGCTCCCCCGTCGCCCGCGTGCTGATGGGCATCCTGATCTTCCAGATCGGGCTGGGCATGCTCCTTGTCATCGGCGACATGCAGGGCCTGCGCCTGCCCAGCTTCGGCCCCACGGCCCCCACGCTGACCGAACCGATCCGCCCGGGTGATCAACGCCGCCTGTTCCGCCCCGACCGCGACCGCCCGCGCACGTCCCCCGCGCGCGACCCGGGCCAATTGCCACAACGCCTCGTGCTCAGCCAATCGGAAGGCACCACCTACCGGCTCGAGGGTGGCATCGAACCCGGTGACGCCGACCGCATCGCTGCCCAACTGGCCACGTCCGAGCCGAAACCCGACACCCTGATCCTTCAAAGCCCCGGTGGCTCGGTCGGCGACGCCCTCGCGCTGGGGCGCACCATCCGCGCTGCGGGCATCGCCACCCAGATGCTCGCGGGCGAGTTCTGCTATTCCGCCTGCCCCTACCTGCTGGTTGCTGGCAGCAGCCGCATCATCGACGACGACGCATCGGTCGGCGTGCACCAGCACTACTTTGGCGAAAACACCCTGCTGCCCGCCGCCTTTGCCGTCGAAGACATCCAGCGCGGCCAAGGCGAAGTGATGCAGTACCTCGCGGACATGGGCATCGACCCGCTGGTCATGACCCACGCGCTCACCACCCCGCCCGACCAGATCTACGTGCTCCTGCCCGAAGAGCTGGCGCGCTACGGCTTTCCCACCGACTGACCGCCCCACACTGCGCGCAATAGTTGTACCCATACCCAAATTGTGGTATGCGGATTTCATTGTTTTTTAAGCGGATTGAGCGCGCGATGGCCGACGTATCGCCAAATGTCTGGCAACAGATCAAAGCCTTCCTGCAGCAATACCCCAGCGTCGGTGTTGTGTTTCTGATCGTCCCGCTGCTGCCGGTGCTCAGCAACGTGCTCAGCGACGACGACCCGATCGGCCCGATCCTGTGGTCGCTGATCATCGTCATCGCACTGCCCGCGCTGTTTAACGTGGTGCGCGCCGTGATCGACAGCCTGCAGGTGGAAAAACGCCTGCGGCAGGCGCTGGTCTGGTGCTTTGGTTTCTGCTTCGGGGTGCTGATGCTGGCCGGCACGGCATCGCTGTGCATGATGCTCTATTTCTACACCGCGCCGGGCACGCTGGACCAACGCGCCGCAGCCCCGATCACCGAAGACGAAAGGACCGCACCCACGGCACCTGCCGCGGGCACCCGGCTGATTGCCACCCTGTTCGACGAAACCACCCAAACCGTGGAGATGCCGCCGCAGCGCACCGAATTGCAACTGCCGGACCAGGACAGCGCAGACGCCCCGCCCCTGACAGACCCCGTGCCAGACACCGTGCCAGACCCCGCCCCGGACGCCACGGCAAACGACGCCTACGATCGCTGCATTCAGGACAACTTCGCAGCCGGCGACGCCGACGGCATCCTGTCCTGCACAGCGCTGCTGGAAGGCTGACCGATGCTCATCCGCGCCGCCGCCGCCGCCCTGCTGATCCTGCTGGCCGCGCCGCTTGCCGCTGACAGCCACTCGAAACGATCCCTCGCCGTCGACTGCGTCAACCAGGCCACACGCGACTACCAGCAGGACAGCGCGCGCGCGGTGGTGGCCAAGGGCGGCGTGACCTGCCCGGCGGGCGACATCGTGGGCTTCCCGCCCAAGACGCGCAAACACAACCGCACCAGCAAGATCACGGTGGCCGCAGGCAAAGGCCGGGTGATCTGCCCCGGCACCACCCCCACGGTGCGCAATGAAAGCAGCAACAACGGATCACGCGGCAATTTTCAGTACGCCAGCGACCGCAGCTCAGTCAGCATGCCGATCTCGTGCCGCGGGGCGGGCCCCGGGCAGGGCCGCCGCTGGTACAACGCCGAACTGGTGGCGCAAAGCTGCCCCGCAGTGACCCGGGCGGTCACGCTCAGGCTGACCCGCGACTGCGCCGCCAAACTGCGCTGACCCGCCCCTCGTCCCGGCCTCCGGCAGGTCCTCGGCCCGGCGCTGCGCGCGCCGGATCAGGGCTGCAGCGCATCCTGCGCCCGCGTCATCTCTGCCACGTAGCGGCGATAGGGCATTGGCCCGAAACTCACCCGCGCCACGCCCTGTGCCGCAAACCCGGCAATCTGATCCGCCGCCTGCGCCATCACGTTCACAGGCAGCGCGACCGCATCCGTCACCCGCGCCACCAGCGCGGGATCCGCCAACCCCGGCACAAAGAACCCGCTGGCGCCCGCCTGCGCATAGGCTGCCGCCCGCTCCAGCGCTTCGGCGATGTGCGCGCCATGCGCGGCGGGCGTGCTCTGCAGGAACAGATCGGTCCGCGCG
>JBCBAV010000008.1:14621-49074 GCA_038532285.1 Pseudomonadota bacterium | reverse complement strand
GGTCGCCAACGCACCGGAAAGCACAACGCGGTCCTCTTCGGTATCAGGCTCGGTTGGTCCGGGCAGCTCGCGCGCCTCGATCGGGCCGGACCCGTCACCAAGGATCAGTACGCGTTCCACCATGTTCTTGAGCTGACGCACGTTGCCGGGCCAGACCATTGTCTGCATCAGTGCGGCAGCATCACCGCTCAGCGCCCGGCGCGGCAGGCCCTGACCGGCGTTGCAATCGTCGATGAAATGCGCCGCCAGTACGGGAATATCCTCGCGCCGTTCCTCAAGGCTTGGCACGGCGATCGGCACCACGTTCAGCCGGTGATACAGCTCTTCGCGAAAGGTTTGCGCGGCAATGGCCGCCGTCAGATCCCGGTTGGTGGACGAGATCACGCGCAGGTCGACCCGCACCTTGTCATTGCCGCCAACCCGTTGGAATTGCTGGTCCACCAGCACGCGCAGGATCTTTGACTGGGTGCCGATGGGCATGTCGGCGACCTCGTCGAAATAGATCACGCCGCCATGCGCCTGCTCCAGCAGCCCCGGTTCTACCCCGCGATCCGCGCTTTCGCGACCAAACAGCACCTCTTCCATCCGCTCCGGTTCCACACCCGCGCAGTTCACGGTGACAAACGGCGCATCGGCGCGGTTCGAATTGGCATGGATGTAGCGGGCCGCCACCTCCTTGCCGCAGCCTGCGGGGCCGGTCAGCATCACGCGGCCGTTGGATTTGGTGACCTTGTCCAGCTGCGAAACCAGCGCCCGGAACCCCGGGGAGTTGCCCACCATCTCGGCCGGGGCCGCCTCGGGCCGACGCAGCGACGAATTTTCGCGCCGCAACCGGGACGTTTCCATTGCGCGGCGGATCACGACCAGCAATTGGTCGATATTGAATGGCTTTTCGATAAAATCGTAGGCCCCCTGCTTGATCGCAGCGACCGCGATCTCGATGTTGCCATGGCCTGAAATGATCACCACCGGCACGTCCGGGTTGTCACGCTTGACGGCCTTGAGGATGTCGATCCCGTCCATCCTGCTGTCCTTGAGCCAGATGTCGAGGATGATCAACGCCGGTTCAGCGGCATTGATCGCGCCCATCGCGTCATCCGAGTTGCCCGCCAGCCGCGTGGCAAACCCTTCGTCCTTGAGAATATCCGAAATGAGTTCCCGGATGTCCCGTTCGTCATCCACGATCAATATGTCGCTCATGTACCCTGCTCCTTTTTAATATCCGCCGGCACCAGTGGCAGCGTCACAACCGCCATGGCCCCAAAATGCGCCGCCCCGTTCATCGGTGCCGCGTCCTCGAGGGTCAGTGTTCCCCCGTGTTCTTCGATGATCTTCTTGACGATGGGCAAGCCAAGGCCCGTGCCCTCATCACGCGTTGTCACGTATGGCTCGAACAGCCGCGCCCGATCTTCGGGCAGGCCGATGCCATTGTCCGAGATGGTGATGCGTGCGCCTGCGGGGCCTGCGGTCATTTCGATCTCTATGCGCGGGGCATGACCCTCGGGCGCGCCTTTTTTCTGAAGCGTTTCAATCGCTTCGCCCGCATTCTTGATCAGGTTTGTCAGGGCCTGGCTGATCATGGTCGCGTCCACCTGTGCCAGCATTTCGCCATCGGGAAGCGTACCTGCGATCTCGACGCCCGGTTGGCCCGCACGCTGCAGGACCATCGCGTCGCGCACAAGCGCCACCACATCTTCGGTCTTGCGGTCGGGTTCGGGCATGCGCGCGAATTTGGAAAACTCGTCCACGATGCGGCGCAGGTCGCCGGTCTGGCGCACGATGACGTCGGTCATCTGTTCGAGGCTGTCACTGTCCTCGGCCAGTTTCGGCGAGAATTTGCGTTTGATCCGCTCGGCGCTCAGCTGGATGGGGGTCAGCGGGTTCTTGATTTCATGCGCGATACGGCGGGCGACGTCCCCCCACGCCGCCATGCGCTGTGCACTGACCAGATCGGTCACGTCGTCAAAGGCGATCACATACCCTTCGAGCGTGCCCTGGGCGCTGCGCCGCGTGGCCATGCGCACCAGCAGGTTTTCGAGCCGCCCGCTGCGCGTTACCTTGACCTCGCCCTGTGTGACCTCCATCGGACCCGCCTTGAGCAGCGCAAACAGGCTGGCGAATTCGGGAATTGCGACGGCCAATGGCACGGCTTCCTGTGCGTCTTCGTTCCAGTCGAGCAGTCGCGCGGCAGACCGGTTGGCAAAGGTCACACGCCCGTTGGCATCAACGCCCACCACGCCCGAGGTGACCGACGTCAGCACGCTGTCAAACAGGCGGCGGCGGCGTTCGATCTGCTCGGTATTGGCCAGCAGCGTCTCGCGCTGGCCCTTGAGCTGCTTGGTCATCTGGTTGAAATATCGCCCGAGCATGGCGATTTCGTCATCGCCCTCTTCCTCGCGCACCTGCACGTCGAGGTCCCCGGCGCCCACGCGCTGTGCCGCCCCGGTGAGGCGCCCAACCGGCCCGCTAAGGCGTTCGGCAAACCATAGGCCCAGCCAGATCGCCGCAAGGATAAGGATCACCGCAAAACCCAGATACAAAAGGCCAAATTCGAACAGCACCCGGCCCCGTTCGCTTTCCAGCTGCTGGTACAGGATCACGGTTTCCTGCGTTTCATCCAACAGCGACAGAATTTCGCCATCCACATCGCGGCTGACATACAGGTAGCGATCCACATAGGACACCAGCGGCACCAGCGCGCGAAACTCGTTAACGGGCCAGTCTTCGATGATGGCGATGCCTTCTTCGGTGGCGCGGGTCAGCTGCGCGCCGGTCGGGGTTTCAAAGTCGAACAGGTAGGATCGGTCGCCGCGTGCGCGGATTTCGCCGGTGCCGTCGACCAGGTAGGCCTCGCGCAGGCCGCGCTGCACCTGCAACTGGCCGTCGGTCAGCACTTCGCGGTCGCCCACCAACTGCGCCCCGCGCACGGTGTCGATATAACGCGCCAGCGCCAGCGCATCTTCGGCCAGATCCTCGCGCTGTTCGGCCTCGTAGGCTTGCGCTGCGGCCAGCGAGTTGCCGACAACGCGGCTGACGCGGTCGGAAAACCAGCCTTCGAGACCGATATTCACGGTCAGGCCGGCAAATACCGCGACGGTCACTGTGGGGATCAGCGCGAGCAGCGCGAACGCGCCGGTCAGGCGCAAGTGCAGTCTGCTGCCTGCGGACTTGGCGCGCCGTGCTGCAACCAACCGGGCAATCTGCGCCATGACAAGGGCGGCCACGGCAAGGACGTAGACAAGGTCAGCCAGCAAAACTAAGCGCAACGCAGGGTCTGATGCGCCTTGTTCCAACGGCCCCAGCACGAGGAAGGTCAGCAGCGCCAGAACCGGCCCCAGCACCACGAGGCCCAATGTCGCCACGTTGCGCACGCGGCGCTTGCGGCGCAACCGGCCGACGCTCACCCAAAGCGACGTTCGTGTCTCAGCTGCCACGTGGCATGCCCTCAATGATGTGGCGCGTTTCGCGCCTTCCGCCATATCCAGTGGTCACATCACGACACATGCGCGATTGCCACGGGTTGTGTGGCAGTTTTACATCAATTTGCGGCGCCGTGTCACCTCTATTTCGAGATCCGTGATCTTCTTGCGCAAGGTATTCCGGTTGATTCCGAGCAAATCCGCGCATTTCGCCTGATTGCCGCCGGTGGCATCCAGCGCGATCTCGATCAGCGGCGCTTCGACCTCGCGCAGGATGCGCTGGTAGAGGCCCGGCGGCGGCAGCATGTTGCCATGCAGGTCGAAATACCGCTTGAGATGACGCGCGACGCTTGCGCCCAGCTTTTCAGTGTCGCCAGCGCTGCGCATCGGCTCCAGTTCCGGCTGGCTGCCCAGCACCTGTTCGACCTCGGCCGCCGAAATCTCGGGCGCACGCGACGTCAGGCCCAGCCGCCGCACGGCGTTTTCCAGTTGCCGCACGTTACCGGGCCATGAATAGGTGCGAAAAATTTCAGCCGCAGCCTCGGATAATTCGCGCCGCGGCTGGCCGGATTTTTCAGAGCGAGCCAGAAAATGCTCGCTGAGCAGCGGGATATCGTCCACCCGCTCGCGCAAGGCCGGCACGTTCAGCGTGGCGCCCGACAGCCGGTAATACAGGTCCTTGCGCACGTTCCCCGCCTCCATCGCCGATGTCAGATCGGTCTGCGAGGTGGCCAGAAACCGCGGTACATATTCGCCGGGCGTGTCCATCATGCGCACGATACGGGCCTGCAATTCTTCGGGGATATCGCCGATCTCGTCGATCAGGAGCGTGCCGCCCTTGACCCTCGACAGCACGCGCGCGGGCCCTTCGAGATCCTGCAGATCGCCAGCTGTAACGGTGACAAATGGCAAGGTGCGCCGGTCCGAGAAATCGTGGATCGCGCGCGCAATCAGCGATTTGCCGGTGCCGCTTTCGCCCCAGATCAAAACCGGCAGATCGGTGTTCATGACCCGCGCCACCACGCGGTACAGCGCCTGCATGATCGCCGTGCGCCCCACCAGCGGCAGTTCATCCGGACGCTCGTCATCCTGCGGACGCGCCCGCGCCTGCCCGCGCATCTCAAGCGCCTTGGCGGTGCGTTTCATCAGGTCGGGCAGATCGAACGGCTTGGGCAGGTAATCATAGGCTTCTGCCTCGGCCGCCTGGATGGCTGTCATGATCGTGTTCTGCGCACTGATCACGATCACCGGCAGCCCGGGCCTGTCCTGCCCGATCTTGGGCAGCATCTCGAGCCCGTTGCCGTCCGGCATCATCACATCCGAAATCACCACGTCGCCTTTGCCCTCACCCACCCAACGCATCAGCGTGGTCAGCGACGATGTGGCGTGGACCTTACAGCCTGCCCGCGTCAGGGCCTGTGTCAGCACCGTGCGGATGGTGCGATCGTCGTCGGCAACAAGAACAGTTCCGTCCATGGTTTACTCCTGTGACTGTGCGGCGGCAGTGGCGGATTTTGGCGCGCGCGGTAACGAAAGGCGAAAAACGGTTTTACCCGGGACGGAGGTGACCGAAATCCAGCCGTCATGGTCCGAGATGATCTTGCTCACCAGCGCGAGGCCAAGGCCGGTGCCGTTCTCCTTGCCCGATACAAACGGGTCAAAGATGTCGGCCGCAATGCTTTCGGGCAGACCGGGACCGTCGTCGATGATCTCGATCTGCAACGGAAGCGATTGCCCAGACCCGTCGGCGCGGCGCAGGCGGAACGAATGTTCAAAATAGCTCCGCAGCCTTATGGTGCCGCCGGTGTCGCCCGCAACTTCGGAGGCGTTCTTGAGCAGGTTCAACACCACCTGCAACAGCTGATCCGGATCGCCATAAGACAGCGGCAGCGATGGATCGTAATCCTCGACGATTGTCATGTTCGCGCCAAACCCGAGCAGCGCCGATCGGCGTGCACGATCAAGCACATCGTGAATGTTGACCGGCTTGAAATCAGGGGTGGAGAGATTGCCAAACTGTTCGACCTGTTCCAGCAGCTTGACGATCCGCCGCCCCTCTTCGACGATCAGGTCGGTCAGTTCGAGGTCCTGCGGCTCGAGGTTCATGCTCAGGAGTTGCGCCGCACCCGTGATGCCGGCAAGCGGGTTCTTGATCTCATGGGCCAGCATCTCGGCCATGCCGATGGCGGATTTTGCGGCGGACTTGACCGAATGGTTTTGCGTCATCCGCCCGGCCAGTTCGCGCGGTGAAATCATCAGCAGCATGTGATCTTCGGCGCCGATCAGGGGCGCGATCTGCAAGGCGCATTGCAGCGGCGGCCTCTGGCCGTTGCCCACGTCGACATCGTTCACGAACAAAGGTGTGCCGTTCTTGCGTGCGCGCGCCAGGCTGTCCTCAAGAGGTGCATCCACAGCCAGTTGATCCCACAGCGGCGTGCCGCGCATCGATTTGTCCGACGCGTTGAAAAACCCCTCGGCGGCAGAGTTTATATCGACGATCTCGTCCTGCGGCCCGATGATAATGGCCGGCACCGGCAAGGAGGCCCAAAGATCGCCGGTCTGCTTCATGCCGCGGCGACTCGGTTGGACGGGGCAAACGCGTCTGACAACAGGGCAAGCGTCGTGTTTGGCGACTGGGCCGTAAGCACCGCGCGGCGCAGGTCTGGCGCGGAGCCAGCGTGATCCATGTACCAACCCAGATGCTTGCGCGCCACACGCAGGCCAAGGGGCGTGCCATAAAACGATAGCATTGCTTCGTAGTGGCTGGCCACCAGATCATAGAGCGCGTCGCCTTGCGGCACATCAGGCGCCGGCATGTCATAAAGCGCGTGCGCGATCTGCGCCAAGAGCCACGGCTTGCCCTGAGCGCCACGACCGATCATCACGCCATCCGCACCCGACCGGTCCAACGCGGTCCGCGCGGTTTGGGCACTGGTGATGTCCCCGTTGGCAATGACCGGGATCCGCACCGCCTGTTTGACAGCACGGATTGCACTCCAATCGGCTTGACCCTTGTAAAACTGACAGCGGGTGCGGCCGTGGATGACAATCTGCGCGATGCCCGCCGCCTCGGCCCGCACTGCAATCTCGGGCGCGTTCAGGTGTGCATCATCCCAGCCCAGCCGCGTCTTCAGGGTTACCGGCACGTCCACCGCGTCCACCACCGCCTCGATCAGTCGCAGCGCATGGTCCGGCGCGCGCATCAACGCCGAACCCGAGTAGCCATTCACGACCTTCTTGGCCGGGCATCCCATGTTGATGTCGATAATCTGCGCGCCTTGATCTGCAACCATACGTGCCGCCTCGGCCATCGGCGCGGCTTCGCACCCCGCAAGCTGCACTGCCGTACCGCCAGCGCTCAGGCCCAGTTCGGCCTTTTCGCGGCTGCCGGGGCGTGCATTGAGCATGTCGTGGCTTGCCACCATCTCGGAAACCACCAGCCCCGCGCCAAACCGTGACACGAGCGTGCGATAAGGCAGATCGGTGATCCCGGCCATCGGCGCCAGCATCACCGGCGGGGACATCAGGGGGGCGGCAGCGTCGCGCATCGGGCGCAAAATCCTTGTGCGTTTCCATTCGAGTAGCCCAGTGGCCCGGTCTCCTCAATGAACACGAGGGGGCCGAGCGCGCGTTTTCATTGCACATGCCCAAAAATTAGGCAATTGCTCAGCCATGGACACGCCGCCTTGCAGCGCCTATTCAAAAGCACACAGGATTTCTCAGGCGAAAAACCCGACCCGTCCCATGCTTCCACAAATGATCTGCACCGTTTTCGGCATCGGCTATTTGCGCCCCGGCCCCGGCACGTGGGGCTCTGTCGCGGCGTTGCCAGCGGCCTGGGCGCTGCACATCATGGGTGGCGCGACCTTGCTTGGTGTGATGATCGTTCTCGTCTTTGCCCTCGGCCTCTGGGGCACCACGCGAATGACATCCGGCGCTGACACCCACGACCCGTCCGAAATCGTCATTGACGAGGTTGTGGGCCAGTGGACCGCCCTGCTGCCCGTGAGCCTTGGCGCAAGCATGCGCGGCGTCGAAATAACGGCATTGTGGCCGGGATGGGTGGCGGCCTTTGTGCTTTTTCGCTTTTTCGACATCGTCAAGCCGGGCCTCGTGCGCCGTGCCGATCTGCGCGAGGACGCCGTGGGCGTGATGCTGGATGACGTGGTTGCAGGTGTGTTTGCGGCCCTCGGCACCGTCGCTCTTGCTGCGATCGCGCACGGGATCTTCCTGCTTTGACGCTTGCGGCAGACATCATCGCCTGCGCTGCGCAACGCCAGATCATGATCGCAACGGTCGAAAGTTGCACGGGCGGTATGATCGCGGCCGCTCTCACCGAGATTCCGGGCGCGTCTGCGGTCGTCGAACGCGGCTATGTCACCTACACAAACGTCGCCAAGCAGGAATTGGTCGGTGTGCATGCCGCGACCCTCGACGCGCACGGCGCGGTGTCCGAAGAGGTCGCGGCAGAGATGGCCGCAGGCGCACTGGCCCGCGCGCCGATTGGTCTGGCCGTTTCGGTCACCGGTATCGCCGGTCCGGGCGGATCCGAGCACAAACCCGAAGGGCGCGTCTGCTTCGGTCTTGCGGCACCCTCCGGCATTCTCACGGAAACCGTCGACTTCGGCGCCTTGGGCCGTGCACATGTGCGCGCTGCTGCCCGCGATCACGCCTTGCGGTTCATCCTTGCGCATCTTCAAAACGATTAATTTTTCATCGGAATTCGTCAAATTGCGCAAATTATTCGGGCATTTTGTAAAACGCCCAATGATTCACCCGTTCTTTCCGAACTGCCTCTTTTTTCCGCGACAACCATCCGCCAGACGCAACTCCATACTCAAAGTCGGAGGGGACAATGAACGGAGCCGATACCGCCTGGATCATGGTGGCCACAGCCTTGGTGCTGCTGATGACACTGCCGGGCCTTGCACTTTTTTACGGAGGGCTGGTACGCGCGCGCAACGTGCTGAGCGTGTTCATGCATTGCTATGCGATCGCGTGCCTGATGAGCGTTCTGTGGTTCGTGGCGGGCTATTCGATCGCCTTTGGCAGCGGTGAAAGCGGCCTGTGGGGCGGGCTCGACAAGGTGTTCTTGACGGGTGTCACCACAGACAACCTGATCGGCACGTTGCCCGAAGTGCTGTTTTTCGCCTTCCAGATGACGTTCGCGATCATCACGCCTGCACTGATTGTAGGGGCCTATGTCGAACGGATCGGTTTTGGGTTCGTGCTGATGTTCTCGGGCTTGTGGATGCTGCTGTGTTATGCGCCGGTGGTCCACTGGGTTTGGGGCGGTGGCATGCTGGCCGACGGCGGCATATTCGGTGAAACCGGTCTCAGGGACTTTGCCGGTGGCGTGGTCGTGCACGAAACCGCAGGTCTGGCTGCGCTCGTTCTCGCGATCTTTCTCGGACCGCGCCGGAACCAGTCGGTGCCGCCGCACAATCCCGGCATGGTGATGATGGGCGCAGCCCTGCTCTGGGTCGGCTGGTTCGGCTTCAATGGCGGCTCTCAATTGGCGGCAGATGGTGGCGCGGCGCTGGCTTTGACTCTCACCCATCTGTCCGCGGCCACCGCCTCGCTCACCTGGGCGCTGTGGGAAAAGATCAAGTTCGGCAAGGCGAGCCTTGTGGGCATGGTCACCGGCACCATCGCGGGCCTCGCTTCGATTACACCCGCATCCGGGTTTGTCGGCCCGGTCGAGGCGATCGTCATCGGCGCTGTCGCAGGTGTCTTGTGCCAGGAGGCCGTGACCCTGATCCGCAACACGCTCAAGATCGACGACACCCTTGACGTGTTTGCGGTGCACGGCGTCGGCGGTATCTTTGGAACCATCATGATTGCTGTCTTTGGCGCGGGCGCATGGGCCGCACAGCTGGGGTCGCTGGTGATTGTCGGCATTTTCACCGTGATCATGACCACGGTGCTGATCTACGTCACCCGCGCGATCACCCCGCTGCGCGTTGATGAAGACACCGAAACCCAGGGCCTTGACCTGGTCGTGCACGGCGAACGCGCCTACGACACTGCCAGCTGAAACTGGATCGACGGCCTCCGTCCCGGGGGGCCGTCATCGCTAGGGTGCGCGTCCGCCCCTTCTCTGTTTCAAAAAAATCCTCCCCGAAGGGTCGACTCCAGCCGGGCCACCGCTCAGGTATAAAGCGTTGCCGCCCGCCGCTCGAATGCGCGCACGATCCGCTGCATCGCCTCGTTGAAGACAACACCGATGATCCCCTGCAGGATCGCGTTCTTGAACTCGAAATCGACAAAGAAGGACACGTTGCACCCGCCGTCAGCCTCGGCAAAGGACCAGTTCGACTTCATGTATCGAAATGGCCCGTCGAGGTATTCGGTATCGATTTTCATGTCGTCAGGATGCAGCACCACACACGACCCGAACCGTTCGCGAAACACCTTGAAGCTGATCACCAGATCCGCCTCCATCACCTCGGTGTTGCCGTGCGGCGTCACCTTGCGCACCCGTGCGGCGGCACACCACGGGATAAACTGCGGATAGGCAGACACATCCGCGACAAGATCATACATCTGCTGCGGGGTGTAAGGCAGGAAACGGGTTTCGGAGTGTGTAGGCATCGCGTTATGTTCTGCTCGGGTGTGGGGCGTCATCTGTCGCCGCCACCGTGCAAAATCAAGAGGTGCCCATGCCCCAGCGGCCATATGTCATAGACAAGATGATCTCGGCCAAGGCGATTGCTGCCCGGATCGAAGACCTCGCGCGCGAGATCGAGGCCGAGTTCGCGGACACCAACAAGCTGGTTGTGGTGGGATTGTTGCGGGGCTCGTTTGTGTTCATAGCCGATCTGGTGCGTGAACTGAACCTGCCCATCGAAGTCGATTTTCTCGAAGCGTCATCCTACGGCGACAGCACCGAATCCAGCCGTGAGGTCCGCATCCTGAAAGATCTGCGCGGCGCAATAGAAGGGCGCGATGTGCTAGTGGTCGAAGACATTGTCGATACGGGCCACACCATGCACCATGTCAGCGCACTGTTGCTCAGCCGGGGCCCTGCGCGGATGAAAACGATCGCACTGCTCGACAAACCCAGCCGCCGGGAAACCAGTTTCAAGGCGGATTGGACCGGGTTTGAAATTCCTGACGAGTTTGTCGTGGGCTACGGCATCGACTATGCCCAGCGCAATCGCAACCTGCCCTTCATCGGCACGGTGCGCTTTACCTGATCGTCCGCCGCACGCGCGGCGGGCTCACTTGCCCTTGCGACAGCCGCTCGTGCAGCGCAAACTTGGTCGCGCCGCCTGTTTGCACCGCTTTCATCGCCTCGACAGCGTCGCGCATATGGGCAATGGCAACGCCATATTTTTCGCTGTCGAGTTGCGTGATGATCGTTTCGATTTGAGTCGTGAGCTCAGCCATTTCGGCCATTTTTCCCTAGGCCCCCAGCCGGTATTCCCTTACCTCCAGAGTGTTTTACAAACCGAATTGTGTCAATGGAAATTGACACAATCGGCGATTGTAAATCTACTCTAGGTTTACAACCTGCCCTGTCACGTTACCGCTGACCGGGCCTGACGCGCACTGCGCAGACGGGCGAAATCGTCGCCTGCATGATAGGACGACCGGGTCAACGGCGTGGCACTGACCATCAGGAATCCCTTGCCGTAGGCCGCCTTTTCATAGGCCTCGAATTCCGCGGGTGTCACGAAGCGATCCACGCGGTGGTGCTTTGGCGTGGGTTGCAGGTATTGACCGATGGTCAGGAAATCGATGTCGGCGGCGCGCATGTCATCCATCACTTGCAACACCGACTGCTTGTCTTCGCCCAAACCGACCATGATCCCCGATTTGGTAAACATCATCGGATCAAGCTCCTTGACCCGTTGCAGCAGCCGCAGCGAATGGAAATAACGCGCACCGGGCCGCACTTCTGGATAAAGCCCCGGCACGGTTTCAAGATTGTGGTTAAACACGTCAGGCCGTGCCTCGACCACGATCTCCAGGACGCTGGGATCACAGCGAATGAAGTCCGGCGTCAGGATCTCAATCGTGGTGTCCGGGCTTCGGTGGCGAATGGCGCGGATGGTTTGCGCAAAATGATCGGCACCGCCATCCAATATGTCGTCCCGGTCAACAGACGTGATGACCACGTGATTGAGGTCCAGCTTGGCCACGGCATGGGCCACGCGGCCCGGTTCAAACACGTCAAGCGCCTCTGGTGGCTTGCCCGTCGCAATATTGCAGAAGGTGCAGGCCCGCGTGCACACCTCGCCCATGATCATCATGGTGGCGTGGCCTTGGTTCCAGCACTCGCCCACATTCGGGCACCCCGCCTCTTCGCACACGGTGACAAGCCCATTGTCCCGCATGATCTTGTGGGTGTCTTTGTAGCCTTGTCCCACAGGTGCCTTGACCCGGATCCAATCCGGCTTCTTGGGCTGTGGATTGTCCGGGCGGCGGGCTTTCTCGGGGTGCCGTTGCGCGGGTATCTTCAGATCTCGCATGGGTACCTTCAGGGTGGCGTTGCGTAACGCATATTACGATATATCACGACATTTCAAAGGCCACGCGACGCAAAGCCGCTGTGCAACGGTGTCATGGGTGATGCACAAAGCCATTCTGCGCGGACATTAAGATGCGGTTAGGACCCGTGCCCTATGCGTGTGACATGGTAAAGTGTCACGAAGTCGCCGTTTACTGTGGCGTTGTATTGTTTGGTGTCTGTCTTGGCCCAGCGCTCATGTTGGTGCAGGCCTCCGCCGTCGTGCAACAGCGCGAGGATGATCTCGCAGTCGTGCTGTTTCCACCGTGGTCCAATGCTGCGCAGGCCTTGCAACAGGCCGGATGGCATTTGATCGGCCCGCAACAGGCACCTTTCGGTACGCTCGCCACACCCTCGTCCACAGCGCGCGAACGCATCGATGGCGCGTGGGCCGTCCTGCGAAATCCCAACCTCATCGCAATCTGCACATCGAAAGAACCCGCATGACACTTGCGCACCTGTTCAGCATCAAGAATGCACCAAAGGTGCTGATTGCCATGGCACTTCTGTTTGTGCCCATCGTGGGGCTGGGAACACTGTCCGCAGGCCATACGCTGATTGGTGCGCCAATTGTCTCGGTCGCGGGTGTGGCGCTGATGGTCTTGGGCCTGCGTCTGTCCGAGCACGTGCGCAACCACGCCATCGCTGTAGGTCTCATGCTGCAACCGATCGCACTGACCGCCGGGTTGGCCGGGCATCCCTGGCAGATCGACGCCCACATGGCATTCTTTGCGCTGCTTGCAACCCTTGTGGCGCTCAACGATGTGCGCCCACTCTTTACCGCGACACTGTTGGTGGCGGCGCATCATTTCACCTTGGCGATTGCCCTGCCCGCGCTGGTTTATCCGGATGGCGCCGGTGTCGAAGCGATCCTGCGGACAGGCATGCACGGTGCCTTGGTCGCGCTTGAAACGGCTGTTCTGCTGTCCGTCGTCCATGTAAGGCAGCAAAATGCCCGTGACATCGCAAGCCAACTCGAAGCGGCACAGGACTCCGCGCAAACCCAACAGCAATTGGGCGAAGAAACGGCACGGGCCCTGAAGGACGCCGAAGCGCAACGTGAAGCTGCCCGTTGCACCGCACAAGAGGCCGAGGCCGCCCGCGCCAGTGCACAACGCGAACAAGCCCGCGCAGCCGAGCTCTCCGACCGCATCCTGCAAGAAGAAAAGTCGCGGGCCGCCGTGGA
Organism: Pseudomonadota bacterium; assembly: GCA_038532285.1. Lineage (GTDB taxonomy): Bacteria > Pseudomonadota > Alphaproteobacteria > Rhodobacterales > Rhodobacteraceae > Tateyamaria. The sequence goes on along the minus strand of JBCBAV010000008.1, from coordinate 35,954 downwards.
TGCCCGCCAACGCGAGACGCTGACGACCGTCATTGATGAAGTGTCAAAGGGGCTTTCTGCGCTATCGCTCGGACGTTTGAATTACCGGATCACGACGCAATTCGAGGGGGAATACCAACGGCTTCGGTCCGATTTCAACCAAACAGCCGAAAGCCTTGCAAAAGCCTTTTCCGACATGGCGATGCTGTCGAATCAGGTCTTGTCGCAAACGTCAGAATTGAACCAATCCGCAGCCTCGTTGGCGAACCGCACAGAACAGCAGGCGACAACCTTGGAAAAGGCATCGACAGATATCAGAAAGGTCGCCGACATGATCGGGCAATCAAGCACGGTTGCAGATTCTGCCGCTGACGCTTCGGTCAGCGCCGACACGCAAACAGACGTAACCGCCGACATCCTTGGCAAGGCGGCCACGGCGATCGAACAGATCGAAGCGTCTTCGAGGGAAATCAGCCGGATCACCGAAATGATCGACGGCATATCCTTTCAAACGAACCTGTTGGCGCTCAACGCAGGCGTCGAAGCCGCCCGCGCGGGCGACGCCGGGCGCGGATTTGCCGTTGTTGCATCAGAAGTACGCACCCTCGCACAACGTTCCTCAGAAGCCGCGAGCGACATCAGCAATCTGATCCAGACATCCGTGAATGAGATCAAGGAAGGCGTCAGGTACGCCACACAATCGGTGGCGGCATTGGCCGAAGTGTCTTCAGCCATCAAGAAATCCACCAACTGGTCCAAGGAAATCGCGTCGAATACCGCGGACCAGAGCGCGTTGATCCGCGGCATCGCATCTTCGGTCGGCTCGTTGGACACGGTCACCCAGCGCAACGCTGCAATGTTCGAAGAAACCAGCGCTGCCTGCGCCGTACTTGTCGGATCGGCCGAGAAGATGCAGGGGCTGGTTTCACAGTTCACGACCGAGGCATCGGCATCCATAATCCGACCCACAGAAACACGATCAGCGGATCGAAAACGCACCGCATAACGGTGTCACGCGCGCCGAAAAGCGGGCGCGCACACCGGTGCCAAAGTCTGGAAAGCCCCGAGCGCGCTAGCCAATCAGCCCGCCGCCCGGACCATTGGTTTCCTCGTAATGGCTTTTTAACCGGATAAGCGCGATGCGCAGGACGATTTTGCCGGACCGCGCCGACCAGCCGAGTTTTTTTTCTGCCGTTTCCAACCCTTCGAGAAAGCAGCAGCATCGCAACACCACGTCCGCCAACCCCGGTCCGAGAAACGTAAGCGCCGCAGAAAGCCTTGCGCGGGCTGCCTCCGGACCGCTGCCCACGCCGCTGTCCGCCACAAACCCACCGCGCCCACCGCCAACGAGAAAACGGTCCCAGTCCTGTGCAATACGCGGACCCATCTGCGCCAGTTCGAAGTCCTCGCGCAGACGTTCGCCAGCGGACACGAGATCATCGCTCAGAAATGGCTGTCCGTCCCGATCGCGCCGGCGTGCCAGCGCGGTCAGCGGGGACTCGGCCAGATTGTATCGCAAGCGTCGGGTCCGTTGGGTATCGTCATCCTTGATGTCACGCTCACCCCAAATTCGGTGTTGATCCGCAAAAGGCGTGGCCGTCTCGGCAAACCCCGGGGTTTCGTGCTCTGCGGCCTCCAGCATTTCACCCAAAACCGCACGCCCGGTTGACGTGATCCGGTAGCGCGTAATGCGTCCCGCTTTTTCAGCGCTGATCCAGTCCTGCAGCGCCATCGCTTCGGCCACTTCGCGGTCGACCACGGCGGTGCGCGTCGTGACACCGCTGGCGCTTTCGCGCACCACCACGGCCTTGTCGAGGTCAAGCGCGACAGCCAGCATCGCTCCTTTTTCGCACAACCGCCTCAGTATCCGTGGCGCTTCACACGCCAGCATTGAGTCGTCGGTGCCCTGATATTCCATCGCTGCTTGCATTGTGCCTCGGTCCTTGTCTGCTTGGGTTCCGTGTGTCGACATCTGTCCCTTCAACCGCAGGCCCAACGCGCGCAGAACTGCGTCAATCAGAGGATCGTCGCGGCGCGTTTCGAATTTGCGTACCTGGCGCATTACCGTTGATGCATGACACCCGGACTGCCGGGCCAGTTCCCGGATCGGCAGTCCGGCTTCGGTATGAATGAGATAATTCCGCGCTGCCACCGGCACCCAGGCCGGAAGCTGCACCAGCCTCATATCCATCGTATCGATGTGGCTCATGTCGTCCAATCCGCTGCAACACACCGTGTGGCGTGTCATCTTATCCCCAGTTTATCCACACAACTTAGAGATGCGTTGGTTACCGCTGAGTTAATAAACGTCGATCTGCGGAGCATTGTTTCTAAAAGATAAACAACTCATAAACCTACGCCCGCCGCCAACCTGCGGCACGCAACACACTTTCAAGTTGTGTCACCCTGCACGAAACCGCCCGCTTCCCGGGCTGCGCGCTGCAACGGAGATGCACAATGCAAGACGTACTGACCATCCTGCAAAACCTCAGACGCCCACGACTGCTGATGCGGGCAGCACGCATCGGGGCCGAGGATTATCGCCGCACTTCACACCTGCCGCGGCTTTTCGGATATGGCAGCCTGCCAAGGCAATCGCAGGCGCTGATGCGGCTGATCGAGATTGAAGCAGACCTCAATGCGCAGCGGCTCGAAGACGCGTCCAGCTACAATCTTCTGCGCCACATCGACGTGTTGATTGCCATTGTCGCCGAGGCACGGCTCATGCAGACGGCGAAGACCTGCTAGACATCAAAGAAAGCTGTCGGGTTCGGCCTCTTTGCGTTGTGTCACAAAGGCGTCAAGCGCGTCACGCGTGGCGGGATCCATCGCCGGTGCCTGGTAGGTCTGCAACAGCTTCCCGACCCGCAACCTGGCCAATTCCGCCGTATCGCGCGCGCCCTCGTCTTCCCATGTTTCGAATGGCTTGTAGTCGAGCAGATCAGATTTCCAGAAAGCGTCTTTGAAATTCGCCTGCGTGTGTGCGCAACCAAGGTAGTGGCCGCCCGGTCCGACCTCGCGGATGGCGTCCATCGCCTGGGCATTTTCGTCAACCTGCACACCCGCGGCCAGATGGTGCAGCGCGCCAAGCTGATCGGCGTCCATCACGAATTTCTCGTAGGAACTGACCAGCCCGCCTTCGAGCCACCCACAGGCGTGCAGCATGAAATTCACCCCGGCGAGCAAACCCATGTTGAGCGAATTGGCGCTTTCGTACGCCGCCTGCGCATCAGGCAGTTTGGACCCGCAGAATCCGCCAGATGACCTGAAAGGCAGGCCCAGACGACGCGCCAATTGCCCCGCACCATAGGTGATATGCGCGGCTTCGGGGGTACCAAAGGTCGGTGCGCCGGAGTTCATGTCGATCGACGTCACGAACGCCCCCATGATCACCGGCGCTCCGGCGCGACAGAGCTGCGAATAAGCGATGCCTGCGAGCGCCTCGGCCAGCACTTGGGTCAGTGTCCCTGCAACGGATACCGGTGCCATGGCACCGCCGACGATGAACGGCGAAACGATGCACCCTTGCCCGGCCTCGGCGTAAACCTCCAGCGCACCCATCATCACGTCGTCAAACGTCATGGGCGAGTTGATGTTGATCAGCGACGTCATCACCGCATTCTGGTCAACGAAATCGGCGCCAAAGAGTATCTTGGACATCTCGACCGAATCGCGCGCCCGACTGGGTTCGGTCACGGATCCCATGTACGGCTTGTCCGACAGCGTCATATGGGCATGCAGCATGTCCAGATGGCGTTTGTTCACCGCGACATCAGTAGGCTCGCACACTGTGCCGCCGGAATGATGTAGCCATTTGGACATGTAGCCCAGCTTAACAAAGTTGCGGAAATCATCGATCGTGGCATAGCGGCGGCCCCCAGCCGTATCGCGCACGAAGGGCGGGCCGTAGACCGGAGCCAGAACAAGATTGCGGCCACCGATCTCGACTGACCGTTCCGGGTTGCGCGCGTGCTGGGTATAGCTTGAAGGAGCAGTGGCACACAGCGTGCGCGCCAACCCGCGCGGGATACGCACCCGGTCACCCTGAACATCTGCCCCCGCGTCGCGCCAGCGCTCCAGCGCGCGGGGGTTGTCGGGAAAGTTCACCCCGATCTCTTCCAGCACCGTTTCGGCATTGGTTTCAATGATTTCCAGTGCCTCGTCGTTCAGCATCTCGAAATTGGGGATGTTCCGCTGAATGTACCTGGCGGTTTCAAACGACACGGCGCTGCGCTCTGCGCGCCGCGCAGCACCGCCGCCGCCCCGTCCCCGCCGGCGTCCCGCTCCATCAGCCATGTCGACATCCCCACGTTTTCCTGTGTGCCGCTGCTTACCGCGTGGCGATCTGCAAAACCGCACCTTTCGCGCCCTTCACGGGAAAAAAGCGACATTCGCATGGCGCTGCTTGCGAAAATCGTTGGGCAACACCATTCCGGCGCACACCACGGCTTGCCCTGCGCGCGGCACGCACATATTGCACGTTCATGACCAATGCCCCCCATGACCGCCTTTTGATTATCGATTTCGGCAGCCAGGTGACGCAGCTGATCGCCCGCCGCCTGCGCGAATTGAGTGTGTACTGCGAAATCCACCCCTATCAGAATGTGACCGACGCGTTTGTTGCCGCCTTTGCGCCGCGCGCGATCATCCTGTCCGGCGGTCCCGATTCGGTAACGCGCGACGGATCCCCACGGGCGCCAGGCGCAGTGTACGAGCTGGGCGTGCCAATTCTCGGCATCTGCTACGGCCAACAGGTGATGATGCAGCAACTGGGCGGCGAAGTCCTGGGCGGCAAGATTTCAGGTGGTGGCGGCACAGCCGAATTTGGCCGCGCCTTTGTCAAACCCGAAGGGTCGCTTGATCTGTTGGCTGGGTGGTTCGACGGCGGGCCCGAGGAACAGGTATGGATGAGCCATGGCGATCACGTCTCTCGCCTTGCGCCGGGGTTCGCTGTGTTTGGCACATCGCCTAACGCACCTTATGCCGTCACCGCCGACACGGACCGCCAGTTTTACGCGGTGCAGTTCCACCCGGAGGTGCACCACACCCCCAAGGGCGCCAAGCTTTACGAGAACTTCGTGCGCCTCGCGGGCTTTGAGGGCGACTGGACCATGGGCGCCTATCGCGAAGAAGCCGTGGCCCGCATCCGCGATCAGGTCGGCGACGCAAAAGTGATCTGCGCGCTTTCGGGCGGTGTGGACAGTTCGGTTGCAGCCGCTTTGATCCACGAAGCAATTGGCGACCAGTTGACCTGCGTCTTTGTCGATCACGGTCTGCTGCGCAAGGATGAGGCCAGCGAAGTTGTTGACATGTTCCGCGATCACATGAACCTGCACGTGATCCACGCCGAGGAACAGGATCTGTTTCTGGGCGCGCTCGAGGGCGTCAGCGACCCGGAGGTCAAGCGCAAGACCATCGGCGGGTTGTTTATCGACGTCTTCCAGAAATACGCCGACCAGATCGATGGCGCAGAGTTTCTGGCCCAGGGCACGCTCTATCCCGATGTCATCGAAAGCGTCAGCTTTTCGGGCGGGCCGTCGGTCACGATAAAAAGCCATCACAACGTTGGCGGCTTGCCGGAAAAGATGGGGCTGAAGCTGGTCGAACCACTGCGCGAACTGTTCAAGGACGAAGTACGCACCTTGGGCCGCGAATTGGGCTTGCCCGATCATTTCATCGGCCGCCACCCCTTCCCCGGTCCCGGGCTCGCCATTCGCTGCCCAGGTGAGATCACCAGGCAAAAGCTCGGTATCCTGCGCGAGGCCGACGCTGTTTATATCGACCAGATCCGCAAGCACGGCCTGTATGATGACATCTGGCAGGCTTTTGTCGCGATCCTGCCGGTGCGCACCGTAGGTGTGATGGGCGACGGGCGCACTTATGATTATGCCTGCGCGCTGCGTGCCGTGACGTCGGTCGATGGCATGACTGCGGATTACTACCCGTTCAGCCACGATTTCCTTGGCGAAACCGCCACCCGCATCATCAACGAAGTGCCGGGGATCAACCGCGTGACCTACGACATCACTTCCAAGCCGCCGGGCACAATCGAATGGGAGTGACCCGTTGCCACCGGCCGACGTTTTCCGGATCGGAAAACGCACCGGAATTTTCTGAATATTCCGGTGCCGCCTGATGGGATCCACGCTCACCGCCGCTTTGTGGATGCTGGGCACCATCACGTCCTTCTCTGCAATGGCGGTCGCGGGTCGCGAACTGGCGTCGGATCTCGATACGTTCGAGATCATGCTTTACCGCAGTATCGTGGGCGTGTTGATCGTCGTTGCCGTCGGTGCAGCGACACGCAGTCTCCATCAGGTGCAGACCAGCCGTCTCGGCACCCATCTCATCCGCAATGTCGCCCATTTCACCGGCCAAAACCTGTGGTTCTACTCGGTTGCCCTGATTCCGCTGGCGCAAGTCTTTGCCCTGGAATTCACGACGCCCATCTGGGTCATTCTGCTCGGCCCGCTTATCCTGGGCGAGCGGATCACCGCCATCCGCGCGCTTGCCGCTGCTTTGGGCTTTGTCGGGATCCTCATCGTGGCACGCCCGGATTTCAATGCCATCAGCCCGGGGGTGATCACCGCGGCGGCTTGCGCCATCTTCTTCGCGTTGTCGATCACATTTACCAAACGCCTCACCCGTCACGAAGAGATCATTTCCATCCTCTTCTGGCTGACGGCGATGCAGCTGGTCATGGGGCTTTGCATGGCGGGATACGATGGCGACATTGACCTTCCAGACGCGGCAAGCGCGCCTTGGCTCGTGCTTGTCGGCATCGCCGGGCTATGCGCACATTTCTGCCTGACCAAGGCGTTGTCCATCGCGCCCGCCACGGTTGTCGTGCCGATTGATTTCGCGCGTCTGCCCACCATCGCCATCGTCGGCATGTTGCTTTACGCCGAGGCTCTGGATGCGTGGGTCTTTGTGGGCGCCGCAGTCATTTTCGCCGGAAACTACATCAATCTCTGGTACGAATCGCGCCGTCCCGCCGCTGCCTGACATAAAAGCCACAGTTTCAGAACGCCGCGTCACTTTGCCCATCCTTCCCCCGCGTCAGAGTTGACGGCACATGGCAAAATTCTGCTTATCGACTGAAATGGCGCGGACCACGGGGATAAGCGCCAGCATGGGAGGAGGACCCAATGACAAAACGCGTTTTGGCGCTGGCAGCCGTAGCCGCCACCGCCGCCACATCCGCATCTGCCGCAGGCTTGGACCGTTCGTTCCAAAGCATTTCGCCCATCTTCAACGATGGCGGCACGCTGAGCTTTTCGCATTCTCGCGTGATGCCGTCTGTGACCGGCACTGACAGCAGCGGCGCAGCGTATGACGTGGGCGAGGATTACTCGAACACGACACTGGCCTACACGCACGACTTTTCCGACACGTTCACCTTGGGCTTTATCGTTGACCAGCCCTTTGGGGCCGACGTGCTCTACAACGGTGATCCGACGGCAAACAATCTGGCCGGCACAGCCGCGGCTTTGTCGAGCGAGGCATTCACACTGCTGGGCAAATACCAGATCAACGACCGGGTCAGCGTCATCGGCGGGATCAAGGGTCAGCGGGTCAAGGCGAACGTCACCCTGAACGGCGTGTCATACGGCAACGCATTGGCCACGGCACAGGCCGCAGACGGTATTCCCGGTGTCGACAGTGCAACGCTGGGCGCAGCCCTGCTGGGCGATCCAACTGCACTTGGCGCGGTTGGCACGGCCTTGGGCATCACGGATCCTGGCGTGCTGGCGACCACCCTTGCCGGGATCGGCGCAGGGATCACGGCCGGTTCTGCCGGGATCACAGGCTCGGGCGGCTACCGGTTCCAGATGGACGCTGAAACCGAGTACGGCTGGGTTGTCGGTGCGGCTTATGAGATCCCCGACATCGCACTCAGACTTGCCGTGACCTATCATTCGGCCATCGACTATACCGCCGCCACCACTGAATCCGTTGCCACGACCATCAACGCGCCCGGCACGGTGAACTACGAAACGCCGGAATCGCTCAACATCGAATTCCAGACCGGAATCGCGGCAGATACGCTTCTGCTCGCATCGTATCGCTGGTCTGCCTTTGATGACGTGGACGTTGTTCCAACGGTCCTTGGAAGCGACCTTGTGAACCTCGACAACGGACAGCGCTTTACGCTGGGTGTCGGCCGCCGCTTCAACGAGGCATGGTCAGGCACGGCAATCCTGTCATATGAGCCCAAAGGCTCGGATGACCTCGTGTCGCCGCTTGGCCCGACCAACGGCCTGTTCGGCATCTCTGTTGGCGGCCGTTACGTCACGGACAACGTCGAGTTTACCGGCGGCATCAACTATTCGTGGCTCGGTGATGCGCGGCCCGAAGTCGGCGGCCAGCCTGTCGCACAGTTCACATCGAACAGCTCGGTGGCTGTTGGCTTTAACGTAAAGATCACGTTCTAAGCCACTGCTGACAAGACAAGAAAACCCCGCCATGCCCGGCGGGGTTTTTCATTGGAAAGCGCAAGAAACGGGTGGTTCATCCTGTACTGCGCTGCCACATTGACCCGATGATCACGCAAAAAACCCTCTCTTCCCGCGCATGGGCCGAACTCGTGCTGCTTGGCACGATCTGGGGCGGTTCATTTCTGTCCATCAGGATTGCCTTGGACGAAGTGGGGCCGCTGACATCGGTCGCGCACCGCACCTTTTGGGCGATGCTGGTGCTTTGGGGTGTGGTTGCCGTCCTGCGGCTTCCGGTGCCACGAGATCCCAGGATCTGGGCCGCGTTTCTCGTCATGGGGATGCTCAACAACGTTATTCCCTTCAACCTGATGGCGTGGGGGCAGTTGCATGTGGAAACAGGCCTGACCTCGATCCTGAACGCCACGACGGCGATCTTTGGGGTGATCGTTGCGGCGCTCATCTTTTCCGACGAACGCATCACCATGCGCCGGGGCGTCGGTGTCACGTTGGGCTTTCTGGGCGTGGCGACCGCGATTGGGCTGCGCGAACTGCTCGACTTCGATCTGCGCAGCCTTGCCCAATTGGCCATCCTCGCGGGCACGCTCAGCTACGCAATAGCGGGCAGCTTTGCTCGGCTGGCCTTGTCGAACCTCGCGCCGCAAATCGCGGCGGCCGGTATGCTGACTGGTGCCACGCTTGTCACCGTTCCGCTTGCCTGGGTGATCGAGGGGCCGATCTCGCTGGCGCTTGCCCCCGATACGATGCTTGCCATCGCGTATTACGCCATCATTGCAACCGCCTTTGCCTACCTGCTGTATTACCGCGTTTTGGCAATGGCAGGCTCTGGCAACCTGATGCTGGTGACGCTGTTGATCCCGCCGGTGGCCATCATTCTGGGCGCGTTGGTTTTGGACGAGGCGCTGCCATTTTCCGCTTTCGTGGGTTTTGGTCAGCTTGCACTTGGGCTGCTGATCCTCGACGGGCGCATTCTCAGACGCGTTGACCGGCCCCACCCCCAAGGCTAACAGGCAGAGACGACCGAAAAAGGGGGCCCCGCCCATGCTGTATCCCACCGCCGCACATTGGCGCGATGCCCCACACAAGCGGGTCATGGTCTATGGCATGTCAGGTCTGGGCAAGACCCGCATGTCGAATCTGCTGCGCGACAGCGGCGACTGGTTCCACTACTCCATCGATTACCGCATCGGCACCCGGTACATGGGCGAGCACATCACCGACAACGCCAAGGCCGAAGCGATGAAGGTCCCGTTCCTGCGCGATCTCTTGATGACCGACAGCATCTACATTGGGTCCAATATCACCTTTGATAACCTCAGCCCGGTCTCCACCTACCTTGGTAAGCCAGGTAACGAGGATATGGATGGCCTGCACATCAACGAATACCGCCGCCGGCAGGACCAGTTCCGCACCGCCGAGATCGCGGCTCTCGGCGACACTGCGCATTTCGTCGACCGCGCCGGGCGGCTTTACGGGTATCCACATTTCATTTGCGACACCGGCGGATCCATCTGTGAATGGGTTGACCCAGAGGATGACGCGGACCCGCTGATGACAGCGTTGAGCGCGACCTGCCTGCCGATCTGGATCCGCGGCGACGACGCACATACCGCCGCCCTGATCGACCGGTTCGACCGCGCGCCAAAACCGATGGCGTATCAACCCGAATTCCTGACCCAGTGCTGGGACGCATACCTGAAAAATACGGGCAAAAGCGCAGGCGCGGTTGATCCGGATACCTTTGTGCGCTGGACGTATGCCCGCGCTCTGGCGCACCGGCAACCGCGCTACGCTGCAATGTCCCGGTGGGGTGTGACGGTGACCGCGGACGAGGTCGCCTCGCTCACACGTGAAGCGGATTTCATCGATCTGGTTGCCACGGCCCTTGAGCGCCGCGGCACAGGATCGTAAACCCGGCGCTCGAACAGACTAGGACCCGCGCCCCATGCCCATCACCCTGCCTTCGGATCTGCCCGCCTATTCCGTTCTCACGGACGAGGGCGTGATGGTGATGGACACAGGCCAAGCCGAACGTCAGGACATCCGCCCGCTCAAGATCGGGCTGCTGAACCTGATGCCAAAAAAGATCCAGACCGAGACGCAGTTCGCCCGCCTGATCGGTGCCACACCGCTGCAGATAAACCTGTCGCTCATCCGCATGTCCGATCACCTGACCCGCAATACCGCGCACGACCATATGGACAGCTTTTACCGCCCGTTCCGCGACGTGGTCGACGAAAAGTTTGACGGGTTGATCATCACCGGCGCCCCCATCGAACATCTGGCGTTCGAGGACGTGGATTATTGGGATGAGCTGACGCAGATCATGGACTGGACCCAGACCAACGTGCATTCGACCTTTGGCGTGTGCTGGGGTGGGATGGCGATGCTGCACCATTTCCACGGCGTGCCCAAATACGTGCTCGATCACAAGCTGTTCGGCGCGTACCGGCACCGGAACCTCGCTCCTGCGTCGCCTTACCTGCGCGGGTTTTCTGACGACTGCGTCGTTCCCGTGAGCCGCTGGACCGAAAACCGCACCGCCGATGTCGAGGCCGCGGGCCTGCAAATCCTGCTGGGCAACGATGAAACCGGCCCCTGCCTGATCGAGGATCCGGACCACCGCGCGCTCTACATTCTCAATCACTTTGAATACGACAGCGACACGCTGAAACAGGAATACGACCGCGATCTGGCTGGGGGCCAGGTCGAAGGCTCCGAGATTGCCCTGCCCGTCAACTACTTTCCCGCCGATGATCCCGGCGCCACACCACTCAACCGCTGGCGCAGCCACGCCCACCTTCTTTATGGCAATTGGCTGAGCGAGATTTATCTGACCACCCCATATGACATGAACCTGATCGGTCAGGAACGCACCGATCTGCGGAGATAAGCGCGTGAAAACAGCCCTTGTCGTGATCGTCTGCCTGGTCCTTTTGGGCGTGGGGACCGTGCAGTTTCTGGCCGCCAAACGTGACCGGGACGCCGCCGCAGCCTTTCCACCACAGGGCCAGTTGATCAACGTGGATGGCGTGACGGTCCACGCCGAACAGATGGGCAGCGGACCCGATCTGGTGCTGATCCATGGCGCCTCGGGCAATACGCGTGACTGGACCTTTGCATTCGCTGATCTGCTCAAGGATCGCTACAGGATAACGATATTGGACCGTCCGGGCCTGGGCTGGACCGACCTTGCCGACCCTTCCCACAGCCGCGCCTTTTCCACCAACCACGCCAACCCGACCGAACAGGCGCGCCTGCTCAAGGCCGCAACCGATCAGCTTGGCGTTGAAAACCCCATTCTCGTGGGCCATTCCTTTGGCGGGATCGTTGCGCTGGCCTGGGCGCTGGAATTTGATGACATCGCAGGGCTCGTGTCCGTCGCGGGCGTTGCAAACCCGTGGCCGGGAGAGCTGGGTTGGACCTATGGCCTCAACGGGTCCGCTCTGGGCGGCGGCCTTGCGGTGCCGCTCTTTTCCGCTTTGGTGCCCGCGACTTACATCGATTCCGTTGTGGCCACGATTTTTGAACCGCAATCCGCGCCTGACGGCTACCTTGACCATGTCGGCTCTGCACTCACCTTGCGCCGCCATTCAATGCGCGCCAACGCCCGGCAGGTGAATTTCCTGCGCCCACACGTCGTCGATATGGCGCAGCACTACGGCGAGATCGACGTACCGGTCGAGATCGTGCACGGCGACGCTGACACCATCGTCCCGCTCACCGTGCATTCGGCCAAGCTGCCGGACCAGATCGTCGGGGCCAACCTGACCGTTCTGCCCGGCGTTGGACACATGCCGCACCACACCCACGCGGACGCCGTTGTCGCCGCCATCGACCGTGCCGCCGCGCGCGCCGGGGTGATCGCGAATTTGCGTTAATCGCACCAATGGCCCATATAGGATGTTAAGGCGCATCACACTCGGCCCAATCGGGAAATGACGCCGCAAGAGCAGTAACTTGGAGGGCCCGGCATGAGCCTCCCCTTTGACGGCGCGATCTCGGAATTCTACAAAACCGCCGCCCCGGACGACGTGCGGCGTGCCATCGACACCGCAGACAAAGGTGACATCCCGTCATCCACCTATCCCTATTCCGAAGGGATGAAGCGCAAGACCTATGAGCCGCAGATGGACGCGCTGCAGATCGAATTGGTCAAGCTGCAGGCGTGGATCAAGGACACCAACGCCCGCGTTGCCATCGTCTTCGAAGGACGCGATGCGGCAGGCAAGGGCGGCACGATCAAGCGGTTCCGCGAGAACCTCAATGCCCGCGGCGCGCGGGTGGTGGCGCTGTCGAAACCTACAGAAACCGAGCGCACCGAATGGTATTTCCAGCGCTATATCAGGCAGTTGCCGGCGGGCGGCGAGATCACGTTCTTTGACCGCAGCTGGTACAACCGCGGCGTCGTCGAGCACGTGTTCGAGTTTTGCACGCCCGAACAGCGCAGCCATTTCTTTGGCCAGGTGCCCGCCTTCGAACAGATGCTGGTCGAGGACGGCATTCATCTGTTCAAATTCTGGCTCAACATCGGGCGCGCCGAACAACTGCGCCGTTTTCTGGCGCGCGAACGTGACCCGCTGAAGCAGTGGAAGCTCAGCTGGATCGACGTTGAAGGGTTGAACCGCTGGGACGCCTACACCGCTGCCATCGCCGAAACGCTGGACTGCAGCCACTCAGCCCACGCGCCCTGGACCATCCTGCGCACCGATGACAAGAAACGCGCCCGCCTGGCCGCGATCCGTACGGTGCTGCATGGTCTCGACTATGCCAACAAGGACGCCGCCGCCATCGGCGACATCGATGACAAAATCTGCGGCGGTCCCGACATCTGGCATGCCTAAACGCGGCTATCATCACGGCAACCTGCGCCAGGCCCTGATCGAGGCAGCCCTGTCCCTGATTGAGGAAAAGGGCCCCACCGGCTTTACCCTGTCGGAGGCCGCAAAACAGGCGGGCGTCACCCCCGCAGCCGTCTACCGCCACTACGAGGGGCGCGAGGACCTGATCGCCGAATGCGCACGCCAAGGCTACGGCATCTTTGCCGACCTGATGGAACACGCCTACCAATCCGGCCAACCCTCGGCGCTGTCGGCGTTCGAGGCGACGGGCCGCGCCTACCTTGCCTTTGCGCGCCGGTTCCCCGGCCATTACATCGCCATGTTCGAAAGCGGGATTTCCGTGAACAGCTCACCGGAACTGGCCGAGGTCGCCGCCCGCGCCAACGCCGTGCTGGAAAAGGCCGCCAGCGACCTCAGCAAACACATCCCCGAGGACAAGCGCCCGCCCGCCTCCATGTTCTCGGCCCATATCTGGGCCATGAGCCACGGCGTGGTCGAGCTGTTTTCGCGCAATTCGCCGGGCCGTGCGTCGCCCTTCCCGCCCGAGGACCTGCTGGAATCCGGCATCGGTATCTATCTTCGCGGGCTCGGCCTGATCCCCGGTGATCGGTGAGCCGCAGCAAGGCGAGTGAACTATATCGCGCTCTGCCGGACGCATGCGCGACCACCTCGCATCTGCGTGAACTATACTGCGACATTTGATCCATCTTCGTTGTCGGTCGCACCGCAGCCTCTACCTCTTGCGTCGAGACAGCGACCTTTACGTGCGCAAGGTAGCCAAATCGACCAATGCAGGAGAAGAGACGATGGCACTACTTGATACAGCCGAAGCCTCGGCAAAAAGCATACCGACTATTCGCAGCGCAGACTGGTTCATGCGGATTCCGCTGGCTGCAATCATCATCGAACAGGGGTATTTCAAGCTCCCCGGCTTTGTCGAACAGGCGGAAAGCTTCGGGCTGCCGCTGATCTTGTTTGGCCTTGCAGCATTCGCTGAAATCGCAGGTGGCCTTGCCATTCTGCTGGGCGGCCTGATCCGCAACAACTGGATTTCCGACGCGCTGACGCGTCTAGGTGGCCTCGCCATCGCGATCGTGGTGGCTGGCGTGATCTTCATGATTTACTTTGGCCCGTTTGCTGGCTGGCAGCTGCAAGGCATGTTGCTCGCGGGTGGCCTGTTCTTCTTGTTCCGCGGGAACGGCGACGTCAAAGATCGCACGCTGATCTGAGTAAACATCTAAACGAAACAGAAAAGGCCGCCCGATTGGGCGGCCTTTTTTTTGTTCGTGCAGTACGGGCTTAACGCTTGGAGAACTGAAAGCTCTTACGCGCTTTCGCCTTACCGTATTTCTTCCGCTCGACCACGCGGCTGTCGCGCGTCAGGAAGCCTGCGGCCTTCAGCGCACCGCGCAGGGCGGGATCATAAAGCTGCAGCGCTTTCGAGATGCCGTGCTTGACCGCACCGGCCTGACCGGACAGACCGCCGCCCTTGACGGTGGCCATCACGTCGAACTGGTCCTCGACACCGGCCACCTGGAACGGCTGGCGCAGGATCATCTGCAGCACGGGACGGGCAAAGTACTTGTCCATTTCCTTGCCGTTTACCGACACCTTGCCGGAACCGGGCTTGATCCAGACGCGCGCAATGGCGTCCTTTCGCTTGCCGGTGGCATAGGACCGGCCCAGCTCGTCACGGACGGGCTCGCGGGGCGTCAGGTCGACCTCAACCGGGGCGGCGTCGCCAGCCACAGCCTGCAGGTCTTCGAGTGTGTTGATTTCGTCAGCCATGTCTTATCAGCTCCGCGTGTTTTTCTTGTTCATGGATGCGACATCCAGAACTTCGGGGCTTTGCGCCTCGTGCGGGTGCTCGGCCCCGGCATAGACACGCAGGTTGGTCATCTGCTTGCGCGCCAGACGGTTGCCGGGCAGCATCCGCTTGACCGCCAGCGTCACGACCCGCTCGGGGTGCGCACCTTCAAGGATCTGCTCCTTGGTGCGGCTCTTGATCCCGCCGGGGTGGCCGGTGTGCCAGTAATGCTTTTCCTGACGCTTGTTGCCCGTCAGTTGCACCTTGTCGGCGTTGATGATGATGACGTTGTCGCCACAATCCATGTGGGGCGTGAACGACGGCTTGTGCTTGCCACGCAGACGCATAGCGACAATCGACGCAAGACGGCCCAGAACCACGCCTTCGGCGTCGATCAGGATCCATTTCTTGTCGATGTCCGCAGGTGTTGCGGTAAAAGTGTTCATAGGATCATCCGGTTTAGGGTGATGGTCAAAGATTGCCGCGTTATAAGGAGGCTGGGTTGCCCCGTCAACGCACGCAATCCGAATTTAATACAGTTATTTCAACGTACTAAAATTATGGTATAATAATACCCCATACACTCGGGCCATATTTCTTGCAATCCGCACCCTGCGCCGCCACAAATATTCAAAACACTCGAGCACTGGTATGATTTCCGATCTTGTTGCCCCGGCCCTTGCCGCACTGTCCCTGTTGGTTGTCTCGGCTGCGATTGGCATCCCGATGATCCGCAAGCTGATCCTCGTGCACGAGGCCCGGCATGAACTGCGCGTGGGCTCGGCAGGCTTTCTGCGCACCATGGCCGGTTGGGTGGTGATTGTCGTTTGGCTGCTGCTGACGTGGTTCGTGGCCACGGTTTTGGGCGACTGGGGTGCCACGGGTGATCTCGACGGTGCAATAAATCGCTCGCAAATCAGGCTCTGGATCATCATCGAAATCCTCGCTGCGCTGGCGGACAGTTGACCATGAAAATGTCCGAAACGGTTCAAAGGGATTTGCAATGCCGCGCCTGCGGCGGACAAAACAGCTATGAACCCGCACAACAGCAGCTTGTCTGCGAAAGCTGCGGCACGACAACGTCTCTAGAAACCCCCGACGATCACAAGGCGGCCGAAGAGTTTGCCTACGACCCCGCGGCCCCGGACGCTGATCCGCGCGCGCAGGACAACAGCATCGTCCATCACTGCGAAACCTGCGGCGGCGACGTGGTGTTCGTGGGCCGCAGCCTGTCGGAACGCTGCGCCTATTGCGACGGCCCGGTGGTGATGCGCTGGGGCGATCAGGCGTTCCAGACCATGGCGCTCATCCCGTTCCGCATCCCGGAACGCGACGCGCAGAAATACGCGCAAAAATGGGTCAAGGGCCGGCTTGCCGCCCCCGGAGATCTCGCCGCCATCACGTCCAGGGGGCGGGTCGTGGGCCTTTACGTCCCGTTTTGGACCTTCGACAGCGAAGAAGCCGTTGATTACTGGGCCACCTACAAGGTGCGCCAAGGAAAACGGACGTCACGCCGGTCCACGAGTGGCGAAATGAAAATCAGCTTTGACGACATGCTGGTGCCTGCGTCGCCGCATGTCACACCGCTCATTCGCGACGGCATCCTGCACGAGTTTGACCCCCGCCGCCTGCGGCCCTACCGCCCCGGATACCTCGCAGGGTTCGGCGCCGAACAGCACCACCAAACCGTGGCCGAAGGGCTTGAGGCGAACAAAGACGACAAGGACATCCTGATCCGCAACAAGATCAAGCGACATGTCGGCAAATCGGGCACCCAGGTGACACGCTACATGACCGACAGCACCGGCATCCATTACCGCCGCATCCTGCTGCCGGTCTGGATCCTGCACTACGACTATGAAGGGCGCGCAAAAAAGGTTGTGGTCTGCGGGATCGAGGGGCGCACCTACGGCGAGCGCCCGTTTTCCACGCTGAAACTGGCAGGCTACTCCGCACTGCTCACGTTTGGCACGATCCTGTTTGGTCTGCTCTGGGGCGCAGGCGGGTTGCTTTAGACCCCGATCTGGTCCGGCGGGTTGTCCAAAAGCGTGCGCAACCGGCCAAGACCCGCCTCGAATGTCTCGAGCGTCAGTCCGGCATTGATGGCAAACCGCACAGCATGCTGCGCGCGGGCATCGCGGCAGGCGTATTCTTCTGCCGCGCGGATGCGCACGCCCTGACCCTCGGCCGATTGCACAAACGCGCCAGCGCGCCAGCCTTCTGGCAGTTCCAACCACAGGAACGGCACGTCTTCGCGCCAGATCAGGTTGTACCCGCCGAGGATATTTACGGCCCGCTGCACGTATGTTCCGATCCCGATCCGCGCCGCGTCCATGACGTCTGGCAATTGCGGGTGGCCCAGCAGCATCGCCGTGAGATCGATCAGCGGCGTCGACAGGCCAAAAAACGAATACTCCGCCGTGCGCCGCAACGATGCACCCGCGTCGGGCGGAGTCACAGCCATGCCCAGCCGCAGCGACGGCGTGATCGATTTCGATATCGACGAAATGTACCAGGACCGCTCGGGCGCGATCATCCGGTAGCTTGGCGCTCGCGCGGCCCCCAAGCGGTAACAGTCATCCTCGAGGATCTGAACATCATGCCGCCGCGCCACATCGGCCAATGCACGCCGCCGCGCGCCGGGGGTAAAGACAAGCGTGGGGTTGTGTACTTCGGGCTGGGTGCACAGCACTTGCGCGTCATGAGCACGGGCTGCGGCTTCGAAGGCTTCGGGGATGACGCCTTCGTCGTCCATCGCCACCGGCACGACCTCGGCGCGCAACAATTCGGCGGCGCGCCGGAACCCGGGATAGGACAACTCCTCGACCAGCACGCAGGGTCGCCGCCCTTTCAGCAGGGTCTGCAAGATCAACAGGATCGCGTTCTGCCCGCCATTGGTCAGCACGATGTCCTCGGGATCCAGAGATCCCAGTGGCGCGGTCTCCAGCCACTTGGCTGCTGCCTCGCGTGCCGGGCGCGCGGCCTTGCGCGTGGGGTAGTGCATCAACCCCGATGGCGGATCCTTGGCCACTTCGCCCAACAGATGCCGGATCAAGGCCGCCTGACCCACACTGGGAAGATGTGGTGAAAACAGGTTCACGTGCCATGGCTGCGCTTCGGCATTGTGTGTGGCGCTGTCCACCTCCAGCGGCAGGTCCTGCAGCAGCGGACGCTTGGGATCGGGATGCGCCACGAACGTGCCGCGCCCCACCTCGGCCACCAGCGTGCCGTCATCGGTTAACAGGTTATACGCCCGCGCCACCGTGCCGGGCGTGATGCCCAACTTCCACGCCAGATCGCGCACCGGCGGCAGCTTGTCCCCCGGCAGCAACGCCGCCCGCCCGATCTGGTCGCGGATCGCCTGCATCACGGTTTTGTACTTGGGTCCGGGCGCGGCCAACAGGTCGGGCTGCCAAATTGTATCCATTACAATGTTTTCCTAGTCAGGGCTGAGTCGCCATTGTATCAACATAAACATGACCTGTGTGTCATATTGTGTCAATACAATTTCAAGGAGTTTTCCCATGGCGCAGTTTCACAGCACATTTGCAACCGATATGGCCTACCTGGCCACCCAGTCCCGCGTTCCGGCGTCGGCGGCGCTTGCGGTCCGTGTGGCGGTGACACTGTCGAAGTGGGCCACGATCCGACGCACGCGCATGGCATTGAGTCGCCTGCCCGATCATTTGCTGCAGGATGTGGGACTGACACGCGCAGAGGCCAAAACAGAGGCCGAGCGGGTGTTCTGGCGGATGTGACATCCCCGTGGCGTTCGCCAGACTCTTCCTGACGGCCGGGCATGTCCCGGCCGTTTTTTCGCGCACATCTCTTATTTACGTTGGCCGCGCCCCATAACGCATTGAAACGCATATGTTTGACAGCTGTCATGCTGCGCGATGCGGGATTTGGACCTAAGCGCCGATCTCAACGCCTTGGGGCGGAATGGCATAGGTCAGGCTGGCCCGCGCCACCGGTGCCTCCATGCCTTCGGAATGTACCAATACATCGCAGACAGACAACTGCTTGCCCAGCTTCAAAAGCCGCCCGTAGCCCAGCAAATCGACGCCCGCCGCGGGCTTGCGCATGAAATCAATGCTACAATTCGTGGTCACCGCCAGCGCGCGCGGTCCGATGCGGGCCAAGGTGGCCAGATAGGCCGTCACATCCGCCAGCCCGAACATCGCAGGCCCCGAAATTGTGCCGCCCGGCCGCAGATGCTGTGGCCCAACCTTCAGGCGCAGCACAACCTGCGCCTCGCTCACGTCTTCCACATGAAAACTGTCCGCCACCTCGAGAAACACCTCACCCAAGAACGTGTTCAGTTCTGCGGCAGTCATCACAATCGACATGCTTTTCCTTTCGCGGCTCGTGCCTTAGGCTTGGCCGCAAATTTTGGGGAGGGCAAGATGCCACTTTTGGAACGTAACGACAGCGCGGGCGTGGCCCACCTGAACATGAACGCGCCCGAACGGCTGAACGCGCTGTCCGACGAAATGCTCGCTGCCCTCACCAGCGGCCTCGATGCCATCGCCGAAGAAGACGCCGTGCGCGCCGTGATCCTGTCCGGCGCGGGCAAGGCGTTCTGCGCGGGCCATGACCTCAAGCAAATGACCGCAGGCCGCCAAGCCTCAGATGGTGGACGCGCCTATTTCACTGACCTCTTTGACCGCTGCGCCACCCTGATGACCCGCATCCGCACCCTGCCCCAACCGGTCATCGCGCAGGTCCACGGCATCGCCACCGCCGCAGGCTGCCAACTGGTTGCCACCTGCGACCTGGCCGTTGCCGCCCACGGCACCCGGTTCGGCGTCAACGGCGTCAACATCGGCCTCTTCTGCTCGACCCCCATGGTCGCGCTCAGCCGCAACATCCCCCGCAAACACGCCTTCGAGATGCTGACCACCGGCGATTTCATCGACGCCACCCGCGCCCAGGACCTCGGCCTGATCAACCGCGCCGTGGCCCCCGACGCCCTCGAATCCGAGGCCCGCGCCCTCGCCGACCAGATCGCGTCGAAACTCGCCACTGCCGTCAAGATCGGCAAATCCGCCTATTACGACCAACTCGAGCTGCCCACCGCCGATGCCTACGCCATGACCCGCGACGCGATGGTCGAAAACATGCTCCACCGCGACACCGCCGAAGGCATTAACGCTTTCATCGAAAAACGCAGCCCAAACTGGCAGCAATAACCGCGGCACAGGGATTGTTTCGCCCCCGTGCGCACACCGTTTCCAACAAAGCCTCTATCAAATGGGGCGGAATTGGGGCACAACTTGGGCACAGGCTCGACCCTGCATTTGGGTCGCCGCCGGTGGAAGGTCCCTCCAGATCAGCCTCTCACTGATCGACCACATCCCCACCGCGGCGACCCCAAAATTCCCCCCACCACCGCATGAACCCGCGCCAAACAGCCCCGTTGCGCTTGCGCCCACGCTGCCCTACATCCGCGCCATGACACAGACATTACATATCGTGGGCGGCGGCATGGCCGGGTCCGAAGCCGCCTGGCAGGCCGCCAACATGGGCGTTCCCGTCGTCCTGCACGAAATGCGCCCGCACGTCGGCACCTTTGCCCACCAGACCGGGCTTTTGGGCGAAATGGTGTGCTCCAACTCGTTCCGCTCGGACGATGACGAACAAAACGCCGTGGGCCTGCTGCACTGGGAAATGCGCGCAGCAAACGGCCTGATCATGGCCATGGCCGACCGGCACAAGCTGCCCGCCGGTGGCGCGCTCGCCGTAGACCGCGACCCCTTTGCCCAAAGCGTGACCGACACGCTGATGGCGCATCCCAACATCTCCGTCGAATACGGCGAGATCACCGCGCTGCCCGGCGACGGCCAGTGGATCATCGCCACCGGCCCGCTGACCTCGTCGGCCCTGGGCCAGGCCATCGCCGCCGAAACCGGCGCCGAGGCGCTCGCCTTCTTCGACGCCATCGCCCCCATCATCTATGCCGACAGCATCGACATGAAACAGGCCTGGATGCAGTCGCGCTATGACAAGGGCGAGACCGAGGAAGAGCGCACCGCCTACCTCAACTGCCCGATGGACAAAGCCCAGTACGAAGCGTTCATCGACGCCCTGCTCGCCGCCGACAAGACCGAATTCAAGGAAGGCGAAACCGCAGGCTACTTCGACGGCTGCCTGCCGATCGAGGTGATGGCTGAACGCGGCCGCGAAACCCTGCGCCACGGGCCGATGAAACCCGTGGGCCTGACCAACCCGCACGCGCCGGACATCAAGC
>JBCBAV010000008.1:0-14523 GCA_038532285.1 Pseudomonadota bacterium | reverse complement strand
CCCCACGCCGTGGTGCAACTGCGCCGCGACAACAAGCTGGGCACGCTGTTCAACATCGTGGGCTTCCAGACCAAGATGAAATACGGCGCGCAGACGGACGTGCTGCGCATGATCCCCGGCCTGCAGGACGCGCGCTTTGCCCGGCTGGGCGGCATCCACCGCAACACGTTCCTGAACTCCCCGACTCTGCTCACCCACGACATGCGCCTGCGCAGCCAGCCGCACATCCGCTTTGCCGGACAGATCACCGGGGTCGAAGGTTATGTGGAAAGTGCGGCCATGGGCCTCCTCGCCGGCCGCTTTGCAGCGTCCGAGCTCCTCGGCACATCGCTGCCAACGCCACCCCACACGACCGCCATGGGCGCGCTGATCACCCACATCACCGGCGGGGCCGAGGCCAAGACCTTCCAGCCCATGAACGTCAATTTCGGCCTCTTCCCCCCGGTCGAGGGCCTGCGTGGCGGTCGCCGCGGACGCAAGGACCGCTACAAGGCCTACACCGACCGCGCCAAATCCGACTGGCACGCCTGGCTCGCCCCCCAGGCCGCAGCCGCCTGACCCGGCCCCGAACGCCTCGACCTCTCCGAACAGCCCCTTCTCTGTTTCAAAAAAATCTCGGGGGTCTGGGGGCTGGCCCCCAGTCCGCGGCCCGCAACACGCACCACCGCTGCCACAAACCAACACGCCGCCAAACTGGACGCAGACCCCGTTCCGCGCTTACTCTACGCCCATGACCGGATTTCTCGACAAGGCCTACACCGCCCGCGACGCCGACGCGACGCGCCAACTTTATGACGACTGGGCCAAGAGTTACGAAGACGAGGTGGCCGGCAACGGCTACGCCACGCCCGCCCGCTGCGCCGAGGCGCTCAAGACCCAGGTGACCGACCTCGCCACCCCGATCCTCGATTTCGGCTGTGGCACGGGGCTGTCGGGCCTTGCCCTGCGACTGGCGGGGTTCGAGGTGATCGACGGCGTCGACCTCAGCGCCGAGATGCTGGCCGAAGCGACCGCAAAAGGCGTCTACCACACGCTCACCCAGGTTGACGCGGGCAGCAAGATCCCCACCGGTTACAGCCTGATCGCCGCCATCGGCGTGATCGGCGCGGGTGCCGCCCCGGTGCAGGTGCTGCACGACCTGATGCGCGCACTGCCCGCGGGGGGCAAGCTGGTGTTTTCCTTCAACGACCACACGCTCGAAGACCCCGCCGCCGAAGGCCAGATCGCCGAATGGACCGATTGCGGCGCAGCCCGCCTGCTGTTCAAGAAACACGGGCCCCACCTGCCCGGCCGCGACATGGGGTCCAACGTCTACGTGCTCGAAAAAGCGTGACCTTCACCACAAGGTTCGCGCCCTCGCCCACCGGACCGCTGCATTTGGGCCATGCCTACTCCGCGCTCCTTGCGCACGACATGGCGCGCGCCGCTGGCGGTCGCTTTCTGCTGCGGATCGAGGACATCGACACCACCCGCGCGCGGCCCGAGTGGGTACAGGCTATCTACGATGATCTGGCGTGGCTGGGGCTGACATGGGACGCGCCGCCCATACGGCAATCCGACCGCATCCCGGCCCACGAGGCTGCGCTGCGCCAGCTTTGGGACCGGCAACTGCTCTACCCCTGCACCTGCACCCGCAAGGACATCCTGTCCGCCCTCGACGCGCCTCAGGAAGGCGTCGAACCCGCCTTTGGTCCCGATGGCCTGATCTATCCCGGCACCTGCCGTGGGGCGCCGCGCACCGGCGTATTTCCGACCGGTGCCACTCTCCGGTTGGACATGGACGCGGCCCTTGAACAGACTGGCAAGGACACTCTGGGATTCACGGAAACAGGCACGCCGACCGGCAATTCACCCCAAACCGTTTTGTACAAAACAGAGGCTCTATTGAACAATTTGGGCGACATCGTCCTGTCGCGGCGCGACTTTGTCGGCTCCTACCACCTCTCGGTCGTGCTCGACGACGCCGCCCAAGAAATCACCCACGTAATCCGCGGCGCCGACCTGTTTGACGCCACGCAAATCCATGTCGTCCTGCAAAACCTGCTTCAACTACCCACGCCAACCTACCACCATCATACACTAATCCGCGACGACGCCGGCAAACGGCTGGCCAAACGCGACGACGCCCGCGCCATCGCCAAATACCGCGCCAACGGGGCCACCCCCGCAGTCATCCGGGACATGACCCAGGTCCCTTCTCTGTTTTAAAAAAATCCTCGGGGGTGAGGCCGCAAGGCCGAGGGGGCAGACAGCCCCCTCGCAACGTCAGCCCATGGGCGACATCAACTCCACCTCGGAACCCGTTGTCACATCAGTATAAAAACAGGACCTCCGCCCCGTGTGACAGGCCGGACCCGTCTGCCGCACCTTCACCAGCAAACAGTCCCGATCGCAATCCACCGCCATCGAAACCAGTTCCTGAACGTGCCCGCTGGCCTCGCCCTTGACCCAAAAGCTCTGCCGCGACCGCGACCAATACGTCACCCGCCCCGTTTCAAGCGTCCGCGCCACAGCGTCGGCATTCATCCACGCCAGCATCAGCACCTCGCCGCTTTCGGCGTCTTGTGCGATCGCAGGCAGCAGGCCTGCTTCGTTGAACGTAAGTGTCGCAGGATCGAACGTGGTCGCCATCGGAAAAACCCTTTTGCATCAGCCTTGCGGCGGATTATGTATGGCCTGCATCGTCAAAGGACCAGC
Source organism: Pseudomonadota bacterium (assembly GCA_038532285.1). Taxonomy (GTDB): domain Bacteria; phylum Pseudomonadota; class Alphaproteobacteria; order Rhodobacterales; family Rhodobacteraceae; genus Tateyamaria. The sequence continues at coordinate 11,826 of JBCBAV010000008.1, read as the reverse complement.
GCCATGTCGGCCGAGACAGACCTGATCAAGCTTTACTCCGAACGCATCCTCGCGCTCGCCACCCAGATTCCGCATACCGCGCGGCTTGATGCGCCGTCGGCCACGGTCAAGAAGCGCGCGCCCCTGTGCGGGTCCACTGTGACAGTGGACGTCACGGTAACCGACGGGCGGATTTCAGAATACGGGCAGGATGTTAAAGCCTGCGCACTGGGTCAGGCAGCGGCGGCTGTCACGGGCAATGCCGTGATCGGATGTACGCTGGATGACGTGGTGCGGGCACGCGATGAACTGCGCGGCATGTTGATGGACGGGGGCGCCGTCCCGGCAGCACCATTTGACGGGTTCGAAGTGCTGACGCCGGCGGCAAGTTACCTCAATCGTCATGCGTCGATCCTTTTGTCGATCGAGGCGACGGCCGAAGCGATGGAACAAGCATTGCGGGCCAATTGCGCCTGACGTCGCGCTCTTCTTTGCAATGACCACTTGAGAAAAAAAAGCGCCGCACATCCTGGGGGATGGCGGCGCAAGGAAAGCGTGTCTTGCGTGGGACGGACCAGGGAGCCTTGAGTGACCCAGGGCAGGCAGAGCCGGGGTCGAACGCCAAATGGGACGGGCGCGGCAATTGGTCAGCGCAAGATCGCAGGCAGAACTCAGATGAACGACGGCAGGTGCAGCGCAACGACCAGCATCACCGTCAAAGCCGTGACCCCAAGAGCGTCCTGAAGCAGATTGCCCTGGGCGCGGGAAGCAACGTTTTTGATCTGGCGGAGGGTGGTCATTGGTGTTTCTCCCGTCATTCGAGTTGCCACTTTGTTCTCATTTTTCTGCGCTCAGGTAAAGAACTTTTTAAGAACATTTGCGAACTTTTTGGAACAAACGGGCTAACCTACTGATATCAAACGGATCGCTTCGTCTTGCCGCATGAGCCACAGCAGCTTGCGCGCGGCCTCTCCGCGCGCGGAGCGCAATCCAGGATCGTCGTTCAACAGCGCCCGCGCATCACTTTGCGCCACGGCCATCAGCCCGGTCTGGCGTTCCAGATCCGCCACCCGAAACCGCGGCACACCCGATTGCGCCGTGCCGATGAGGTCTCCGTAGCCGCGCATTTCCAGATCGGTTTCGGCGATGCGAAAGCCATCTTCGGTCTCGCGCAGCACCTCGAGCCGTCTTTGCCCGGCCTCGGACAGCGGCGACTGATAAAGCAGCAAACAGGTGGAGGCCGCATCACCCCGCCCCACGCGGCCGCGCAACTGATGCAATTGCGCTAGACCGAACGTCTCGGCACGTTCGATGACCATGATCGTGGCATTGGGCACATTCACGCCGACCTCGATCACCGTTGTGGCGACCAAAACCCCGGTTTCCCCGGCCTGAAATTTCGCCATGGCGGCGTCTTTGTCCGCCGGCGGCATCTGGCCGTGCACCAGTCCCACGCGCCCCTCGCCCAACGCGGCGCGCAGGCTTTTGAACCGTTCTTCGGCGGCCGTCAGGTCCACCGCTTCGCTTTCGTCCACAAGCGGACAGACCCAGTAGCATTGCCGTCCCTCGTCCATCGCGGCACGCAAACGGTCGATGATTTCATCCAGGCGGCCGGTGCTGACCAGCGCCGTTTTGATCGATTTGCGCCCGGGCGGTTTTTCATCGAGGACCGAAACCTCCATATCGCCGTATTGCGCCAGCGCGAGGCTGCGGGGAATGGGTGTGGCGGTCATCACCAGTACATCCGCAGCGCCACCTTTTTCGCCTAGCGCCAGCCGCTGGCGCACGCCAAAGCGGTGTTGTTCGTCGACAATCGCCAGCCGCAGATCACAAAAGGCGACATCAGGCTGGAACACCGCGTGTGTGCCAACCAACACCTGAATGTCGCCGCGCGCCAGCGCCGCGAGTTTCGCCCGCCGCTCTGCGCCCTTGTCACGCCCGGTCAGCAATTCCAGCACGACGCCTGCCTGTTCGGCGAGCGGTTGCAATCCCTCAAGGTGCTGGCGGGCGAGGATTTCGGTGGGCGCCATCATCACGCCCTGCCCACCCGCTTCGACCGCGGTGAGAAGTGCCATGAATGCCACCAGCGTTTTGCCCGCGCCCACATCGCCCTGCAAAAGGCGATTCATGCGGGTCGGGTTGCCCATGTCGGCCGCAATCTCGGCAATCGCGCGTTCCTGTGCGCCTGTCGGTGCATAGGGCAACGCGGCGCGCACGCGCGCCTGCAGATGTCCATCGCCGCGAGACACGATACCCCGCGCCCGCCGTTCAGATGCGCGTGCCAGCGCCAGGGTCAGTTGATGTGCCATCAACTCGTCATAGGCGAGACGCGCGCGGGCCGGGCTGTTTGGGTCCAGATCGGCCTGGGCCACGGGACTGTGCGCCTGCGTCATGGCGGCGGCAAAGCCGGGCCAGCCCTCACGCTGCATCTGACCCGGGTCGATCCATTCCGCCAGTTCCGGCATGCGGACCAAGGCACTGCGCGTCGCCTTCCACATGGTTTTCTGGGTGATGCCAGAGGTGAGCGGATAGACAGGTTCGAACGCGGGGATATCGCCTGCTTCGGCTTCGGGCAGGATGTGTTCGGGATGGACCATATTGGCGATGCCGTCAAAGAGCTCAACCTTGCCCGAGACAACGCGCGTGGCCCCTGTGGGAAGCACTTTTTGCAGATAATCGCTGCGGCCATGAAAGAAAACGAGTTGAAAACTAGTCTGCGCGTCCTCGACGTTTATGCGGTAGGCGCCGCCGCGGTTGCGCGCGGGCACGTGATTGCCGACCTGCACCTTGACCGTCAGCGTCGCAGGCAACGCCGCGCCCTGCACGGTGTCGCGCAAGGATCGGTCGGTTCCGGAATGCGGCAACGTGAACAGCAGGTCGCGCGGCGCCGCCACGCCAAGCCCGTCGAAATGGCGCGCCGTCTTGGGGCCGATGCCATCGAGCGTTTCGAGATCGGCAAATAGCGGGAACAAGATCTCTGGCCGACTCATTGTGCGCCGATCAGGTCCAGCCAGCCGTCCTCATCCAGCGTTTCAATGCCGAGATCGGTCGCCTTTTTCGCCTTGGACCCCGCGCCGGAACCTGCGACCACGAGGTCGGTTTTGGCGCTCACCGAACCCGAAACCTTGGCGCCCAAAGCCTCGGCGCGGGCCTTGGCTTCGGCGCGGGTCATCTTTTCCAGCGTGCCGGTAAAAACGACGGTTTTGCCCGCGACCGGGCTGCCATCGGTGTCAGGGCGGCTGGCGGTTTCGATCTGCAAGTGATCGACAAGCCGGTCAATGCTGTCGCGTTCGCTGTCCTGGCCAAATGCCACCTGCAACGACCCGGCCATAACCGCGCCGACACCGTCGATGCTGGTAAGATCGTCCCACGCGGACGTGCCCGGAGCCGCGTCGGCCATGGCCGTGCGGAAGGCGTCCCATGTCCCATAGTGCATGGCAAGCAGGTTGGCCGCCGCCTCGCCCACATGGCGGATGCCGAGGGCAAAGATCACGCGGCCCAGCGCCACCTCGCGCGCCGTATCGATGGCGTCAAAGAGGTTGGTGGCCGATTTCTCGCCCCAGCCTTCGCGGTTTTTGAGCTGTTGCAGACCGGTGCCGTAGCGGTCGCGCAAGGTGAAGATGTCGGCAGGTTCGCTTATCCAGCCATCGGCATAGAACTGTTCAACCTGTTTGGCGCCCAACCCCTCGATATCGAAAGCGGCGCGGCTAACGAAATGTTTCAGCTTTTCCACCGCTTGTGCCGGGCAAATAAGGCCGCCTGTGCAACGGCGCACGGCGTCACCCGGTTCGCGTATTGCGAGACTGCCGCATTCGGGGCAGGTTTCAGGCATCTGGTAGGCAACGGCGCTTTCTGGGCGCTTGCTCAGGTCGACATCGGCGACCTTGGGGATCACATCCCCCGCGCGGTAGACCTGAACCCAGTCTCCGGCACGAATGTCCTTTCCGTCGCGGATGGTTTTACCCTTGTTGTCGCGTCCGGCGATGTAATCCTCGTTGTGCAGGGTCGCATTTGAAACGACGACCCCACCGACGGTGACCGGATGCAGCCGGGCAACCGGCGAAAGCGCGCCAGTGCGGCCAACCTGTATTTCGATCGCTTCGAGCCGGGTCCAGGCCAGTTCGGCGGGAAACTTGTGCGCAATGGCCCAGCGCGGCGTGGTCGAACGGAAGCCAAGGCGGCCTTGCAATGCGAGATCATCAACCTTGTAGACGACACCGTCGATGTCGTAGCCCAGTGTGGCGCGTTGTTCTTCGATCTTTGTGTAGTGCGCGATCAGCGCGTCGGTACTGTCGCAGAGTGCGGTCAGCGGATTGGTCTGAAACCCGAGTGCTGCGAGGCGATCGATTGCGCCGCTTTGGGTGTCGGCGAGCGGTTCGGACAGCGCACCCCAGGCATATGCAAAAAAGCGCAGCGGGCGCGCACGGGTGATCGATGGGTCCAGCTGGCGCAACGACCCGGCGGCGGCGTTGCGTGGATTGGCAAAGGTCTTTTGGCCCGTTTCGGCCTGCCGCGCGTTCAATGCTTCAAAATCGGCGTGGGACATGTAGACCTCGCCGCGGACCTCGAGTGTGTCGGGCGCGCCGTCGAGGTGTTGCGGGATGTCGTCGATCGTGCGGGCGTTGGCGGTGACGTTTTCGCCAACTGCTCCGTCGCCACGCGTGGCGGCCTGCACCAGTGTGCCGCTTTGATACCGCAGCGACAGCGACAGCCCGTCGATCTTGGGTTCAGCGGTATAAGCGGGCGTAGCATCTAGGCCAAGATATTTGCGCACGCGTCCATCAAATTCGATCACGTCGTCCGCGTCAAAAGCATTGCCGAGAGACAGCATGGCAACGGCGTGTTCCACTTTGCCAAACCCCTCTGCAGGGGCGGCCCCGACCTGGTCGCTGGGGCTGTCTGCACGTTTGAGGTGGGCAAAACGCGCTTCAATCTCGGCATTGCGCAGCTTGAGCCGGTCATATTGCGCGTCGGATATATCCGGCGCGTCACGCACGTGGTAAGCGGCATTGGCATCGGACAGCGCTTGGGCCAGTCGGGCCAGTTCGTCACGTGCTTGGGCTTCGGTGAGATCTTGAACGTCAATCTGCGCTGTCACAACGGGCCCTCGGTCTTGGTCGTGAGCAACAAGTAGAGGCGCACGCCCCGCCCGTCCAGCATTTGGAAGCAAGCGTCGCAAATGCACAAGCCCGCAGCGTTTGCAGCGCTGCGGGCCTGTTGCGTGAGTGGTATTGCGTGGAGTTTATGCGCCGACCGCGAGCCGCTCATCCCCGTCAAGCTGTGACGGTTCCGGGTCGCGCAACACATATCCACGGCCCCACACCGTTTCGATGTAGTTTTCGCCACCTGTGGCTGTGCTCAGCTTCTTTCGCAGCTTGCAGATGAAAACGTCGATAATCTTCAGCTCGGGCTCGTCCATGCCGCCATAGAGGTGGTTCAAAAACATCTCTTTGGTCAGCGTGGTCCCCTTGCGCAGGCTGAGAAGTTCGAGCATCTGGTATTCCTTGCCCGTCAGATGCACGGTCTTCCCTTCGACGCTGACCGTTTTTGCATCCAGGTTCACTGCAATCTGGCCGGTGTTGATCACCGATTGGGAATGTCCCTTGGACCGGCGGATGATCGCATGAATGCGCGCCACGAGTTCTTCGCGGTGAAAGGGTTTGGTGAGGTAGTCATCGGCGCCGAACCCGAAACCCTTGATCTTGTTTTCCGTGTCGTCGGCGCCCGACAGGATCAGGATCGGCGTTTCCACCCGCGACAACCGCAGCTGACGCAACACTTCGTGGCCGTTCATATCCGGTAAATCGAGATCCAGAAGGATGAGGTCGTAATCATAGAGCTTGGCGAGATCGATCCCCTCCTCACCCAGATCGGTTGCATAAACATTGAGATTTGCATGGGTCAGCATCAGTTCGATGCTCTTCGAGGTAGTAGGATCGTCTTCGACAAGCAGGACACGCATTCTACTGGATCTCCGCGGCTCAGGGTAAACTCGGTATGAACGCACCGTGACGGTAAATAGTTAACGGCGCGTTACCCCTGTTCACTTAATACCAAAACAACTTAAAGTTGTCTATATTTTTGTACGGTTGTCGCCTTGAGCGCGTCCTCGCCATGTTCTGAAACTGCGCGCACCCATTCGGTGAATTCCTCGCCGCTGATGGCATAGCGATCCAGCGCTACATCTTGCGAAATGAGGCCATACAATACGCCACGGACGACAGCGGCCTTGCGCGAGGCGACCCATCGCCGCGTGTTGGACGGTGGCAGATCCGCCTGTGTCAGCACCGAGCCATCCGGCAGGGTGACTGCGCGTTCTCCATCAACTTTTTTCAGGTACATGGCTTTGCTCTTGCACTGTTCGACGCAACCATGTCCCGTTGTCGTTTAAAAGCAGGTTAAGCCGCCTCTTGAGACTAGTTCGTATTTTCCTATATCTGTTGCCACCTCGGTTCGGAGAACGACATGCTCGACCATTCGGGTGCAACAAACGCTTTGGGTTTTGACAAAGCGCCCCAAGACACACGCGTCGTCGTCGCCATGTCCGGCGGCGTGGACAGTTCCGTGGTGGCCGCAGAACTGAAAGCACAGGGTTTTGACGTCGTTGGCGTCACTTTGCAGCTATATGATCACGGCGCGGCGCTGGCCAAGAAAGGCGCTTGTTGCGCAGGGCGCGACATTCATGACGCGCGACGCGTTGCTGAGGATATGAATTTTCCGCACTACGTGCTCGACTATGAAAATATCTTCAAAGACGCCGTGATCGATGAGTTTGCAGACAGCTATCTGGGCGGGGCAACCCCGGTGCCCTGCATCCGTTGCAACGAGCGCGTGAAGTTCAAGGATCTGCTGGAAACAGCACGCGATCTGGACGCCGACTGCATGGCCACGGGCCACTATATCCAATGCATGCAAGGCAGCCGGGGGGCAGAGTTGCACTGCGCCGCTGACCGCACGCGCGACCAGAGCTATTTTCTGTTTTCGACGACGCAGGAACAACTGGACTTCCTGCGCTTTCCGCTAGGACATCTGCCGTCCAAGGATGACACGCGGGCGCTGGCCGCGAAATACGGGCTGGTCGTGGCGGACAAGCCGGACAGCCAGGACATTTGTTTCGTGCCCAATGGCGACTATGCGTCGGTCATTCGCAAACTTCGCCCCGAAGCGGCCGCGCCGGGCGAGATCGTGCACGCGGACGGACGCGTTTTGGGCATGCATGACGGCGTAATCAACTACACCATCGGGCAGCGGCGCGGGCTGGGCATCGGTGGATTGAGCGAGCCGCTTTACGTGGTGAAACTGAACGCTGAAAAGGGACAGGTCGTCGTCGGCCCACGCGAGTTGCTGGCCACGCGGTCGGTCCCCGTGCGCGAGGTTAACTGGTTGGGCGATGCGCCGTTCGACAGCCGCGACAGCTGGGATCTGGCGGTCAAGGTCCGTTCGACCCGGCCACCGACTGACGCGGTGATTCGGCCCGTCGGTCCAAATCAGGCGATTGTGGAACTGGTTGCCGCCGAAACTGGGGTGTCACCCGGGCAGGCATGCGTGTTTTACGACCGCGACAGCACACGTATCTTTGGCGGTGGCTGGATTTACAACGGCTGAACGCCAAAACCCTCAGGCGCTGGTGTCTTCCTCGGCCCTTTCAGCAAGCGTAAGCCACTCGTGTTCTGCCGCATCAAGCTTGGCCTGGCGCTCTGCCAGCGCCTCGGTCGCCTTGGTGAATTTCACTGGCTCGCGGGCATACAGATCGGCGTCGGCAAGCAATTCCGACAGTTTGCCGATCTCGGCCTCCAGCCGGGCGATCTGATCTGGCAATTCTTCCAACCGGTGCTTTTCAGTGAAACTGAGACCGGGTTTTGTCTCGCGCGTGCGCTTTTCCCTCGCAGGGGCGGGCTTTGGTTTGGCGCTCTCTTCCACGGGCCGGGTCGGTTGGCGCTGCGCCCGATAGTCGCTCCAACCGCCGGCATAGACCGTGGCACGCCCGTCACCTTCCATTGCAACGGTGGTGACCGCAACCCGATCGAGGAAATCGCGGTCGTGGCTGACCAGCAGCACGGTGCCGTCATATTGGCCCAGCAGATCCTGCAACAGGTCCAGCGTTTCCACATCGAGGTCATTGGTCGGTTCGTCAAGCACCAGCAGATTGCTTTGCCGGGCCATGATGCGGGCGAGCAGCAGCCGCGCCTTTTCGCCGCCCGACAGCGCGCGCACGGGGGCACGGGCCTGCGCCTCGTCAAAGAGGAAATCTTTGAGATACCCGACCACGTGGCGGGGTGTGCCGCGCACCATGACCTGATCCGCCTTGCCGCTGATGCGCATGTCAGGATCCTGTGTCAGGCTGTCCCACAGGCTCGCCTCGGGGTCGAGTTGCGCGCGGGTCTGGTCGAACACGGCCACCTCAAGCCCGGTGCCGAGTGTGACGGTGCCATCGTCAGGGACATCTTGCCCGATCAGGGTGTTGAGCAGCGTCGTCTTGCCGACACCGTTTGGCCCGACAAAAGCGATGCGATCGCCGCGCTGAATGCGAAGATCGAAAGGGCGGAAGATCACCTTGTCGCCATAGGCCTTTGATATTCCTTTGGCTTCAATCACCTTGCGCCCGGATTTCGGCCCCGCATCAAGCGCCATCGCCGCCGTTCCCTGACGCTTAATCTGCGCGGCGCGTTCTGCCCGCAGGTCTTGCAAAGCGCGCACGCGGCCCATGTTGCGTTTGCGCCGGGCGCTGATGCCTTCGACCGCCCATCGCGCTTCGGCCTTGATTTTGCGGTTCAGCTTATGCCGGCTGGTGTCTTCCTCATCCCAAATCTTGTCGCGCCAGGTCTCGAAATCAGCAAAGCCTTTTTCCTGCCGCCGCACCATTCCCCTGTCAATCCAAAGCGTTGCACGGGCCAGCGCGCGCAAGAAAGCCCGGTCGTGACTGATGAGTACAAACGCGGCACGCGTCGCTTGCAATTCAGTCTCAAGCCAGGCAATCGCTTCGATATCCAGATGGTTCGTGGGCTCGTCCAGCAGCATGAGCGCTGGTGCCTCTGCCATCAGCCGCGCCAACGCCGCGCGCCGCCGCTCTCCGCCCGAAGCCGTTTCGACGGCCCGGTCCGGATCAAATTTCAGGCCTTCGCCGGCGCGCTCGATCTTGTAAAGATCGGAAGGGCCAAGCCCATCCACGGCGAAATCTCCTAGCGTGGCAAAGCCGCTCATGTCGGGGTCCTGCTCCATGTAGCCGACCGACACGCCCGGTCCGGCGACCACGTCGCCCTCATCCACTTCAACAAGGCCCGCCATCACCTTCATCAGATTGGATTTTCCCGATCCGTTGCGCCCCACGAGCGCCACGCGGTCACCGGGTTGCACAACCAATGACAGATCGTCGAAAACCGGATCTCCGCCAAAGGTCAGGGAAATCTCGGATAGTTGAAGCAAGGGAGCACGCGCCATGGCACGCGGGCTACGCAACTGCCGCGGGCGCGTCAATGCGCATCCGCCTGCGAACCGGTGCCCTTCTCTGTTTCAAAAAATCTCTGGGGGGGGCGCCGCAGGCGCGGGGGCTGGGCTCCTCTGTCGTTCAAATGAGCGCTCAGCCCGCCACAGCACGCAACAGGCGTTTGCGCGCTGGGGGAATCGCTCTGATCTCGAGCCCGGTAAAGACGTGCAACGTGTTCATACCCTCATCCACCACCGCATGATCGCTGACCCAGCCCCCCATCATGAGGTAGGTTCGCAAAAGTGGCGGCATACGCAGCATCGCCTTCTTCACGTCCGGTTTGCGGCGCAAACGTGCGGCAAACCGGAACACTTTCGGTGCCTTCACCCGCGGCAACCAGCGTTTCGGCCCCAGATGCCGCGCCTTGAGCATTGCGAACGCGTCGAGATAATCCGCCGTTTCGGTCCCGGCAAAAGACGAGCAGCCAAAAAGCAATTCGACGCCGTGCGCGTCAACATAGGCCGTCATGGCCCCCCACGCGACGCGCAAGACATCGGGATCATGCACGTGTGGGTCCACACAAAAGCGGCCAAGCTCCATCATGCGCCCGTCAAACCCTTCGAGCGCGCTTAACTCGTAGTACTGCGCCGAATAGCTGCGCGAGATTTCGGCGCCGGTCAGCGGCAGCAAGCGAAAGCAGGCAACCAAACGATGATCGCAGTTCTGTCGGATCAAAATATGGGTGCAGTCGGGATCAAACGCATCCGCGTCCAGACTCTCGCCCAGACCGAAACAGCGCGCGCGGAGTTCTTGCGCCGCCCGCACTTCATCGCTGCTTTGGGCGATGGCGGCGCGGTAACGGCCTTTGGTCAGGATTGTCATCGCCGCAGGCCTCTTTGCCAGCTTTCTGCCGGGCGCATGTAGCATGGCGCTCGGTGAATCAAAGACAGCCGTAAGGCACGCTGATGACGCGGGGGGTCAGCTGCCAAAGCTCCCGACGCCCGGGAGGACGCGCCCGAACGCGCCAAGAAGCTGACGCAGGAACGGCGTGTCCGTGACACCCGTGCTTGTTACGCGGCGGTCAAGCACGACGACATTGCCGTCTTCAAGGCCGAAGCGTTCGATGTTTTGCAGCACGCCCTCGGCATCAAAGGACATCGCTAGCACCTGACGCTCAACCACGCGGGGTCGGCGCGGGCCGATCGTACGGGTCGTCGAGGCGACATAGAAGAAATCGCCGCCCTCCAGCACCCCCCCTGAGGACGGTGTTCCCACCAGATCCTCGACCGAAGCGCGGGTGTCGATGCCAACGACAAGCTCCTGCAGGTCTTCTTCGGGCGGGATGTATCCGTGATCTCGGAATTGCGGCGTGCAGGCTGCGGCAGCAAGGCTCGCGCCAATAGCTATGCTCATCAAGATCGGCCGCATTGCACCCTCGTTTGATCTGTCGCCTCTTGCCCGGCAGGCAAGGTCCTTCTATCTCGACTTACTCAAGTCCGCGTTCGCATTCAAGAAACGAAAGCACCTGCACATGTCTGCCCCCGCCCCTTCTCCAACTGCCGTGCGTGTCTCTGACCTGCCGACACGCGGCAGCCGCAGCATTGAGCTGACCCCGAAAGCCGAAGAAATGGCGCGGATCGCGCAGGTGCTTGGCATCGACGCCGTGCGCAAATTGCGCTTTGTCGGTGAAATTGCCGCCCACGGCAAAAAAGACTGGCAGCTGACCGCACACCTTGGTGCCACGGTGGTACAGCCATGCGCGGTGACACTTGCCCCGGTGAGCACGCGCATTGATGTGCCCGTCGTTCGGCTCTTTGTCTCTGATTACGCTGACCCGGACAGCCCAGAGGCCGAGATGCCCGAGGATGACACGATCGAGCCCGTCGGTGTGTGGATTGATCCCGCGGCAATAATGGTCGAGGCGCTGAGCCTTGCAATTCCGGAATACCCGCGCGCGGACGGGGCAGCATTGGGGGAGGTCGTTTTGACCGAGGCAGGAAAAGCGCCGTTGCGCGATCATGATCTGAAACCTTTTGCCGGACTGGCAGCATTGAAAGCACAGCTGGGGGATGAACCGGACACCTGAGCCCGCAAATGTCGCCGAGAATCGACTTGCGCGGATCAAAAAGATGCGTATTTTGCCGCCTTCTCGGGAATTTGGGTTGGACAGCGCGTCAGGGTTTGCCTAAACGCACGTCACGCCCGCACACGGGACACATCAAGACACGTCCGACGACCGGGCGATACGAAACACGCACTCCGCGCCCGATGCGCGGCTCTGCCCGAACCTCGAAGGCCCAAACGCATGGCTGTGCAACAGAACAGAGTGTCGAATGCGCGTCGCAACAACCGTCGCATGCATGACAGCTTGATCGCCGCGAACCCGAACGAATGCCCCAACTGTGGCGAACTGAAGCGTCCGC
>JBCBAV010000007.1:0-49469 GCA_038532285.1 Pseudomonadota bacterium | reverse complement strand
CTGCCAACCGACACGACAAAGACCTGGGAAGTCTTGTTCGGATTGCGTCCTTTGAGCCGTTTGTTGCTGTCGACAGGTGAAATTCCTGCCCGAACGAACCTTGGCAACGGTGCATGTAACGACACAAGTCAGGGAGACAAACCAATTATGCTGGGAGGTATCACGTCGATGATGTGGCCAGCTGCCACCGTTGTCAAAGCTGGAAGCCGCGTCACCAACGCGGCTCATTCAATGTGAGCGAGGCCGGTGACCGTCCCAGTAAATCGCAAGCAAAACAATTTCAAACTGCCGAAGCAGACTTTGGAAACCATGAACTCGCCGGCAGATCTGCTCAATTAAAATGGCAGGTCCACGTCCTTCAGTGCCCACCAAGGATACCTGTGCGCACGCCGTAATTCACCGCCACGGCGTAGTCCGGGTCGTCGTCGCTGTCGATCATGAGATGGCCAGCTTTGGTCAGCAAACGGTGACAGTCCCGGGTCAGGTGACGCAGTTGTACGCGTTTGCCTGTTTCCTCGTATTTCTGGGCCACCGCTTCGATTGCCTGTAGCGCAGACTGGTCGACCACGCGGCTGTCGGCAAAGTCGATGATGACCACCTGCGGATCATCTGCCACTTGAAACAGCTCCACAAACCCGGTGGCCGAGCCAAAGAACAGTGGCCCTTGTACCTGATAGACGCGGGCGCCTTCAGGCGTTTCATAGCTCATGGCGTGGATGCGGCGTGCGTTGTTCCACGCATAAGCCAAGGCCGACACGATCACGCCCACAACGACGGCCACGGCGAGGTCCTCCATCACGGTTACAACTGTTACCAGGATAATGACAAACGCATCGGTCAACGGCACCTTGCGCAGGATTTTCAGACTGTTCCACGCAAATGTCCCGATCACCACCATGAACATCACGCCTACTAGGGCAGCCAACGGGATCATTTCAATGATGCTTGACCCAACCAGGATGAAAGCCAAAAGGAACAGTGCGGCCGCGACACCCGCGATGCGCGTGCGGCCACCCGATTTAACGTTGATCATCGACTGCCCGATCATCGCACACCCGCCCATGCCGCCGAAGAATCCGGTCGCGGTGTTGGCAACGCCTTGGGCAATGCATTCCTGGCTGGCGCCGCCGCGCTGGCCGGTCAAATCGCCCACAAGGTTCAGGGTCAACAGGCTTTCGATCAAGCCAATCGCGGCAAGGATCACCGCGTAAGGCAGGATGATTTGAAGAGTTTCCCAATTCAGTGGCACCATGGGAATGTGGAACGCGGGCAGCCCACCCTCAATCGAGGCCATATCGCCCACGCGCGGTACGTCCAGGCCAAGGCCAATCACGATCGCTGCGACAACACCAATCCCTGCAAGAGGGGCCGGGATAACCTTGGTCAAGCGCGGCATGCCCCAGATGATCAGCATGGTCAGCGCCACCAACGCCAGCATCATCAACAACGGTCCACCCGACAGCCATTCACCGCCTGACATACCGTGACCCGATACTTCAGCGCTGCCCGGCACTTTGAACTGCGTCAACTGCGCCAGAAATATTACGATAGCCAAACCGTTAACGAACCCCAGCATGACCGGGTGCGGCACCAACCGGATGAACTTGCCCCATTGCATGACGCCCGCGAAAATCTGCAAGAGGCCCATAAGCACCACGGTGGCAAAGAGGTACTCAACCCCGTGTTGCGCAACCAACGCGACCATGACCACGGCCAGCGCGCCCGTGGCGCCCGAGATCATGCCGGGGCGACCACCAAAAAGCGCCGTGATCAGCCCGACCATGAAGGCCGCATAAAGCCCCACCAGTGGATGTACGCCAGCGACAAAAGCGAAGGCGACCGCTTCCGGCACGAGTGCCAGTGCAACGGTCAAGCCGGACAAAAGCTCGGTCTTGATCTGACCCGGGCTCAGTTCAACATCACCAGGAGCTATCGAGAAGTCTCCGAACCGTGTGGATTTGCTGAGATTTCCCAGATCAAAAAAGGCCATGGCGGGCTCCGTCCTGTTGCTTGCGTGTGCCCTGCCGTTGCGACGGCCCCTTGGCGTGGCGAGGGAGCCGCATACCGAGCATTGCCCTGAAGTCCAAGGCAATTTTGTAGCGATGTAGATGAAAAAGATGCGAATGCACGGTATATTTCGGCATACCGGCTATGCGCGCGCAACAGCTTGGCGCAATTTAATGCTTCTGTCGCCGCCGGCTGGTTCTGAACCGGGGAGGATGAAAGATGCCATACACGCAAGGATTTCTGGCGGCAGTGCCTGTCGCAAACAAGGACGCGTTTCGAGCACATGCGCTGGCGGCATGGGCTGTGTTCAAAGATTACGGTTGCCTTGAGGTGCGCGAAAATTGGGGCGTGGACATCGAAGAAGGAAAGGTGACATCGTTTCCGATGGCCGTAAAGCTGGAGCCGGATGAAACGGTGGTCTTGTCATGGTTGCTGTGGCCGGATCGCGCCACTTGCGATGCGGCGTGGGAAAAGATGATGGAAGACCCGCGCATGGAAGCCATGGGAAACATGCCCTTTGACGGGATGCGCATGATGTATGGCGGCTTTGAGCCGCTGGTGCACGAGACTGCGTGACATTTCAGGGCTTTCACGCCCCTGTCTGATGACTAAAGTGGCGGTAAATCCGTGAACGGAGACCGCTATGACGCAGACGAAAATCGCCGTGATCGGCGGCTCGGGGCTTTATGAGATCGACGGGTTGGCGGATGCCACCTGGCAGGCGGTCGACAGTCCCTGGGGCGCACCGTCGGACGAAATTCTGTCGGGGACCGTCGATGGGGTTGAGATGCTGTTTTTGCCCCGGCATGGGCGCGGTCATGTGCACAGCCCCACCACGGTGCCTTATCGCGCCAATATCGACGCGCTAAAACGGCTCGGCGCGACGGACGTGATCTCGGTTTCGGCATGCGGGTCGTTTCGCGAAGAAATGGCACCCGGCGATTTTGTAATCGTAGACCAGTTCATCGACCGAACGTTCGCCCGCGAAAAATCGTTTTTTGGCACAGGCTGCGTGGCGCATGTGAGCGTAGCGCATCCGACCTGCCCGCGATTAGGTGATGCCTGCGCCGCTGCGGCACGCGACGCGGGCATCAATGTACACGATGGCGGTACATATCTGGCGATGGAGGGCCCGCAGTTTTCGACGCTGGCGGAATCAAGGATGTACCGCGATAGCTGGGGCTGTGACGTGATTGGCATGACCAACATGCCCGAAGCAAAGCTCGCCCGCGAGGCGGAGCTTTGCTATGCCTCCGTCGCGATGATCACTGACTATGACAGTTGGCATCCCGATCATGGCGAAGTGGACGTCACGCAGATCATCGCCACCCTGATGGGCAACGCGGAAAAGGCCCGCAACCTCGTCGCCGCGCTGCCCGCGCTCCTCGGATCAGAGCGGGCGCCCTGTCCGCATGGCTGCGACCGTGCGCTCGAACACGCCATACTGACCGCGCCGGAGGCCCGCGATCCTGCGCTGGTCGCCAAGCTTGATGCCGTAGCGGGCCGGATGCTGGGACGAGTCTTTTAACCTTTGTGCTTGTGACCGGACCCGTGGCCGGGCATACACCGCGCCGTCCCGGCCAGCCTGCTTTATTCGCTTCGGAGAACGCCATGAAAACCGTCCAAGACTACATTCGCACCATCGTCGATTTTCCGCACGAGGGGATCATGTTCCGTGACGTGACCACGCTTTTTGCCGATCCGCGCGGGTTTCGCATGGCCATCGACCAGATGCTGCATCCCTATGCCGGCGTGCAAATCGACAAGGTTGTGGGGCTCGAGGCACGTGGGTTCATTCTGGGCGGGGCCATCGCGCACCAGTTGTCCGTGGGCTTTGTTCCGATCCGCAAGAAGGGAAAGCTTCCCGGTACAACCATCAGCCAGGCCTATACGCTTGAATATGGCGAAGCGGTGGTCGAAGTGCATGACGACGCCATCAGCGCAGGAGAGCGCATCCTTCTGGTCGACGATTTGCTGGCCACGGGCGGCACAGCCGAAGCCGGGATCCGGTTGATCGAACGGCTGGGAGGTGAGATCGTTTCCTGCGCCTTTGTCATCGACCTTCCCGACCTCGGCGGCCGCAAAAAGCTGGAAACTATGGGAATGGACGTTCACGCGCTATGTGCGTTCGAAGGTCTCTGACCTGATAATCCGCTGGGCGATGAGCGCGGCCCAAGCTGCATAAACCTCGGCCCCCGGATGAAAACCGTCTGTCGCCATCTTGGACGTGTCCATTTGCAAGTCGAGCGGAACATATGTGACGCCGGCGTGCTGTGCGCACAACTGTTCCAACGCTTGATCGAACCGAACTGCCCTGCGCCCCAACACCCCTCGCAACGGCTGTGGCAAAAGCGGAAAGTGTCCAACCGGTGGCAGGCCCGATACAAATGTATGACGGATCCCGAAATCGGTCTGCAGGCGGCTGATCAGGCTGCCATACCCGGTGCGCCAGCGCGATATGGGCACGCCGTTCTTGGCGTCATTTACACCCAGTGCAACCACAGCCACATTCGCATCACGCACCGTCGTCGCAGACAGCAGCCGGTGCGTGCTGGCCACTGTCCCCCCAGACACCGCATGCACCTGCCAACTGACCCGGTAATGCGCGGCCAATAGACGGCCAAGATTGCCCGCCAAAGCCTGATCCTGGTGATCGACGCCAACGCCTGCGGCGGAACTGTCCCCGAGGATCAAAACCCGCAGCGCCGGACCCTGCCCCGTCTGCCCCTGTCGTGGACCTGCAGCTTCGGGCAGACGCGCCGCTCGGGCAGCGACCCAGAGCGCCTGGGGCACGATCAACGGCAGCAGGGCGATATCGGCCAGCCTGCGCATCGCGCTATTGGTTCGCGCGCAGGACCGCGCCGGGGTTCATGATGCCATGCGGGTCGAGTGCGGATTTGATCGCGCGCATGGCCGCCAGCTTGGTGGGGTCCGCATAGCGTTCCAGATCGCCAACCTTAAGCCGACCCACCCCATGCTCCGCGCTCACCGATCCGCCCATTTGGTGGACGATGTCGTGCACACAGCGCTTGATCGCGTCGCGTTGAAAATCGTGGTCTGCGCGGCTCTTGCCCGGCACTGGAAAGACGTTGAAGTGCAGGTTGCCGTCGCCCACGTGGCCAAAGCAGTTGATGCGGTAGGTGTCGATCCGGCCAAGCGCACGTGTCGCTTTGGGGATGAACTCTGCAATCGCTCCCAACGGAACAGAGATATCGTGCGAACTGATGGCCCCGATCTTGCGATTGGCGAGCGGTATCGTCTCGCGGACCTGCCAAAATGCGTCGGCTTGCCGTGCATTTTGGGCGATCAGACCATCCGCGCTTAATCCTTCGGACAAAGCCACTTCGAAAAGGCGTTCCAGCGCGGCCGGCGCGTCCGCACCTCGCGACAGGCCGAGTTCCACCATAACCGTCCATTCGGGTACCTGCGCCCATGGGATGTCCACCTCCGGCATGGTTTCGGCCAGAAAGTCGAAACCTTGACGGTGCATCAACTCAAACGCGCTCACGCCATCTCCGGCGATGTCGCGCGCCCGAGACAGAAGTGTCAGCGCAGCAGCAGGTGAAGATACCTGCAAATAGGCCACGGCGCGCTCAACGGGCCGCGGAAACAGACGCAACGAGAGTGCGGTGATCACGCCCAGCGTGCCCTCCGCTCCGATCAGCAAGTGGCGCAAATCGTAGCCCGTGTTGTTCTTGCGCAGGCGGCTGAGACCGTTCAACACCGATCCGTCAGGCATAACGGCTTCGACCCCCAGACACAGGTCGCGGGCATTTCCATAGCGCAACACGCCGGTGCCACCGGCATTGGTGCTGAACACGCCGCCCAACCGGGCCGATCCTTCGGCAGCGAGCGACAGGGGAAACAGGCGGTCGACCTCAAGCGCAGCAGCCTGCGCATCGGCGAGGATCACGCCGGCTTCCGCGATCAACACGTTTTCCTGCGGATAGACAGCGCGCACCGCGTTCATTTTTTCCAGCGACAGAATCAGCGGCACAGGACCATCGGGCGCCACCTGCCCGCCGACAAGACCTGTGCCACCACCATATGGGATCACGGGTACACGCGCCTCTGACGCGGCGGAGATAAGCGTAGCGACCTCTTCGGTGCTGCGGGGACGGGCCAACAGACCTGCCTGACCCGCATAGCGCCCGCGTGGCTCCTCGAGATACGCGGGTCCCGCCGCAGTAAACCGATTGTCAGGCAGGCAGGCGCGCAAGCGCGCCTCGATCTTGGGCGTGATGGAGTGCAGCATGGATTATCCGTCAGTCTCGCGTTTTACCTGCCACGACCGCATGGCAAAGCCAATGCGGCTACTCGCCCTCGCGCAGCCAAGCGGGGCGCAGGACCATGATCGTGGGCCTGCCCGGCAATCGATCAAGCGAGATGTCCAGCGCGGGGCCACCGACTTCGACCACTTGGAATTCGTCCGCCATGCCGGTTAGAAAAGCTTGGAGCGTGAAGTCGCCGAACCAGTGCATCGGGATCACGATGGACGACCGCAGCCGCCGGATGATCCGCATCATGGTGGGCAGGTCTACGGTGGTGCCGCCATCCACCGCGGCCATCACAACGTCCAGCCGACCAAGAGCTACGTATTGAGCGTCGTTTGGTTCGTGGTGCAGGTGTCCCAGATGGCCGATGCATAGCCCCGCTACCTCGAACACGAAGATTGAATTGCCGTTGGGTTCGGTGCCCGACCACTGCGACCGGATATCGGTGGAGACGTTGCGCACCAGCACCTCGCCCAGATCGAGCCTGTGGTCGATCCCTTCACCGAATGGACCCCACCCTTCCAGCACGTGCGGGATCGCTGGGTCGGGGTTGGCGGTCCAGTGGGTTTCGTGCGCGTGGTTCATGGTGACCACGTCGGGAATCATCGGTACGTTCCCGACAAAGCCTGTGAAATCGGTGATCATGTTCAGCCCGCCCGCCGTGCGGATCAGAAACGAAGCATGGGCGACATAGTGAATGCGCACAGTTTCGGGTGCAACGTCAACGTCATAGCTGGCGCGCTGGATGTACTGTGCGCCGTCGATCGCGTCGGCAAGGGCGATGCAATGACTGGGTGTGCGGGTCTGCGCCGACAGCGGCGCGGCAAGGAAAATCAGGCAAAGGATCAAATAGCGCATGGTTAAATATTAGTGCGCTACCGAGCATGTCCAGAGGCTAGCCCGTTTCGGTCTTGCCCCGCCGGTCTGACCGCAGCGCGGCATAGAGCACGTGGGTTCGCCAGCGCCCGTCGATCTGCAAATAGCTTTGCGCCACGCCCTCGTACTTGAAGCCGCACTTTTCCAACAGCCCGCGGGACGCAGTGTTTTCCGGCAAACACGCCGCTTCGATCCGGCTTAGGTCCAGGCGGGTAAAGGCGTGATGCACCACGGCGAGAATTGCCTCGCGCATATAGCCTTGCCGTGCAAATGACGCCCCGGTCCAATAGCCCAATGTGCCTGCCTGCGCCGGGCCACGGCGGATGTTGTCGAGCGTGATGGCACCTACCAGAACCTCGTCATTTCGGCGAAACAGGAATAGCGGCAGTGCCGTGCCTGAAGCCACTGACCGCTGGGCCCAGTAGACACGATTGGTGAACGCTTTGCGCGTGAGATGATCGTTCGCCCAGCTTGGCTCCCATGGCACAAGATGTTCTGCGCTGGCTGCGCGCAATCCGGACCACGCGCGGAAATCGGAATGTGTCGGAGGGCGCAGCGTCATGCGCTCGGTCTCGATCCGCAATTTCCGCTTGGCAAGCAACATCAGGCGGCGCGCAGGTCCTCTAGCCGGGTCAGGTCAGGGGCCGATGCGATTGGCCCGTAAAGCGCCAGCGCCATCGGCGCGGATACCGCCATCTCACCGGCAAAGCGGCGAACACCGTCGGGGTTGACCGCGTCGATGCGCGCCACGGTTTCCTCGAGCGGCGGAATACGGTCCCAGATCTGGATCAGGCGCGCCAGACGTTCGGCCCGGTTCGATGGGCTTTCAAGGCCCATGACCAGCCCCGCCTTCATCTGCGCGCGGGCACGCTCGACCTCGGCGGCGGACATGTCATCGGCGGCGCGCTTCATTTCTTCGACGGTGATACGCGCCAGTTCGCCTACCTGTTCAGAGGATGTACCTGCATATATCGTCGTCATGCCGGTGTCGGCATAGGCCCCCGCCTGCGCAAAGATCGAATAACACAAGCCCCGGCTTTCGCGGATTTCCTGGAACAGGCGGCTCGACATACCGCCCCCCAGCGCACTTGCGTAAATCTGCGCGGTGTAGATGTCGTCGTCGCGGTAGCCCGGGCTTTCAAACGCGAGCGCGAAATGCGCCTGCTCCAGCGCCTTTTCGTGCCGCGCCTCGCCGCCCTGAAAGCGCGCGACATCCATCACGGCGGTGGGGCGGGGTTTGAGACCACCAAACAGGTCTTCGGCCATCGCCACCAGTGCATCATGATCGACAGCTCCGGCCGCACTCAGGATCATCTGTTCAGGGCCGTAATGCTGTCCGATAAAGCGTGAAAGATCGTCGCGCCCAAAGGCCGATACGCGTTCGGACGGGCCAAGGATTGTCCGACCCAGGGGTTGTTCGGGGTAAGCCTGTTCCTGCAACCAATCAAAAATCACATCGTCAGGGGTATCGAGCGCCTGCCCGATCTCCTGCAGGATGACTCCACGCTCCACCTCAATCTCGGAAGCGTCGAACACCGGGTTCAGTAGAATGTCGGCCAAAACATCAAGCGCAAGCGGTACGTCCGCCTGCAACACGCGTGCATAATAGGCGGTCACTTCGCGGCTGGTGTAGGCGTTGATGTAACCGCCAACATCTTCAATCGCCTCTGCGATCTGCAGGGCGCTTCGACGCTCCGTCCCCTTGAACGCCATGTGTTCCAGAAAATGCGCGATGCCATTTTGCTCGGGCGCTTCGTGACGCGCGCCTGCGCCCACCCAGATGCCGATCGCAGCCGAACCCAGTCCCGGCATCTGTTCTGTTACAATGCGAAAGCCGTTTTTCAGGCGATGGATTTGTGTGCTCAATCCGGTCTCTCTTGTGGTGCTTTATCCAGCCCGATGGGCGTGAATGTGAGCCTTGAGCGAATCCAGATCATTGGGCACGCGCGTCAGCCGTTCCGGCTTGTCATACAGGTCCGCCATGCGGGAGGGAAGAGGTGGGCGCACGCCGGTCGCGGCCTCTACAGCGTCGGGGAATTTCGCAGGATGCGCAGTGGCCAGCGTCACCATGGGCGACTGCCCCCGATGTTCTTCTGCCACTTTAACACCTATGGCACTGTGCGGGCACAAGAGCTCTCCGGTGTGCTTCAGTGTATGGGTGATTTGCGCGCTTGTTTCTTCTTCCGAGGCCCGGCCCGAAGCGTAATGCTCTGAAAGAGCTTGCGCAGCCCCTTGGCTGACCTCGAATCCACCGGCGTTCAGTTCGTTCATCAGTTGTGACACCGCCCCGCCATCACGGTCATAAGCGTCAAACAACGCACGTTCAAAGTTGGAACTGACCTGAATGTCCATCGACGGGCTGATCGACGGGATCGTCTCACCCTTGTGATAGCCATGCCCGCTGAGACAGCGGTGCAGGATGTCGTTCTGGTTTGTAGCAACGACCAGACGATCGATGGGCAGACCCATGCGCTTCGCTATGTAGCCAGCAAAGATGTCACCGAAATTGCCCGTGGGCACGGTGTAGCTGATGGCGCGGTGCGGTGCGCCCAACGCCACAGCGGACGAGAAGTAATACACAACTTGCGCAAGGACGCGCGCCCAGTTGATCGAATTCACACCGGCAAGGCCCACCCCATCGCGGAATTCGAAATCGTTGAACATGTCCTTGAGCCGCGCCTGACAGTCGTCAAAGTCGCCCTCCACGGCCAGCGCATGCACGTTGTCCTCGGACGGGGTTGTCATTTGTCGGCGCTGTACCTCGCTTACCCGTCCATGCGGGTAGAGGATAAAGACATCCACATTGCTCAGACCGCGAAACGCCTCAATCGCTGCAGACCCGGTGTCGCCCGAGGTCGCACCCACGATGGTCACGCGTGCATTGCGGCGTGCCAGTGCGGTCTGGAACAACTGACCGATGAGCTGCATGGCGAAGTCCTTGAACGCCAGTGTCGGACCGTGAAACAGCTCGAGCAGGAAATGCCCCTGATCCAGTTGCACCATCGGCGCGCGTGCATCGTGACCGAAACTGGCGTATGCCCGACCAATGCAGGCGCGAAACTCAGTATCGGAGAACGTGTCGCCAACAAAGGGGCGCATCACAGTATAGGCGATGTCCTCGTAGGGTTGCCCGTCCATCGCCGCGATGGTGGCGGCATCCAGATGCGGGATGTCCTCGGGCACATAAAGCCCGCCATCGCGCGCCAGCCCGGTCAGCATCGTGTCCTCAAACGTCAGCACCGGAGCCTGTCCCCGGGTCGAGATATAGCGCATGGGTCGTCTTTCTCAGCGCGCGCTGCGGCGGGTCCGCAGCAGGAAATATACGGTCATGGTTCCCCAGATCAGCGCCAGAGAAAACCACGTGACAGCGTATTGCAGGTGATCGTTGGGAATACCAGCAATGTCTACCGGCCAAGGCGTAACGCCGAGGTCGGCTTCCGGCATCTCGCGCAACACCACAAGGATAGGCCGGGTCCCCAAGGCGTCAGCCATGGCAGGTACATCCCGAGCAAACCAGAGATTCTTGTCGAGATCGGGCGCCGGAGTGAAACTGTCCACCTCGATTGGCGCATCCAGATTTCCGGTAAGCGTCAGTACGGTTTGCGGCGCCATCGGCACAGGTGTGCCATCCGGCAACCAACCGGTATCAATCAGGATCTTGTCCGCACCTTCCACGGCAAAAGGACGGATGATGCGATAGACCGGACCGATGCTCTTGCGAGAAGCGAGCATGCGAAGGTGCGCGGCCTCGAATGACCCGGTGATCGTCACAGGTGCATACCGCTGGAACTCCGGCTCCAACGCTGTAGCCAAAGGTTGTGGATCAGCATCGATCTGCGCCTGAATGGAGGCAAGCAACCCCTCCTTCCACGCCAGCCGCTGCACTTGCCACGTGCCCAGCCAAACCAGAATGCCCACGCCGCAAAAGCCGACAATCAACAGGAACCAGACGCGCATCGCCTTCTCCGCAATCAAAAACGCGCGGACTTTGCCGCGCGCCTTGGTGTTTCGATGTGACCAGGTCTAGTGGGTTCCAGGCATCACGCCCACGCCGTAGATGTAGACGGCGAAAAACAGGAACAGCCACACCACGTCGACAAAGTGCCAGTACCATGCGGCGGCTTCGAACCCGATGTGCTTTTCAGCCGAAAAGTGACCCTTCATCGCGCGGATCAAACACACGAACAAAAAGATCGTGCCGATAATGACGTGCAACCCGTGAAAGCCGGTCGCCATGAAGAAGTTGGAAAAGAACTTGTCACCGCCGAACTCCCAGCCCTTGTAGAGCAGGTATGAGTATTCATACGCCTGAAATGCCGTAAACAGCACACCGAGCACCACCGCGACGGCAAGGCCTTGGATCACTTCCTTGCGCTGGCCGCCATGGACCAGCGCGTGGTGCGCCCATGTCACAGCGCAGCCGGACAAGAGCAGGATCAGCGTGTTGATCAACGGCAAGTGGAACGCATCCACGTGATAAATTTCGGGTTGGATGTATTCGGTGCCGGCATATTCGCTCATCGGGTAAAGCGCATTTTTGAAAAACGACCAGAACCAGGCTGCAAAGAACATGACTTCGGACATGATGAACAGGATAAAGCCATAACGCAGACCAATTCGAACCACTGGCGTGTGATCACCGATCCGGCTTTCGGCGACCACATCCGCCCACCAACCAAACATGACGTACAAAACGGCCGTGAACCCGATCAGGAACAGCCATGGACCGCTTAACTCGAGCGATCCAAACAAAATGGTCATCCCGCCGGACATCCAGGCAACTGCGCCAAACAGCATCGTGAACCCGGCAATCGCGCCCAACATGGGCCACAGCGACGGGCTGAGAATATGGTAGTCGTGGTTCTTTGCGTGGGCCATGAGCGGGTCCCTCAGTTCAGGTTGGTCTCGGTGATCGGCGCGAGGGTTGCGTAGTCCTCGGGCAGGTCGATTTGATAAAAGGTATAGCTGAGCGTGATCGTGTGCACGTACTTTGCGTCGCGGTCGGTGACGATCTCCGGGTCAACGTAGAACGTCACCGGCATCTGCACCCGCTCGCCGGGCGCCAATACCTGCTGTTCGAAGCAAAAACAGTCGATTTTGGAGAAAAAGCCACCAGCCTCATAGGGCGCCACATTGTAGCTTGCTGATCCGGCAATAGGCACATTGAGCGGATTATAAGCCTCGTAGAAGGCCAGACCGGTCTCGCCAATACGCAATTCCATCTCGCGCACGGTGGGCTTGAATTCCCAGGGCATGTCCCGTTCCAACGACGCGTCAAAGCGCACCTTGATCGTCTGCTCAAGGATATCTTCGCTCGCCACTTCGCTGATGCCCGGCGTACCGCCGAAGCCCGTAACACGGCAGAACCAGTCGTAAAACGGCACCGAAGCCCACGCGAGCCCCCCCATGAACACAACCAGGCTCAGCGTCTGCGCCACGGTCTTTTGGGGGCCGGACAGCCGGTTGAACAACTTGCCGATCATTGCCCCTCCTCGATCTTGGGCAGTTCGAAATCTCCACTGGTGACTTTGGCCACGGTCAGGGCAACGATGAGCACAACAAATGCACCAAGGATGAGGCCGACACCATTATTGCGGCCCTTGCGGCGTTTGTGCAGTTCATGTTCGGCGCGCAAGCTCATGACACACCTGCCAGAATGGGCCGCAGCAGCGCATCGGCAAGGATCGCGCCGAAATGCAGAAAAAGATACCACAGCGATAGTTTGAAAAAGGATTTCTCGGTGCTGTAGCTGTCTGCCTCGGCCTGCGTCTCATCCCGGCGCCAGATATCGTAGGCCCCCTTGAGGAACAAGACGTTGAGGATCGCTGCTGCCAACAGGAACACCGGACCGCCCAGCGACGTGAACGCGGCACCCACAACGAGTGCGACCAACAGAACTGTATAGGCAAGGATGTGCGCGCGTGTTGAACGGCGCCCATGGGTGACGGTCAACATTGGTACGTCCGCATCGTCGTAATCGGACTTCATGAACAGGGCGAGCGCCCAGAAATGTGGCGGCGTCCACATGAAGATCAGGGCAAACATCAACCATGCTTCGACCGAAAACGACCCGGTTGCGATAACCCAGCCGATGACGGGCGGAAATGCACCCGCCGCCCCGCCGATGACGATGTTTTGCGGCGTCGCCCGTTTCAGCCACATGGAATAAATGACCACATAGAAGAAAATGGTGAAGGCCAGCAGTCCGGCAGCCAGCAAATTGGCGCTGAGCGCCAACATCATGACAGAAAGGCCCGACAGGGCAAAGCCCAGTGCCTTGGCCTCGTCCGAGGTGACGCGGCCTGACGGGATCGGTCGCTTGGCTGTGCGACGCATCACTGCGTCAATGTCAGCGTCCCACCACATGTTCAGCGCGCCCGACGCGCCAGCCCCAATTGCCACGAACAGGATCGATGCAAAGGCAACAACGGGGTTCACCGATTGCGGCGCAGCGAGCATACCCACGAGAGCCGTGAAAACGACCAGCGACATCACCCGCGGCTTTAGCAGGGCGAAATAATCACCCAGCTCGGCGTCGGGTTGGATTGACTTGGTGTCGTAGCTGACGTCGCTCATGATGGCTCCGCTAACGGCGTTTCTGGGGTGGGGATCAGTTCGTCAGAACCTGACGAACGTCCACGTAGTCCGACGCGTCGCGGTTGGCGTCGATCCACGCTTCGTACGTGTCTTCGCTCACAACCTTGACCGCAATCGGCATGTAGGCATGTGCAATCCCGCACAGTTCCGAACACTGACCGAAATAGATGCCTTCCTGCTCTGCTTCGAACCACAGTTCTGCAAGGCGACCCGGCACGGCGTCCTGCTTTACCCCGAAGGCCGGGATTGTCCACGCATGGATCACATCACCGCCGGTCACCTGAACCACCACGGTTTTACCCACCGGAACGACCACGGCGTTATCCACTGCCAACAGGAAATCCTCACGGCTGTAACCCGCATCGATCAGTTGCTGCTCGGTTTCAGGGGTCAGCGAATTGTCCCCTCCCGTTGCAGGAGCACCAATCATGTAGCTGTCGAACGTGATACCCTCGTCCACATATTCGTAGCCCCAGAACCATTGATACCCAGTCGCCTTTACTGTCACGTCGGCTTCGGGGATTTCCTGCTGGTTGAACAGAACAGGCAGCGAGAATGCGCCGATAAAGACGAGGATCACGATGGGGATGACCGTCCACGCGATCTCGACCGGCGTATTGTGCGTAAACGAGGCGGGTTCCGGATTGCGCTTCCGATTGTAGCGGATCACAACCCAAGCCAGCAGACCCACGACGAAAAGCGAAATCAACGTGATGATCACAAGGATCAGCCCATCGAGCGCCTGCAACTCGCGCGCCAATTCCGTGGCGGCTGGTTGAAAACCGATGCCACCGTCAATCGGTTTACCGATCACTTCAAGATTGTCTTGCGCCCAAGCGGGCATTGCTGCCAACACGCCAAGGGCTGCCGACATGGAAAAGAGCTTGTTCATCTGGTCGTCCTGAACTGGATGTATCGCGCTGTAGATGCGCGGCATGCCTGTGCACACCGCCGTTGTCTTCGGCTTTCTTACAATCATATCTTAAAGCCGAGATAAAGATGCCAAGCCCGCGTCAAACAGACGCTTCCCGACACCGCGCGCCCCTCAGGAGAGCCTATGTCAGACACCCCTTTTGCCCCGCTCGACACTGAAATCGACCGCCAGACAGCCTTGTCCGTATTGCGTGCCGCCACGGCAGGCGCAGATGACGGCGAATTGTTTTTCGAACGCGTCCGTTCAGAATCGCTGGTCTTTGATGACGGCCGCCTCAAGACTGCGAATTACAACGCTTCACAAGGCTTCGGCCTGCGCGCCGTGCATGGCGAGGTGGCAGGATATGCGCATTCCAGCGAAATTTCCGAAACCGCCCTGCGCCGCGCCAGCGAAACCGCGCGGCTTGCAGTCGGCGCGGGCGGTGGCACTTTGGCCGATGCGCCCACGGCGACGAACAAATCGCTTTATTCCGATGCTGACCCGATCGCCGACGCCACATTCGCAGTCAAAATCGAAACGTTGCGCGACATCGATCTTTTCCTGCGCGATCTTGATCCTCGCGTGGTGCAGGTATCCGCATCGCTCGCCGCTTCGTTGCAGGAGGTCGAGATTCTGCGCCCCGAAGGTCATTCGGTGCGCGACGTGCGGCCGATGACGCGGCTCAATGTGTCGGTGATCGTCGAACAGGATGGCCGCCGCGAAAGCGGCAGCGCCGGTGGTGGCGGGCGCGTTGGCCTCGACGGCCTGATCGCCCGCGAAGATTGGGAAGCCAAGGCGCGCGAGGCTCTGCGTATTGCGTGCGTCAACCTCGACGCAATACCCGCGCCCGCGGGCGCGATGGACGTGGTCCTCGGGCCCGGCTGGCCCGGAATTCTCTTGCACGAAGCGATCGGTCACGGGCTTGAGGGTGATTTCAATCGCAAGGGCTCGTCCGCCTTTGCCGGGCTGATGGGCAAACGTATCGCCGCACCCGGCGTGACAGTTCTGGACGACGGAACGCTACCTGATCGGCGCGGATCCATCACAGTGGATGATGAGGGCACGCCATCGGGCAAAAACGTTTTGATCGAGGACGGTATTCTGATCGGTTACATGCAAGACCGGCAAAACGCGCGGCTGATGGGGGTCGAGGGCACCGGCAACGGGCGGCGGCAAAGCTATGCCCACCCGCCGATGCCGCGCATGACCAACACCTACATGCTTGGTGGCGATGCCAGCCCCGAAGACATCGTTGCGGACCTCAAGGACGGCATCTATGCGATCGGCTTCGGCGGTGGGCAAGTCGACATCACCAACGGCAAGTTCGTGTTCAGCTGCACCGAAGCCTACCGCGTTGAAAACGGCCAGATCGGTGCGCCGGTCAAGGGCGCAACTCTGATCGGAGATGGCGCAACCGCACTAAACCACATCCAAGGCATTGGCAACGACATGGCGCTGGACCCAGGTATGGGCAATTGCGGCAAAGCGGGACAGTGGGTTCCGGTGGGCGTGGGCCAGCCAACGCTCAAGATCGGCGGGCTGACGGTGGGCGGCTCCGCCAGCTGATTCCAGCAGATTCGCGGCTAGCAACGCAACGCAGGCCAACACGTTCGGAACCGCCTGCACGAACCTCACTATTTTTGGGGAATGGACAGCGCAGAGGCTCTCTCGTTGCGTTTCACTTTTGAAGGAAAAACAAGGAAAAATACCCGCAAAATCAACTAGAGGCTGCGTTGAAGAGATTCTCCTCGCCCCTGTTCACGCGTTGTTAACCTTCCAATCCATACAACTGGTGCAGCAACAGACGGAGCCGCGGATGACTGAAAGGGATACCCATCCTTCTTCCACTCACCCCCCACTCCCACCCACCTCGGAAGACGATCAGTTTTCATGTCTTCGTCTGTTGCGCTCACGCCGGGTCGGCATTTCGACGTATCAACGTCTGCTGATTGAACACGGCACTGCGCAAAACGCGCTGGCCGCGCTACCATCGGTAGCGCGCGCCGCCGGCGTTGATGGCTACGAAGTGTGCCCCGAAGGTGTGGTTCAAGCCGAGTTAAACGCAGGTCAACGCGCGGGAGCGAAACTGGTTTTTCAGGGCAGTCCGTCCTTCCCAAGCGCTCTGAACGACCTGCCCGATACGCCGCCGTTTCTCTGGGCAATGGGCGACGTCGATCTTCTGAATGCCCCCGCCATCGCCATTGTAGGTGCGCGCAATGCGTCGTCATTGGGTACCCGCATGGCACGGGCGTTGGCGCATGATCTCGCGGCCGAAGGATACGTGATCGTTTCCGGTCTTGCCCGAGGGATCGACACCGCCGCCCATCTCGCTGCTCTCGAAGGCGGTACAATCGCCGTTCAGGCGGGGGGCGTCGATATCATATATCCCGCCGAGAACACCGGACTTGCCGGTGATATCGCACGCCAGGGCCTGCGGCTGAGCGAACAACCGATGGGTCTGCAACCAATGGCGCGGCATTTTCCTGCACGCAACCGCATCATATCCGGCCTCGCCCGCGCTACCGTCGTCGTAGAGGCGGCCGCCAAATCCGGCAGTCTGATCACGGCACGCGACGCGCTCGATCTGGGGCGCGACGTTCTTGCGGTTCCGGGTCATCCATTCGACGCCCGCGCTGCCGGATGCAACATGTTGCTGCGCGATGGGGCCACCTTGGTGCGCAACGCCACCGACGTGATGGAGGCACTTGCACCAATCGCTGCCACGGAACCTGAACTTGCGCTCGCTTGCCCACCTGCAGACACCCGCACCCTCGCGGAGACTGCCGCCCTGCATCAGCAAATCTTGGACCGTCTCGGTCCAGCTCCGATTGCCGAAGATCAGCTGATCCGGGATCTTGGCGCGGGCGCTGCTGCGGTTGGACCTGCGCTAGTGGATCTCGAGCTTTCCGGGAGCATCAGTCGCGCCCCCGGCGGCCTGCTAAGCCGCACAAGTTGAGACGCGGGCCGCTGCCTGCCGTTGACAATCAGAACTTGCACCCCACATCTTTCGCCGCCATAGAGCCGCAAAATTAAACCCAAAGGTGCGCTTCGTTTATGCCCGTCGTCGTTGTCGAATCCCCGGCCAAAGCCAAGACAATCAACAAATATCTCGGCGCCGACTACACAGTACTGGCCAGTTATGGCCATGTCCGCGACTTGCCGCCCAAGGACGGCTCCGTCGATCCTGAGAACGAATTTGACATGCTGTGGGAAATCGCCAGCGACAGCAAGAAACACGTCAAGGCCATCGCCGATGCGCTCAAGGACGACAACGCCCTGATCCTCGCGACCGACCCGGATCGCGAAGGCGAGGCCATCAGCTGGCACCTTCAAGAGGCCCTGACCAAACGCAAGTCGATCAAGAAGGACACCGACGTCAAGCGCGTCACCTTCAACGCCATCACCAAGGCGGCAGTGGACGAGGCGATGGCAAACCCGCGCCAGGTCGACATGCCGCTGGTCGAGGCGTATCTGGCGCGCCGCGCGCTTGACTACCTCGTGGGTTTCAACCTCAGCCCCGTGCTGTGGCGCAAGCTGCCGGGTGCCAAATCCGCTGGCCGCGTGCAATCGGTCTGCCTGCGCCTGATCACCGAGCGCGAGATGGAAATCGAAGCCTTCCGCGCCCGCGAATACTGGTCGGTCAAGGCGTTGCTCGCCTCACCTCGCGGGCAGGAATACGAGGCGCGCCTTGTCAGCCTCGCGGGCAATAAGCTCGACAAATACGATCTCGAAAACCAGACAGCCGCCGAGATGGCGGTGCAGGCGATCACCTCACGGGATCTCAAGGTGCAATCGGTCGAGGCAAAGCCCGCCTCGCGCAATCCGTCCGCGCCCTTCATGACCTCGACCCTGCAACAGGAAGCCAGCCGCAAATTCGGCATGGGCGCGCGACAGACCATGTCCGCGGCCCAGCGCCTGTACGAGGCCGGGCACATAACCTATATGCGGACCGATGGCATCGACATGGCCCCCGAAGCGGTCGAAAACGCCCGTGCGGCGATCAAGGATCGGTATGGCGACGACTACGTGCCCGCCAAACCGCGCATGTACAAGAACAAGGCCAAGAACGCCCAAGAGGCGCACGAATGCATCCGCCCCACCGACATGGCCAAGGATGCGCCCAGCCTCAAGATCAGCGACGATGACCAGCGCAAGCTTTATGACCTGATCTGGAAACGCACGCTCGCCTGCCAGATGGAAGGCGCGCAGCTCGAACGTACCACGATCGAGATCGGCAGCGCTGATGGGCAGGTGGGTCTGCGCGCTACCGGTCAGGTGGTCCTGTTTGACGGCTTCCTGCGTGTCTACGAAGAAGGTCGCGATGACGAAGTGGTCGATGACGACGACAAGCGCCTGCCGCAGCTGACCGAAGGCGATGCCGCCGACAAACGCAGCGTGACCCCCGAACAGCACTTTACCCAGCCACCGCCGCGCTACACCGAGGCGACGCTGGTCAAGCGGATGGAAGAGCTCGGCATTGGCCGCCCCTCGACCTATGCCAGCATCGTCACCACGATCCAGGACCGCGGGTACGTGCGCAAGGATCGCAATCGCCTGATCCCCGAGGACAAGGGGCGGCTGGTGATCGCGTTCCTCGAAAACTACTTCCGCAAATACGTGGGCTACAACTTTACCGCTCAGCTCGAAGAAGAGCTGGATGACGTCAGCGCCGGCGAGCGTAACTACAAGAACGTTCTGGGCCGGTTCTGGGACGATTTCAGTGCCGCGATTTCGGAGACGTCCGAACTGCGGATCACCGACGTGCTGGAAAAGATCAACGAGGTGCTCGAGCCGCACCTGTTCCCGCCGACCGAGGATGGCAGCAACCCGCGTACCTGCCCTAATTGCGGTAATGGTCGGCTGAGCATGCGCACCGCACGCTCGGGCGGCGCGTTTATCGGCTGTTCGAACTATCCCGAATGCCGCTATACCCGCCCCTTCGGCCCCCCCGACCCCGAAGCCGAGGCAAGCGCGATACCGCCAGAGGGCAAGCTGTTGGGTACCGATCAAGGCGACGAAATCCGCGTGTTCAAAGGCAGGTTCGGCCCCTACGTGCAACGCGGCGCTGTGACCGAGGAAAACAAAAAGCCTCCGCGCCAGTCGATCCCCAAGGATTGGGTGCCCGAGGATCTCGAACTTGAGCGCGCGCTGATGCTCTTGTCCCTGCCCCGTCAGATCGGGCCGCACCCCGAAGACGGCGTGATGGTCTGGGCCAATATCGGCCGCTACGGGCCATACCTGAAACACGCCGAAACCACGTCTGATCGCGGCGGCACCAATGCCAACCTCGAAGGCATAGAAGAAGTCTGGACCGTGGGCATGAACCGCGCTGTTCAGTTGCTTGCGGAAAAGGTGGCCAGCCGTGGCGGGCGTGGCGTCGCCGCAAAACCACTGCATGAGTTGGGCGAGCACCCGGAAGAGGGCGGCCCGGTCAACGTGATGAAGGGCAAATACGGACCCTACGTGAAATGGGGAAAGGTCAATGCCACCATCCCCAAAGGCACCGAACCCGAACAAGTCACCATGGACATGGCCGTGCAACTGATCGCGGAAAAAGCGCCAAAGAAAAAGACGACGCGCAAAAAGGCCGCGCCGAAGAAATCGGCCCCCAAGAAAAAGTCAGCCTGACGCGGTTTCGATCGTCTCCACCTTATCGACAACCTTGTCGAGCAACTCCAGCATCTTGGATTGCTGCGCATCCGTCAGCGCCGACAAAAACAACCTCATGTTCTGCATATCCTGATCGTGGATAAGGCCCGCAACGCGTTGGCCCTCGGGTGACAGGTGCAATTCATAGGCCCGCCGGTCAAAACAGCAGCGCCGCCGCTCGATCAGGCCTTGCGACTTCAGCCGCGCAATGACGCTGCTGGCGGTCGTTGGGGCGATCCCCAGTTCGGCACATACCGCGGACGCCTTGACCCCAGGTATCCGCCGCACCAGCCCAAGCGTATGGAAGTCCAAGGGATTGAACTTGATCACGTGCCGATGTTCAGGCGGCGTGCGCTCCGAGATCAACATGATCCGCATGAGCGTCTTGATCTGGTCCAGCAGTTTTTCTTCGCGCGTCATACATTTTTTTAACCCAGCTCCCTTGAAGCCACAAACAGGATACCCAAATATTACGATAATCGCAGCATGTACTGCGAAAATCGTATAAAGGAGACAGTTATGAAAACCACATTGACCATCGCCGCCCTCGTCGTTGCTCTGGGCGTTTCCGCTGGTACTTCTGTAACGGCCGGAGCCCTCAATACGTTCCCCGACAACATCCAGTTTCCGACTGACTTCGACGGATTCGTTTCCGCCGACAGCAAACAAAAGGTGAAGGTCACTGAATGACCGGCCTTTGGTGCAGCGTTCGCAGTCCGAGCGTTGCGCTCTATAATGCACGTTAAAGGCGAGTTTGTATGCGACCGAGTGCCAAACTTGCCTTTTGCCCCCCGCGCACGTTGACTTTGTCGGGTCAGGTTGTCACAACCGAAAAAGAGTTAACGCCTAGCGGCAGACTTCGGTGCGCAAATGAAAAAGAGTTTTGACACGGCGGCGAACGCCCTCGACGATGTATTGTCTGACGGCATGCTCATTGCTGCAGGCGGCTTTGGCCTGTGTGGCATCCCCGAACTTCTGTTGAACGCGATCAAAAATGCGGGCGTCAAAGACTTGACGTTCGTGTCCAACAACGCGGGCGTAGACGATTTCGGCATCGGTATCCTGCTGCAAACCCGCCAAGTGAAAAAGATGATCTCGTCCTACGTGGGCGAGAATGCCGAATTCATGCGCCAGTACCTGTCGGGCGAGCTTGAGCTCGAATTCAATCCCCAGGGCACGCTTGCCGAACGCATGCGCGCCGGCGGTTGTGGCATCCCCGGTTTCTACACCAAAACCGGCGTTGGCACCGTGATTGCTGACGGTAAGGAGCACAAGGAGTTCCCAACGGGACCGGACGGTGCCATGGAAACCCACATCATGGAAAGCGGCATCTTTGCCGACCTCTCCATCGTCAAGGCGTGGAAGGCCGATGAAACCGGCAACCTCGTCTTCCGCAAGACAGCACGCAACTTCAATCCGCCCGCAGCGATGTGCGGCAAGATCTGCATCGCAGAGGTCGAGGAAATCGTGCCCACCGGCTCGCTTGATCCGGATCACATCCACCTGCCGGGGATCTACGTCCACCGTTTGATCCAGGGCAACCATGAAAAGCGCATTGAACAACGCACCACCCGCGCCGCCTGAGGACCAGGGCCATGCCTGATACCATTGAACAACTGCTGGAAGACGACAAATCCTTCGACGGGTTCACGCGCGCAGGCGTAGCCATGGTGCTGACCAACCCGCATATCGAAGACAACCCAATCGTCTACGTCAATCAGGCGTTCACCCGCTGCACAGGCTATGCGCGTTCTGCCACGATCGGGCGCAACTGCCGCTTTCTGCAAGGTCCCGAAACCAGCAAGGAAGACGTCGACAAGCTGCGCGCTGGCATCGAGGCCGAAGAAAGCGTGGCCGTCGACATCCTGAACTACCGCGCAAATGGCGAGCCGTTTCGGAACCGGTTGATCGTTGCCCCCGTTCAGGACTCCGAAGGCAAGACCCAATACTTTATGGGCATCCAGAAGGAGTTGCGCAAAGGCGAAAGTTCGACCCGCGCCGAAGAGATCAACGCGCAACTGATCGAGATCCAGAACCGCGTCGCCTCGGATTTGTCGATGATCATCGGCATGATCCGGCAGCAATCCGGCGCCACTTCGGTGCCCGAAGACTTTGCAGCCCTCAGCCGCAGGATCGAAACGCTGCAACTGCTGTACGAAGAAATGAAGCTGAGCGATCAGCAATCGAACCGCGACAGCATCCAGATGGGAAGTTACCTGTCGCGGCTTACCGCCGCCATCGCCCATATCGAAGGCCGCTCGGGCATCCGCCTCAGCCTGCAGATCGAACCGCTCGAGGTGCCAATCGAAACGGCAACCCGCGTGGGCCTGGTCATGTCGGAGCTGCTGACCAACGCGTTCCAGCACGCTTTTGACCGCATTGATATGGGGCTGGTCGAGGTCCGGATGAGCAGGCTCAGCGCAGGTGGTCTGCGCCTGATCGTGGCCGATGACGGCGTGGGCATTCCTGCCAACATGGAATGGCCTCACCCTGCCACAGTAGGCGGGCGTATTATTTCGGGCCTGATCGAAGGGCTCGAAGGCACGCTGCAGCTCGGCCGCGGTGCGGCAGGCAGCTACATCACCATTGACGTGCCCGCAGGCGCAACTCTCTCAGACGAATAGGACGACCCTCATGCCTTGGGATCGCAACCAGATGGCTGCGCGCGCCGCGCAGGAACTCGAAGACGGCTGGTACGTCAATCTTGGCATCGGCATCCCGACCCTCGTGTCGAATTACATCCCCGAGGGGATCGAGGTCACGCTGCAATCTGAAAACGGCATGCTGGGCATGGGTCCCTTCCCTATCGAGGGCGAAGAGGATGCCGACCTTATCAACGCGGGCAAGCAGACGATCACCGAGCTGCCGCAAACCGCCTATTTCGACAGTGCCACGTCCTTTGGCATGATCCGCGGCGGCAAGATCGCGATGGCGATCCTCGGCGCGATGGAAGTGGCCGAAAACGGCGATCTGGCGAACTGGATGATCCCCGGCAAGCTGGTCAAGGGCATGGGCGGCGCCATGGACCTGGTCGCGGGCGTGGGCCGCGTGGTTGTGGTCATGGACCACACCAACAAGCACGGCGACAGCAAGGTCCTGAAATCCTGCACCCTGCCGCTGACCGGTCAGGGCGTGGTTGACCGCATCATCACCAATCTTGGCGTGCTCGACGTGGTCGAGGGCGGGCTACGGATCGTCGAGACCGCGGATGGCGTGACCGAGGACGACCTGCGCGCCGCGACCCAAGCCACGATAGTCTGACTTCGAGATTACGCGCGAGGTCGGCTAGACCAAGGGGCGCTGTGTCCTCCGTCACAATGGCTTTGAGGCGGAACCGACCTTTTCGATCCTGTCCCCACACGCAGCCGAAGCGCTGACCACACCGGTGTGCCTGATGGCTTGCGCGGCACTGGGGTCAGTCTCGCGCTGGTCGAACGGCTCGTTTCGGATGCCCGCGCCGAAGGATGGAAAATCGTCCCGCTTTGTCCGTTTGTGAACGCGCAGCGTGCCAAACATCCCGATTGGGCTGATGCCTTCAACGTCTGATCCGGCGGCGCCCGGTCTCGCGCGCCGCTAATTCAACGTCGCAAATACGCAGCCATCGCTCGCCAGCTCTGGCGGCGTCACGCACAGGCCCCGCGCAACCTGATAAGCTGCCAGCACCTTGGGCACGTAATCGCGCGTCTCGGCATAAGGCGGCACGCCGCCGTGGCTGCGCACCGCGCCCTCACCCGCATTATATCCGGCCAGCACCAGCAACGGGTCGCGGTCAAACGTGTCCATCAACCAGTCCAGATATTTCACACCGCCCGCGATGTTCTCGGCGCTGGCAAAGCTGTCACTGACCCCGAACCGGGTGGCTGTATCCGGCATGAGCTGCATCAATCCTTGCGCGCCTGCGCTGCTGACCGCATCGGGACGGCCCGCTGATTCCACCATCATCACCGCCAACACCAAGGCTGGGGACACATCTGTTCCGATGGTGGCGCGCAGAATGTCAGTTCCATGCGCCCGCGCCGCACCTTGCAGCTGCTGCAGTCGGGGTGCAGGCACAGGGACCTTGGCACCGGCCAATGCGCGCATCGCCGGGATCAACCGCCCGGCACCCGCACCTTCCATCTCGGGTGACACTTCGGACCAGAACCAGTCGTAACGCGCGCTTGCGGACGGATCGGCCCTTGCAATTGGCGCACCCTCTTCGGGAACAGTCTCTTCAACCTGCGGCTCGATCTGCACCGTGATCCGCCTTTTCGCGCCCGGCGCAGGCGGCTTCACGCGCTTGGCGGAAAAATCCTTGAACGGCGGTGGCGGGGTCTCGGCGGCGGCGAAACCGACGCTCAGACCTACGGCGACAACCGAGATCGTCAAAAACCGAAACATGAACCTGCTCACTCTGCTGCAACGGGCCAATCTGGCGCGGCCTCGCGTTTCCATAATCGCACTAATCCCGAGCCCGATCTAGCATTGTCAAAGCTAATCAAGGCAACCGCGCCACAATTGGCACACCAAAAACTAAAATGCTTTGCATCCGAAAGAAAGTTAAGGAAATTAAATATTCAAAAACAACATCTTAACAGATTCTCCGCACCCACGCCCAATCAGACGCGAAATACCCCCGATGCGGTCAAAATCGCGCCGCAATCAACCGGCTATATGCAGCCATACCAAGTCGGACAGAGGCAAATGAGAGAGCGCCTCAAACACGACCGGCGAGGTTGGAAACGCAAACTACTGATCCTTTGGAGGGACGTACCATGATCAAATTCATCAAAAACTTCCGTAAAGACGAAAACGGCGCCGTGACGGTTGACTGGGTTGTTCTGACCGCTGCTGTGGTTGGCCTGGCAGTTGCTGCTTATGGCTCGATCCAGACCGGTGCAACCGAGCTGACCGCCGACACCGACACGTTCCTGCAGGCACAAGACCCCAACTAAGGTGGTCTGCCTGACGGCTTGAACATGCTCTGGGCCGTGGCCATTCCGGTCGCGGCCCTTTGTTTTCATTACCAGTGCACTCTACCCGAAAGGTAACTTCATGAAACGTATTCTTGAACGCTTTGCACGTGATCAATCCGGTGCCGTCACCGTGGATTGGGTTGTGTTGTGCGCAGGTATCGTTGCCCTGGCTGTGGCCATCGTGACGGCCATGCAGACCGGCGCACTCGATCTCAGCAACGGTGTCTCGGATTATCTCACCGGCTGGTTCTGACCCGACAACTGCATATTTACCGTTCCGCCGCATCATTTCAGGCGGTGCGACGCGCAGGCATTTGACGCGCTTCGGGACACAGGCACAACGGCGCCCGTTCGCTTCCCTGAAAATGCCACAATCAACGCGTAACATTTTTGGCAGGTCCGCCATTCAAAGCAGAGCGGACCCAGAATCAAGAGGTGCGAGATGCGAGCTGTATTCGGATTGGTCCTGGTTGCTGGGGTCGCCATGGCGGGCGGCGCAGTTTACATGGCCAAGAATTACATCGGACAATATCAGGTGGCGTTGGCCAAGGAGCGCGCCCAGCGCGAAAAGATCGTGCCCACGATTCCCGTTTACGTGGCCGACCGCCAGTTGGCCTATGGCGAAGCCGTCACCAAAGAAGACGTGCGCATGGTTGACTGGCCCGAAAACGCGATCCCCGAAGGTGCCTTTACCGAAGACAACCCCTTCTTCATCGATGGTCAGAACGGACCGCGGCTTGTGCTGCGCGTGATCGAAAAAGACGAGGCCCTGCTCGCCGTCAAGGTGACAAAGCCGGGCGAAGATGCTGGCCTGACCTCGCGCCTGGGCGAAGGCATGAGCGCCTTTACCATCAAGGTGGATGTGGCGTCGGGCGTGTCGGGCTTCCTGCGCCCGGATGACCGGGTCGACGTTTACTGGACTGGCCGGATCGAACAGGGCAAAACCCGCAAGGAAGTGACCAAGCTGATCGAAGCGAGCGTCAAGCTGATCGCAATCGACCAGAGCACCTCGAGCGATCAGGACGCTGCGATCATTGCGCAAACCGTGACAGTTGCGGCCACGACCGAACAGGTGGCGAACTTTATCCACGCGCAACAAACCGGTCGTCTGACCCTCGCCCTCGTCGTCAATGACAACAGCGAGCTGGCTGGCCAGATCCAGGTGGATCAGAAATCGCTTCTGGGATTGCGCGAAGAGGCGCAGGTCGCCGAAGTGATCGAAGAGGAAGAGTGCACCATTCGCACCCGGCGTGGCGCCGATGTGGTCGAAATCCCGATCCCCTGTTCAAACTAACTCGCCCGCACGATCAACCACTTACAACAGCGCCCCACCCCAGGGGCGCTGTGTCGTTTCCGCCCCCTGTTGCCAGTTATCCACATAAACTGAGGCAGCAAACCCATTGATTCTTGCAAAAAAATCAAAATGCGCGCATCGTGTCGGAAAATTTGGGCAAAAGACCCGATCCCGAGGCGTGATCACAAAGGCAGGTCACATGAACATTGTTACGAAGATCAAGGCTGGCCTGCTTGGGCTGGCACTGACTATGGGTACCGTGGCACCGCAGGTGCTGCATGCTGAAACCTTGCGGGTGGTGCGGGACGCAACGTCGCGCTCACTGGATGTGCCGATGAACCGCGCGGTGGTTGTCGAAAGCGACACACCCTTTGCGGAACTCAGCATCGCCAACCCCGCCATCGCCGACATCTCGTCGCTCAGTGATCGCACGATCTACGTTCTGGGCAAAGCGCCCGGGCTGACGACGCTCACGCTGCTGGACGGCAACGGGCGTCTCATCACCAACGTGAACGTGCGCGTGGCCGCCGACATCTCCGAGTTCAAGGAACGCCTGCGCCAGATCCTCCCGGGGGAAAAAATTTCGGTCCGCACCGCGAATGACGGTATCGTGCTGTCCGGACTGGTGTCTTCGGCCTCAAAATTGCAACGCGCGCTTGATCTGGCCGAACGCTACGCCGAAGGCCGCGTGAGCAACCTGATGAGCGTCGGAGGCATTCAGCAGGTCATGCTGAAGGTCCGATTTGCCGAAATGCAGCGCTCGGTGTCGAAATCGCTCGCGGCCTCTCTCAGCCTTGGTGGCACGCTCAGCTCCGACATCGGAATTTCGGCGGGCACCAACACCGCTGTGACTGCCGGTGGCAGCACAGGCAGCCTTGCTGGCAACCTGCCCGCGACCAACAACAACGCAGGCGCCGTGCTCTTTGGCTTTAACGCTGGCAACACCCAAGTGGGCCTCCTGCTCGAAGCGCTCGAGCAAAAGGGCGTCGTGCGCACCCTGGCCGAACCCAACCTCGTCGCCCTTTCGGGCCAAGAGGCCAAGTTCCTCGCGGGTGGTGAATACCCCGTCCCCGTCAGCCAGGAAGACGGCGTAATTACCATTGAATTCAAACCCTTCGGTGTTGAGCTCAACTTTATCCCACGTGTGGTGGACAAGGACCTGATCAACCTCGAGCTTGAAGCCGCGGTGTCGGATATCGACCCCACGAACGGTATCACCATCGACGCCTTTACCATCGACGCGTTCAGCCGCCGCGAAACGGCGACCACTGTCGAATTGCGTGACGGCGAAAGCTTTGCTATCGCGGGCCTGCTCGAAGACACGTTCGTCGACGAAAACCAGCAGTTGCCGTGGCTTGGTGACGTGCCGGTGCTGGGCGCGCTGTTCCGCAGCGCATCCTATCAGCGCGAACAGACCGAACTGGTCATCATCATCACGGCCCATCTGGTGCAGCCCGTCACCGGCGACGTGCTCGCCCTGCCCACTGACCGCATCAAACCGCCCACCGAACGCGACCTGTTCCTCTTTGGTCGCGTTGCCGCGGGCACCCGTGCGCCCAAGGAAGGTGCCGCCGCAGAGGTTGCCAAACAGGACTTCAGCGGCTCATATGGTTACGTTTTGGATTAAGGACTGGGTATGAAACCGATCACACACGCCCTGATGGCCAGCGCAGTCGCTTTGGCGGCGTGTGGACCTTCCAACGACGCCGTCTATACCCAGTTCTACCGCGAAGCGGGCGCTGTCGCCGACAATGGCGCCTTCGGCAACGCCACCGCGAACAACACGCTGATCCTGACGGGCGAACGGCAATATGCCTTTGATCTGGCACAACGATTCGCTTCCGAAGTGCTGGCAACGGTGAATTTCGAATTCAACTCGTCTCAGCTTGATGCTGGTGCGCAGGACACATTGCGCCAGCAGGCGACATGGATCCGCCAGTTCCCCGAGGTCCGGTTTCGCGTCTACGGACACACCGATGCCGTTGGCAGCAACGCCTACAACAAAAGCCTGGGCCTCGCCCGGGCGCGCGCCGTGGTTCGGTATTTGACCAGCCAGGGCATCGACCGTTCGCGGCTCGAGGCGGTGGCCTCGTTTGGAGAAACCCAACCCATCGTGGTGACCCAAGGACGCGAGCGTCGCAACCGCCGCACCGTGACCGAAGTCACGGGGTTTGTGCGCAACCACCCCAATGTACTCGACGGCAAATACGCCCAGATCATCTACCGCGACTATATCAGCTCCGCCACCAGCCCCACCACGCTCGAGGGGATCGTGGGCGCCGATCTGCGCACCGAACAGTAACCTAAAACCGGCAAAATTATCGCAATCGGGCGCGGACAATCCCCTGTCTGCGCCCGATATCGTTTTGAGATACCCAACAATTGGAGTTTTTTGGCCCAAATCTCGCCTGATTTGACTGCGATGACCGACCCAAAGGACCCCGTGCGGGCAACCGCAGAGGGGCATGTCGGGTCAAGGTCGGTCCAAGCAAGAAGCTGCAAACCGCCCCACGCCCAGTAACGAAGGACGAGATGGCAATGAGCAGCACAATGCCACAACCTGAAACCGCGCCGATCGCGGCCTGCACCATCAGCCGGGATGTGCAGAACTTTGATCTGCTGATCGAAGACATGGAACACTGTATGGGCGAAAGCTGGGGCGATCTGGGCTTTGCCGAGGCGCTGGCCTATTTCAACCAGCCAGACGCCGAAGCCATGGAATTCGTGGCCATCGCCATCGATGCCGAGGACGAAGAGAACCTCACCATGTTGGGTGAGATCATCAAACAGGCCAAGTCGCGCAAGATCGCGGTGATCCTCATTGCCGAAGACGTCACCCCCGCGTCCCTGCATCAGTTGCTGCGCATGGGTGCGGATGAATTTGTCCCCTACCCCCTCCCCGAGGCTGAGCTGCAGCAAGCCGTGGACCGCATCCGCTCTGCCGCCAACCCGCAACCCGCCGCTCCCGAGGCAACCGCCAACCTGCGCTCGGGCACGAACAAGCAGGGCGCGGTGTTCGTCGTGCATGGGGTCGCAGGTGGTACCGGTGCCACCACGCTGGCCGTGAACCTGGCCTGGGAACTCGCACTGCTGACAGAGGGCGACCAGCCGAACGTGTGTCTTCTGGATCTCGACTTCCAGTTCGGCACCGCATCGACCTATCTCGACCTTGCCCGGCGCGAAGCCGTGTTTGAAATGCTTTCGGACACCGAAGGCATGGATGACGAGATCTTTGGCCAGTCGCTGTTGACCTATGGTGACAAACTGTCGGTGCTGACGGCGCCTGCGGACATGATCCCGCTGGACATCGTGACACCCGAGGACATTACCCGCGTCATCGACATGGCGCGCGCGCATTTCGACTATGTCATCATCGACATGCCATCGACCCTCGTGCAGTGGACGGAAACTGCGCTGACAGCGGCGCACCTCTATTTCACCACGCTCGAGATCGACATGCGGTCGGCGCAGAACACGCTGCGGTTCAAGCGCGCATTGCAATCCGAAGAACTGCCGGTGGAAAAACTGCGCTACGTGCTGAACCGGGCACCCAAGTTCACCGATCTGGGCGGCCGCGCCCGGGTCAAGCGTCTGGGCGAAAGCCTCGATATCTCGATCGAGGTGCAACTGCCCGACGGCGGCAAACCGATCACACAATCCGCCGACCACGGCCAGCCCTTGGCCGATGTAGCCGCGAAAAACCCACTGCGCCGCGAGATCGCCAAGCTCGC
This sequence comes from Pseudomonadota bacterium, assembly GCA_038532285.1. Classification (GTDB taxonomy): domain Bacteria; phylum Pseudomonadota; class Alphaproteobacteria; order Rhodobacterales; family Rhodobacteraceae; genus Tateyamaria. Next base: position 19,173 of record JBCBAV010000007.1, on the reverse strand, counting down.
CGCCTCTATTCACGAAGTGAACGCAAACCAAAGCCAAGCCGCTTGAAAGTAGGTTTCCATGTTCTCGAAGTACAAAAAGACCTCACCCCAGCCCGCGGCGCCCGCGGACAAGGTGACCGAATTGCCCACCGCCGCCCCGGCCCCCGACGCCGAGGCGGCGTCGAAGGTTGCGCGCAAGGCCCCGCAAAAGGCAGCCGCACCAGTCACCCCGATGGACAAGGAACGCAAGCGCAAGGAGCGCATGGGCGAGATCAAGCTGGAACTGCACCGCGCGCTTCTGGATAATCTCAACCTCGCAGCGCTTGAACACGCCTCGGAACAGGAACTGCGCCAGGAAATCAGCGCAATCTCCGCCGAGGTGCTGGAAGAGAAAAACATCATCCTCGGCCGCGAGGATCGCCAGACCCTGAACCAGGAACTCTTTGACGAAGTGACGGGCCTCGGCCCGCTTGAAACGCTTCTGAAGGACGAAACCGTCAACGACATCCTCGTGAACGGGCCCAAACAGATCTTTGTCGAACGCGCCGGTAAGCTCGAACTGACCGACATCACGTTCAAGGATGAAAGGCACCTGCTGCGCATCATCGACAAAATCGTGAGCGCCGTGGGCCGCCGCGTCGACGAATCGAACCCCTACGTGGACGCCCGTCTGCAGGACGGCTCGCGTTTCAACGCCATGGTGCCGCCCATTGCGGTCGATGGCTCGCTGGTGTCGATCCGAAAGTTCAAAAAGGACAAGCTGGGCATCGACGATCTGGTGAATTTCGGCGCCTTTACCGAGGAAATGGCCGCCTATCTTCAGGCCGCCGTGGCCACGCGCCTGAACGTGATCGTGTCGGGTGGTACGGGTTCGGGTAAGACGACGACGCTCAATGCGCTGTCGTCCTTCATCGACAATGCCGAACGCATCCTGACCATCGAGGATACCGCGGAACTTCAGTTGCAACAGACCCACGTGGGCCGCATGGAAAGCCGTCCGCCCAACGTCGAAGGCAAAGGCGAAGTGTCGCCCCGTGACTGTCTCAAGAACGCGCTGCGGATGCGCCCCGACCGCATCATCGTGGGTGAGACGCGTGGCGAGGAAGTCATCGACATGCTGCAGGCCATGAACACCGGCCACGACGGGTCCATGACCACGATCCACGCCAACTCCGCCCGGGACGGCGTTTCGCGTCTGGAAAACATGATCGCCATGGCCGGGATCGAAATGCCGATCAAGGCGGTGCGGTCGCAGATCTCTTCGGCTGTGAACCTGATCGTGCAGGCCTCGCGTCTGCAAGATGGCTCGCGCCGCATGACCTCCATCACCGAGATTACAGGGATGGAAGGTGACGTGATCTCCATGCAGGAAATCTTTCGGTATCAGCGGGTTGGCTTGACACCCGAGAACAAGATTATCGGCCATTTCACCGCTACGGGCGTGCGGTCGCACTTTGCCGAACGGTTCCGTCTGTGGGGCTACGACCTGCCCCCCAGCATCTACGAACCCATCGCGGCACAATAAGGGGACACCACCATGTCCTATCGCTTCGCTACTTGAGGACTGAGCAATGAGCGCAGAACCCATCATCTACGGCCTGATCTTCATCGGGGTCCTCGTCTTGGTCGAGGGCCTCTATCTGGTGACGTTCGGCAAATCCATCAGCCTCAACAGCCGCGTCAACCGCCGGCTCGAGATGCTCAACAAATCCGGCGGCCGCCGCGAAGAGGTGCTGGACCAGCTCCGCAAGGAGATGCAGCAGCACATGGGCGCCAAGTCCATCCCGCTCTATTCCATGTTGGCCGACAAGGCGCAAAAGGCCGCCATCGCCTTTACCCCGCAGCAGCTTATCATGGTGATGGGCGGACTGTCTGTTGTAGCCTTTCTTGGCCTCAGCATCGGCACAGAAACCGACGTGCCTGTGCGCGCGCTTCTGTCCGTGGGGATTGGCATCGGGGCCGTATATTTCTGGGTCTCATCCAAGGCCAACAAACGCACCAGCCTGATCGAAGAGCAACTGCCCGATTCCGTGGAATTGATGGTGCGATCCCTGCGCGTCGGCAACCCGTTTTCCCAGGCGATCCAGATCGTGGCCAAGGAAGCGTCAGACCCCATCGCCTCCGAATTCGGCGTGATCTCGGACGAGGCCGCTTTTGGCCGCGACATGGGCGAGGCATTGAAGGACATGGCCGAACGGCTCGACATGCAGGACCTCCGGTTCCTTGCCGTCGCCGTGACGATCCAGCAGCAATCGGGTGGTAACCTCGCCGAGATTCTCGCCGGTCTGGCCAAGGTGATCCGCGCCCGGTTCCGCCTGTTCCGCCGCGTCAAGGCGATCACCGCCGAAGCAAAATGGTCTGGCAAGTTCCTGTCCGCCTTCCCAATCGTGGCCCTGATCGTGATCAACGTGAGCGACCCGAACTACTACGACGAGGTGCGCGACCACTCGCTCTTTATCCCCGCCTGTTTCACCGTGGGCATCATGCTTTGCATCAACCTCTACGTGATGCGCGTGCTGACCAACATCAAAGTCTGAGGAGACGACCATGGACGCCCTTCTGGCCCAAATCACCGACGTGCTCGGCCCCCTTGGCCCAATCGTCATCCTCGGCGTCATCGGCGTGATGCTGATCGCCGCCGTGGCGGTGATGATGTTCAACCAGCCGCAGGACCCGCTGGACAAGCTTAAAAAGGCCAACAACGCCAGGGGCGCCGCCGACAATGGCAAGCAGCGCCTGCGCAATTCGTCACGCAATGAACAGCTGGAAAAATTTGCCAATTTCCTCGAACCGCAGGACGTGGCCGAACTGTCCAAGCGTCAGTTGATGCTGCGGCAGGCCGGGTACCACAGCCAGGACGCCGTGCGCATGTTCCACGCGGCCCAGTTTATCCTGGGTGTTCTGGGGCTGGTGCTGGGTGTGATCTACACCAACTTCATCGTCGGCACCGACAACATGGATACGCAAAAGATCCTGATGTACACGCTCGGCCCCGGCGGCGTCGGCTATTACCTGCCGCAATACTGGATCACCAAGCGCGTCCAGACCCGGCAAGAGGCAATCACCCAAGGCTTCCCCGACGCGCTCGACATGCTGCTGGTCTGCGTCGAGGCCGGTCAATCGCTGGATCAGGCGATCACCCGCGTGGCGCACGAATTGCGCGCGTCGTTCCCGGCGCTGGCGGACGAGTTGATGATCGTCAGCCTTGAGATGAAAGCGGGCAAGGACAAGTCAACCGTGCTCAACGACATGGGCGAACGCTGCGGCGTGCAGGACGTGTCGAGCTTTGTCACCGTGCTGATCCAGTCGTCGAGCTTTGGTACATCAATCGCCGAGGCGCTGCGCGTCTACGCCGGCGAGATGCGCGACAAGCGCGTGATGCGCGCCGAAGAAGCTGCCAACAAACTGCCGACCAAGATGACGCTCGCCACGATGATGCTGACGGTGCCACCGCTCCTGATCATCCTTGTTGGCCCGTCGGTGCATGGCATCACGCAACTGGGCAACATGAGCCAGTAAAACACTCTGCGCCCCGGGCTCGACCCGGGGCCTCAACCGGACTTGATCCGTAGCCTTCCCTATACTTGATCCGGGCGCCTGCCCCGTACCTGATCCGAGCGCCTGCCCCGGACCTGATCCGGGCGCCTGCCCTATACTTGATCCGCCTACCCGCCCCAGACTTGATCCGGGCGCCTGCCCCGGACTTGATCCGGGAGCCTGCCCCGGACTTGATCCGGGGCCTCTCCGACACCGCGAGGTCCCGGATCAAGCCCGGGACGGGTAGGCGCTGGGCGACATTCGTGCTAGGACATGCACGTCGCGCTCTGATACCGGGGGCGGCGCAGGCATTTGATAAAAGACGCACCAAAATGCGCATTGGCACACGAGCAGCTTTCCTGACCCTTGCCCTCGGGCTGTCGGCATGCGGCAGCGCAGGGATCGACGCGTCCCAGACGGGTCCGTTTGCCCCCGGCATCGACCGCAACGCCGAAGCTGTGGGCGGGATCGAGGTCGGCCATCGGCTGATTTCCGCCGGTGAGTTCGAACTGGCCATCCGCGCCTTCAACCGCGCCGCACTGGATCAGGGGATGGACGCAGAAATCCTGTCAGGCCTTGGCACCGCAAACCTCGGGTTGGGGCGATTGAATCAGGCCGAACAGCTCTTGCGCCGCGCCACCACCGAATATGACCCCTACCCCGAAACGCTCAACAACCTTGGCGTCGTGCTGATCGAACGCGGCCAGAACGCAGAGGCCGTGCAGATCTTCCGTCAGGCCTTTGCGCTGGATGACGGAGAAAGCACACTGATCCGCGATAATTTACGCAAGGCTATCGCGCGAACCGAAAATTCTGTTAACCTTGAGCCCAATAATGACGCGCCATTCCAATTGGTGCGCAGAGGCAGCAGCGATTACCTGATCCAGTCTGTCAGCAATTGAGACCTATTGTTTCGCGCGCGAAACAATTCAGAGTTGTGCGCGCCGCGCACGGCAGAGCAGGACAAAGGACGCAAACATGCGCCACCAAGTGTTTTTGGCTGTCTCATTGGCAGGTGTGATGGCCGTTTCCGCGTGCGGGGAACGCGAAACCCCCGAAGAAACCGTCGAACGCGCCTTTGAAAGCGTGAACGTGGTCAACGAAAGCGACCTCAGCGACGTGATGCTGACGGTCGCCGACCCGAACGAAGCGGTGACCTATTTCAACCGCACCGTTCGCGAAAATCCCAAGGACATCGAACCGCAACGCGGTCTTGCCGTCAGCCTGGTGCGCGCCAAGCGCTATGCCGAAGGGGCGTCGGCCTTTGCCAAGGTTCTGGACATGAACGGCGCCACCAACGCCGACCGCGTCGACTATGCGGACGCGCTTTTGCGCGCAGGCGACTGGGCCGCCGCCGAAGAACAGCTCGACACCGTGCCCCCCACCCACGAGACCTTCAAACGCTACCGGCTCGAAGCGATGATCGCCGACAGCAACAAGGAATGGAAGCGTGCCGACAGTTTCTATGAAACCGCCGTTGGCCTGACCACCCGGCCCGCCAGCGTGCTGAACAACTGGGGCTATTCGAAACTGACCCGCGGTGATTTCGCCGATGCCGAACGCCTGTTCGGCGACGCCATTCGACAGGACAGGACGCTGTTTACCGCCAAGAACAACCTGATCCTCGCCCGCGGCGCACAGCGCAACTATGCCCTGCCGGTGATCCCGATGGATCAGGAAGAGCGCGCACAACTGCTGCATACGCTGGGCCTGGCGGCGGTGAAACAGGGCGACATCGCAACGGCCAAGGGGCTGTTCCGCGACGCGATCCAGACCCACCCGCAGCATTTCGAGGCTGCTGTCCGGTCGCTGAACGCGCTCGAAGCGAATGTAAGCAACGGCTGACCAATGCAACAATCGGCCCTGGCAGCGGCGTGGCTTTTCCCCTTTGTCCTGCCCATCTGCCTCTATGTCGCGTTCACCGACTTGCGCGAGATGCGGATCACCAATCAGGCGGTCATCGTGTTGGCGCTGGTCTTTGTGGCGATGGGCCCGCTGCTGTTTCCGTTTCAGGACTATCTCTGGGCGCTGGCGCAGCTGGTCATCGTGCTGGTGTTCGGCATCGTGCTGAACGCGGCTGGGGCGATGGGCGCCGGCGACGCCAAGTTTCTCGCCGCCGCCGCCCCCTACATCGCGCTGGGGGATCTGCGGCTGATCCTGCCGCTCTTTGCCGCCGTTCTGCTTGCGTCTTATGGCGCGCACCGGGTGGCCAAGTTCACCGCCCTGCGCAACCTTGCCCCGGACTGGGAAAGCTGGGAACAGGGGCGCAAGTTTCCCATGGGCTTTGCGCTTGGGCCGTCGCTGGCGCTTTATCTTGGGCTGGCAGCCTTTCTGGGCTCCTGACAACTGCCCGTTTCACGTCACAATTTCGACCGATTGCGCCGGTAGCCTGCCGTGAAGATGATCAGGTCCGAGGCCCGACGATGAACATGCAGACCGGCGACATTATCGCCCCACCCGCGCCCAAACGACTGGAAGACATGGAGCTTTCGGTTGTGATGATGCGCGACATCCTGCTCAAGACCATGTTCCGCAAATCGCTCGAAATGGTGTCGGACCTGGCCAAAGCCATGTGTATTCCCGGCATCGTGGTGCAGGAACTGATCGACATGTGCCGGGAACAGCGCCTGATGGAAGCAACCGGCACGCTCAACGCCAACAACGGCAACGAGATGGGCTACCAACTGACCGACGCCGGCAAGGCGCGCGCACTGGATGCACTGGCACAGTCTGAATATTTCGGCGCCATGCCGGTGCCGTTGGCGGTCTACCGCAAGCAGGTCGAACGCCAATCGATCCGCAACATCATGGTCACACGTCAGCAATTGGTGGGCGCCATGGGCCATCTGGTCCTGCCCGAAGACCTGCTCGATCAGCTTGGCCCTGCGGTCAGCGCGGGTCGTTCGATCCTGATGTACGGCCCTCCCGGCAACGGTAAATCGTCCATCTCCAACGGTATCCGCGACGCGATCGGAGACCATGTCTTTGTGCCGCGGGCGATCGAATATGGCGGGCAGGTGATCACCGTCTATGACCCCATCGTGCACAACCGCGCCCCGGACCCCGAACAGGATCCAACCTCGCTGCGCCGCCGCACGCCCTATGACCAGCGCTATGTCCGCTGTGAACGGCCCACGGTGATCACCGGCGGCGAACTGACGCTGGATATGCTGGATCTGAAATACAATGCCACCGCCCGCACCTACCAGGCCTCTTTGCAGCTGAAATCCACCGGCGGCATCTTTATCGTCGACGACCTTGGCCGCCAGACCGAACCGCCGCAAAGCCTTGTGAACCGCTGGATCGTGCCGCTGGAGGAAAACAAGGACATTCTTGCCCTGCAATCGGGTGAAAAGTTCGAAGTGCCCTTTGACACGCTGGTGATCTTTTCCACCAACTTTCATCCGAACGAAATCTTTGACCAGGCCGCGCTGCGCCGGATCTTCTTCAAGATCAAGGTCGATGGGCCAAGCCAGAAGAACTTCCTCAAGATCTTTGCCATGGTGGCCAAGAAAAAAGGCATGCCCCTGGACGAAGACGCTTTGATCTACCTGCTCAAGGTAAAATACCCTGAAATCGACAGCGTCTATGCCAACTACCAGCCGAACTTTCTGGTCGATCAGATGGTGTCCATCTGCAATTTCGAAGGCATCCCGCTGCAAATGCGCCCCGACCTGATCGACCGCGCCTGGGCCAACATGTTCGTCAAAGACGAGTTCATCGTGAAATGATCGGCGTCGCCGGGTGCGGCCGCATGGGCGCGCCAATGCTTGATGCGTTGCGCGACGGCATTGGCCACGCGCTGGGTTTTGACGTGGTGGACAAGGGCGTGCCGCACATCCTGACCGACGCCACCGTGTTTGCCCACGATCTCGAAACGCTTTGCACCGTGGTGCGGGACGCGACCGAGACCGACGCGCTGCTGTTTGACAACCAGAACCTGGTGGGCACTGCCCGCAACCTGCGCCGCATCCTCATCTGCTCCACCCTGTCGCCGCGCTATGTGACCGCACTGCGCGACCGCGTCCCGGATCACATCTTGCTGATCGACGCGCCCATGTCAGGTGCGGTGATCGGCGCGGAAAATCGCACGCTCAGCTTCATGCTCGGCGGCGCCGAACAGGACATCGCAGACGCCACCCCGCTCTTGTCCCTTATGGGGACGAACCTGTTTCACATGGGCCCATATGGCGCCGGCATGCAGGCCAAGGTGCTCAACAACCTGCTTGCCGCCTCGCACACTGCGATGACCCGGCTGGTGCTTGACTGGGCGCAAACGGCGGGCATCGACCCCAAACGCCTGCTGCCGCTCATCGCGGCCTCTTCGGGCCAAAACTGGCTCGCCTCCGGGTTCGACAGCATCGAATTTGCCAAGGACGGCTATGCCCCCGACAATTCCATCGGCATTCTGGTCAAGGACGTGGCCGCCGCCCTCGACGCGGCGCCTGCAGACGCCGACACAGCGCTGCCCGAAACGATCCGGGCCGCGCTCCACGCCCTCGCCCCATACGCCGACTAAGGCGCGTCTTCTTCTGGCTGAAAATACCTCGGGGGTTTGGGGGCTGGCCCCCGATTCCGCCCTTTCCACCCGGTGCTGCGACACTAAACTCAGCGCATGACCCGCCTTCCCGCGCAATTTCACACCTGGTTTGCCGCGCGCGGCTGGCAGATCCACCCGCACCAGCAGGCATTGCTCGACCGTGCCGCCGATCCTTCGCTTCTGCTGATTGCACCGACCGGCGGTGGCAAGACCTTGGCAGGCTTTCTGCCCAGCCTGGCAGAACTGGCCGACGGCAGCCATGACGGGCTACACACGCTCTACATTTCCCCGCTCAAGGCGCTGGCCGCAGATATCAAGCGCAACCTGCGCACGCCCGTCGAAGAGATGGGCCTGCCCATCCGGATCGAGGACCGCACCGGCGACACGTCGCAAACGCAAAAGAAACGCCAACGCGCCGACCCGCCGCACATCCTGCTGACCACGCCCGAAAGCCTCGCGTTGCTTACCAGCTACGAAGACGCGCCGCGCATGTTTGCCGGGCTGAAACGCGTGATCGTGGATGAAATCCACGCCCTTGCCGAAAGCAAGCGGGGCGACCAGATGTTCCTGGCGCTTTCGCGCCTTCAGGCCATGTGCCCCGACCTGCGCCGGGTGGGTCTGTCGGCCACGGTCGAGGACCCCGCCGCCATCGCTGATCTTTTGGCCAGACACCCCGACCCCTGCGAGATCCTGCACGCCGATCCCGGCCCGGCCCCCGATATCAGCATGCTGGTCACCGATGAGCCACCCCCATGGTCCGGCTCGGGCGGCAAATACGCGATCCCGGCGGTGCTGGAAGAGGTCAAGAAACACAAGACCACGCTGATCTTTCACAACACCCGCGCGCAGGCCGAACTGTATTTCCACAACATTTGGCTCGCCAACGAGGACCAGTTGCCCATCGGCATCCACCACGGCAGCCTCGACAAGCAACAGCGTGAAAAGGTCGAGGCGGCGATGCTTGCGGGGCAGCTCAAGGCGATTGTCTGTACCGGCACGCTCGATCTTGGGATCGACTGGGGCGATGTGGACCTGATCATTCAGGTCGGCGCGCCCAAGAACGTCAAACGTCTGGTGCAGCGCATCGGCCGCGCCAACCACCGCTACAACGCGCCATCCAAGGCGCTGCTTGTTCCGGCCAATCGGTTCGAGGTGGTGGAATGCGTGGCAGCGCTTGAGGCGGTGCATGCCGGGGCATTGGACGGCGATCCGCGCGGCCCCGGCCCGCGCGATGTGCTGTGCCAGCACATCCTGATCCGGGCGGCCGCGGGGCCGTTCGACGCGAGGAGCCTCTGGCAAGAGGTGAGGAGCGTTGGGGCCTATGCCACGTTGACCGAAGCAGAGTTCAACGACTGCCTGGAATTTTGTGCCACCGGCGGCTACGCCCTGCGTGCCTATGATCAGTGGCAGCGCCTGAAACAGCGGCCAGACGAACTGTGGCAGTTGCGCGACCCGCGCGCAGCACAGCGCATCCGCATGAACATCGGCACCATCCAGGACACCGACACGCTCAAGGTGCGGATGAAAAACGCCCGGGGCGGCAAGCCGCTGGGCGAGATCGAGGAAGGCTTTGCCGCGACACTCACCCCCGGCGACACATTCCTGATCGGCGGGCAGATCGTGCGCTATGACAGCCTGCGCGAGATGACGGTGCAAGTGACCCGCGATGCCGCGAAAAAGCCCAAGATCGCGACCTTTCTGGGCACCAAGTTCGCCACTTCGACCCAGCTCAGCCACCGCATCATCGACATGTTCCAGCAGGACGCATGGCCTGACTTGCCGCCGCACACATCCGACTGGCTGACGCTGCAGCGCGAGGTCAGCCGCTTGCCCGAACCGGGGCGCCTGCTGATCGAAAGCTTTCCGCATGATGGCCGCGTCCACACTGCGGTGTATGGATTTGCCGGGCGCAATGCGATGCAGACGCTGGGCCTGCTGCTGACCAAGCGGATGGAAGAGACAGGGCTGAACCCATTGGGATTCCTCGCCACAGACTATGCCACGCTGATCTGGGGGCTGGACAAGATCACCGATCCCGGCCCGCTCTTTGACATCGACGCGTTGCGCAACGGGCTGGACACGTGGCTGGCGGGCAATGCGGTGATGAAGCGGACCTTTCGCGCCTCGGCCACCATCGCCGGGCTGATCGAACGCAACACGCCCTCGTCGCGCAAATCCGGGCGGCAGGCGACGTTCTCGTCCGACATCCTCTATGACACACTGGCCAAATACGACCCTGACCACCTGATGCTGCACATCACCCGGCAAGAGGCGATGCGCGGCCTCGTCGATTTTGGCCGGATCGAGGAGATGTGTGCGCGCATTGGCGACCGGATCGACCTGACCGAACATGCCCGCGTCACACCGCTGGCCGCCCCGCTGATGCTTGAGGTCGGGCGCGTGCCGATCAAGGGGCTGGCCGAAGAAAAGCTGTTGGCCGAGGAGGCCGAGCGCGTGATGGCGCTGGCCGGTGTCGAGGAAGAGCCGCGCAGGCGGGAATGGCGGGTGCCCTGGTAATTCCGCGCTTGATGCGCGGGGCGCGCGCGGGTTATGAACATTCCGTGAACACCTATGATCTGATATTCGCCGGTGCGGCGCTCAAGGCGTTGGGATCGGGCGCGCTGTACTGGCCCGAACAGGCACTCTTGTGCGTGTCGGACCTGCACCTGGGCAAGGCCGAGCGCATCGCGCGGCGCGGCGGCGCGCAGCTGCCGCCCTACGAGATCATGGACACGTTGGGGCGACTGGAGGCGGACCTCGACGCCACGGGCGCGCGCACGGTGATCTGCCTGGGTGACAGTTTTGACGATCTGGCCGCCGCGGATGCCTGTTCCGAGGATGCGCGGCTGTGGATCACGCGGCTTCAGGCCGGGCGCACGTGGATCTGGGTCGAGGGCAATCACGACCCCGGCCCCATGGATCTGGGCGGCGAGCACCGGGCCGAAGTGCAAACCGGGCCGCTGACCTTTCGCCATATCGCCGCCGACGCGCCGGTGGGCGAGGTGTCGGGCCACTACCACCCCAAGGCGACGCTGCACACCCGCGGGCGGGCCGTCACGCGGCCCGCGTTCCTGATGGATGCGCAGCGGCTGATCCTGCCGGCCTATGGCACCTATACCGGCGGTTTGCGCAGTTCGAACCCGGCGCTGGCGCGGCTGATGGCGGCGGATGCGCAGGCGATCCTGACCGGTCCGCGACCCACCGCGATCCCGCTGGCGCGGGCCAGCTGAGCCTTGCAGATGCGCGACCGCATTCAGGCCAGTTTCGACCGGCAGTCGATGATGGCAACCTTTGGCGCGCGGTTGGACCGGGTCGAGGAAGGCCGCGTGACCCTGTCGGCCCCGATCCTTGACGGGTCACGCCAGCAACAGGGGTTTGCCCATGCCGCGCTGACCTTTGGCCTCGGCGACAGTGCAGCCGGTTATGCCGCTCTAACGATGATCCCGGACGATCACGAAGTGGTCACGGCCGAGATCAAGATCAACTTGACCGCGCCTGCCAACGGTGACCGGCTGGTGGCGCGGGGGCAAGTGCTGAAGCCAGGGCGGCGATTGATCGTGGTCACGTCCGAGGTCGTCAGCATTGCTGACGGGCAGGAAACGCTGGTCGCGATCCTGCAGGGCACCATGGTGCCGGTCCCGGCCTAGGCGGTCAGGCCCTCGGGTTCGGCCAAGCCGTTGGCGCGACAGCACGCGGTGACCGTGTTGGCCAGCAGGCATGCGATGGTCATCGGCCCCACCCCGCCCGGCACCGGCGTGATCGCCCCTGCCACGGCGGCACAGCTGTCGAAATCGCAGTCGCCCACGAGACGGGTCTTGCCCTCTCCCCGCTCAGGCGCGTCGATGCGGTTGATGCCCACGTCGATCACCGTGGCGCCGGGTTTGATCCAATCGCCGGGCACCATCTCAGGCCGTCCCACCGCCGCCACCACGATGTCGGCGCGGCGCACGACGTCGGGCAAATCCTTGGTCCTCGAATGCGCGATGGTCACTGTGCAGCTGTCACCCAAGAGCAGCTGGGCCATCGGCTTGCCCACGATGTTCGACCGCCCGATCACAACCGCGTCCATGCCCGACAGGCTACCGTGAAAATCGCGCAGCATCATCAGGCAGCCCAGCGGCGTGCAGGGCACCATCGCCTTTTGCCCGGTGCCCAGCAGCCCCACGTTCGAGATATGAAACCCGTCGACATCCTTGGCCGGGTCGATGGCGTTGATCACCAGATCTTCGTCAAGATGGCCGGGCAGCGGCAATTGCACGAGGATGCCGTGCACCTCCGGGTCGGCGTTCAGCTGTGCAATCAGGGCCAGCAGGTCGGCCTCGGGCGTGTCAACGGAAAGGCGGTGTTCGATACTGTTCATCCCCACTTCGACCGTCATCTTGCCCTTGGACCGGACATAGACCTGGCTGGCCGGGTCTTCGCCCACCAGCACCACCGCAAGGCCCGGGGTGATCCCGTTGGTTTCCTTGATCCGGGCCACGTGTTCAGCCACGCGGGCACGCACGCGGGCCGAGAATTCCTTGCCGTCGATGGGGGTTGCGGTCATGGGGGCGAGCTCCTCTTTATTCGCGGATCAGGTTGACCTGGTGGGACCAGCTTTTGCCATCGCTGAGCACCAGCGTGTCAAACTGCATCAGCTGCAAAAGGTCGTAAAATGTTGCCAGAAAACGCAGGTCAGACACCTGCAGAAAATCGTTCTGCCGCAGGTTCGACGTCATCTGCGCCATCACTGCTCGGGCACGGAACAGCGTGGAAAACACCTCGTCATCCAGCGCGACGACGATCAGGTGGCGCGAGTCGCTGCCCTTGGCAAAGAACACAAAACGTGGGCTTTCGGGGGCGGCAAGCTGCGCAAGGGTGAGGTTGGTGACAAATTCAACCCGCACGGCTTTGGCTGCGGGCGGGGCGCTGCGGATGAGACGCGTGTAGTCCTCGGTCGAGGTGATTTCCGGGTAATAATACCCGGCATAGCGTTCTTCGGCGGCCGCAACGGTGGCCAACAGACATGCGCAGGCGACGAAAAAGGCGTAAAGTCTGATCATGTGACATCCTCCATGAGCGCCATACTGCCGTGGCCTGCGCGGCGTGTGTAGGGTGCGCGTCAGACGCGCACCGCACGTTTGCGTGTGGGCCTAGAACAGCCCTTCGATCTGGCCATCGTCATTGAGGTGGATCGCCTCGGCCGACGGAACGCGCGGCAGGCCGGGCATGGTCATGATCTCACCGCAGACCGCCACGATGAACCCCGCCCCCGCGCTCAGCCTCACTTCGCGCACCGGCACGGAATGTCCGTCGGGCGCGCCGCGGCGGGTGGGATCGGTGGTAAAGCTGTACTGCGTCTTGGCCATACACACCGGCAGATGGCCATAGCCCTGCTCTTCCCACAGGTGCAACTGATCGCGGATCTTCTGATCCATCAGCGCCTCGTCCGCGCGGTAGATGCGCTTGCAGATTGTCTGGATCTTGTCCGCCAGCGGCATGTCGTCGGGATAGATCGGGGCAAACTCGGCGCTGTCCTTGTCGGCCAGTTCGGCAACCTTGGTCGCCAGATCAGCCGACCCTTCGGAGCCGAGTTCCCAGTGGCGCGACAGCACAGCCTCGGCACCGTGGCTGGTGACATAGTCCTTGATCGCCTGCACCTCGGCGTCGGTGTCGGTGACAAAGTGGTTGATGGCCACGACCACAGGCACGCCAAAGGATTTCAGGTTCTCGATGTGGCGACCAAGGTTGGGGCACCCTGCCTTGACCGCTTCGACGTTTTCGGCGCCAAGGTCGGCCTTGGCCACGCCGCCGTTCATCTTCATCGCGCGCACGGTGGCCACGCACACCACGACGCTGGGCGCGAGGCCGGCCTTGCGGCACTTGATGTTCATGAACTTCTCGGCGCCCAGATCCGCGCCAAAGCCTGCCTCGGTCACCACGTAATCGGCCAGCTTCAGCGCGGTCGTGGTGGCGATGACCGAGTTGCAGCCGTGCGCGATGTTGGCAAACGGGCCGCCGTGCACGAAGGCCGGGTTGTTTTCCAGCGTCTGCACGAGGTTCGGCTGCATCGCGTCCTTGAGCAGCACAGTCATGGCGCCATCGGCCTTGATGTCGCGCGCAAACACCGGCGAGCGATCGCGGCGGTAGGCCACGATCATGTCGCCCAGACGCTTTTGCAGATCCTTGAGATCAGTGGCGAGGCACAGGATCGCCATGACCTCGGATGCCACGGTGATGTCAAAGCCCGCCTCGCGCGGGAAGCCGTTGGCGACGCCGCCCAAGCTGGCGGTGATCTGGCGCAGGGCACGGTCGTTCATATCCACCACGCGGCGCCAGACGACGCGGCGCGTGTCAATCTCAAGCTCGTTGCCCCAGTAGATGTGGTTGTCGATCATCGCCGACAGCAGCGAATGGGCGCTGGTGATGGCGTGAAAATCCCCGGTGAAATGCAGGTTCATCTCTTCCATCGGGACCACTTGCGCATAGCCGCCGCCCGCGGCACCGCCCTTCATCCCGAAATTGGGACCAAGCGAGGCTTCGCGGATGCAGATGCAGGCGTTTTTTCCGATACGGTTGAGCCCATCGCCAAGGCCCACGGTGGTCGTGGTCTTGCCTTCGCCCGCAGGTGTCGGATTGATTGCGGTGACCAAGATCAGCCGACCATTGGGACGGTCCTGCACCGAATTGATAAACGATTGCGAAACCTTGGCTTTGTCATGGCCGTAAGGCAGCAAATCCGCGCTGTCGATGCCAAGCTGGGCGCCGATCTCCTGGATCGGTTTCTTGGTCGCCTCGCGGGCAATTTCGATGTCGGATTTATATGCCATAAGTCATGTCCCTGTGGTGTGCCGGCAGATGGTAGCTGCGCAAGGGATAAAAGAAAAACCGTTCGAATCGGTGGGGCAGATGCGACGTAATGCGTCGCCGTTGCGCCGCGTTGGTTCAGTGTGGTTTCGCATCGGACACAAGCGCCACGGTCGGTGGCATCCGCGCGTGGGATTTCAGCGATTGTTCCAGCTTGGCGTTTGTGGCCATCAGCTTGGCCCGTGTGTTGCCTGAAAAGGCCAGCTCGAGGTGGGGGCGCAGGTCGGGATTGCGCTTGACCAGCCGCCGCAGCGCGTCGGACGAAATCGCAAAGATGCGGGTGGGTTGGTTGACGCGCACGGTGGCACTGGCCGGGGCTGATGCCATGCAACCCATTTCGCCGATAAATCCGCCTGGACCGACATCCGCGATGATCTGCCCGCCCACTTCGATATCGACGCCGCCGGTGTGGATGTAGCTGAGTTGCGTGACCGGCAGGGTCTGTTCAGTCAGCGCGTCGCCGGGGGCGAGATCACGCCAGTGTCCCGCGCGGAACATGGTGCGCGCATCGATCTTGCGCAGGGTCGGGAAATGGGCGTTCAGCAGGTCTTGTTCTTCTGCGTTGAAGCGCAGGCCCCGGGTCAGGATCCAAACACGCAACATGCCGATGATCGACAGACTGATCCAGCTGATCTGGATGATGGCTGAGAACAGGTTCCAACTTGCGAAAAGAGAGACCAGGACAAGCGCCGCCGCCGCGAGGTTGAGCAGCGCATAGGGATAGCCGTTGCCGCGCACCAGACCGAACTGCAGCGCGCCATAGGCGCCAAGGTAAAATGCAACGCCTGCAAATCCGGCGATTTGATATGAGTCCATGGCCCCGTCCCGACGTGTTCGGGAAACCCTGCCCCATAGCGCGCATTTGGATCAAGAGGTTACGCCAAGCGGCATACGCAACCGTTTGGCTTTTCAGCGTGGGGTCAGAGCAGGCTTAGTGCCCATGCCGGTTGATCGGGGATGTGCAGCCGCAAACGATCACCAATGCGCAACGTGCCGGGCCGTTCGACCCATGCAATCACACCACGGCGCCCCTTGGCGGCGGTTTTGTAGTCTTTGCCGACATCGCCATGGTGGCGCGCGATGGTCATGCCGGGATGGTGACAGGGGCGGTTTTCGATATCGACGACCAGGGTCGTGCCGTTTTCGGATTGCAACCGCGACGAAGGCGGCAGGTGGGAAAAATCCGACAACCCCTCGACCACCACGGTCGCGCCCATCCACGTCGGGTCGATCCTGTCCAAACCGAGCGCGGCGGCGACCGCCGCTATGTCCTCGGCGGCGACCATGGACACCTGACGCGTGTTCGCGATCTCGGTGCCGCGGGGGTGTTGCGACGTGACGCGGGCGCAGGACGGGCGCGTGCGCCCGCCGTAAGGCGCGTTGGCGATGCCATCAAAGCTGAGCGGGAGTTCGGTGGCGGCCACCCCGTCAATTGCTTTCTCAAGCCGCTCGGTCATGTGGCCAAGCCATGTGATGGTCGCATAGTGATCAGTTGGTTTAAGCGCAGGCATATCAAGGTCCTAGGTTGCAGTGCGCATATAAATAGGCCCCGCACAAGGCGGGGCCATATCAATTCGCGCGCGGCAGGATTGGTTCAGCCCGCGGGCTCCGGTTCCATCCCGCCATCACCGGACGGGCCGGATTTCTTCTTGGCCTTCGGAATCGCGGTCAGGCTGGGCTTTTTGTCTTCGACAGCCTTGGCACCTTTGTCTTCGTCATCATCCGGCGCGTGGGGCGGTTCGCCACGCATCACGCGGTCAATCTCTTCGCCCGTGAGGGTTTCGTATTCGAGCAGACCCTGAGCCAGACGTTCGAACTCTTCCTCGTTTTCGCTGATGATCTTGTAGGCAAGATCATAGCCATCCTGAATAAAGCGCTGCACTTCCTGTTCGACCATCTCCTTGGTGTTGGCGGAGACGGAGAACCCCGCGGTATTGCCCTGATAGCCCTGTGCGGCTTCGGAATAGTCGATGTTGCCGACCTTGTCCGACATGCCCCATTGCAGGACCATCGCGCGCGCAAGGCCCGAAGCCTGTTGGATGTCGCCAGCCGGACCGTTCGAAACCGAGTCCGCGCCATATTTCAGGATCTCCGCCGCCTTTCCTGCCATGGTCATCGCGAGGCGCTGATGACACTCGTCCTTGAACATGTTCAGCCGGTCCATTTCAGGCAGGCTCATCACCATGCCCAGCGCGCCGCCGCGTGGAATGATTGTCGCTTTGTAAACGGGATCGCATTTGGGCAGCTTGTGACCGACGAGCGCGTGCCCGGCCTCGTGATAGGCGGTCATTTCCTTTTGCTCTTGCGTCATCACCATGGAGCGACGTTCTGGGCCCATCATCACCTTGTCCTTGGCCGATTCAAAATCGAGCATGGTGACAAAGCGCCGCCCAACGCGGGCAGCCATCAGTGCCGCTTCGTTCACGAGGTTTGCAAGATCGGCACCCGAAAACCCGGGGGTACCGCGCGCGATGATACGCAGGTCAACATCAGGGCCCAGCGGGGTCTTGCGGGCATGCACGCCAAGGATCTTTTCGCGGCCCTTGATGTCGGGGTTGCCCACAGTGACCTGACGGTCAAAGCGGCCCGGACGCAGCAAGGCGGGGTCCAGCACATCCTTGCGGTTGGTGGCAGCGATAATGATCACACCTTCGTTCGCCTCGAACCCGTCCATTTCGACAAGCAACTGGTTGAGGGTCTGTTCGCGTTCGTCGTTACCACCGCCATAGCCGGCGCCACGGTGCCGACCAACGGCGTCAATTTCGTCGATGAAAACGATGCAAGGCGCGTTTTTCTTGGCCTGTTCGAACATGTCGCGCACGCGAGACGCACCCACGCCGACAAACATTTCGACAAAGTCGGAGCCGGAGATGGTGAAAAACGGAACACCCGCCTCGCCCGCGATGGCGCGGGCCAAAAGCGTCTTACCAGTACCGGGAGGGCCCACGAGCAATGCGCCCTTGGGGATCTTGCCGCCAAGGCGCGAAAATTTCTGCGGGTTGCGCAGGAATTCGACGATTTCCTCGAGCTCTTCCTTGGCCTCGTCAATCCCTGCCACGTCATCAAATGTCACGCGCCCATGCTTTTCCGTCAGCATCTTGGCCTTGGATTTGCCAAAACCCATGGCGCCGCCTTTGCCACCGCCCTGCATGCGGTTCATGAAATAGACCCACACGCCGATCAGCAGCAGGAACGGCAAAAGCGACACGATAAACGTCTGGAAACCAGACTGCTGTTGCGGTTCGACCTGCACCGGAACGTCGTTCGCGATCAGCAGTTCGGTGATCGACGCATCTTCGGGCTTGATGGTGACAAAATCATTGCTGCCCTGCCGAAAGCGGACCTGTTCGCCGTCAAGAACAACGTTGGACACGGCGCCATCCTCGACCGCGCCGACGAATTCGGAATAGCTCATCTCGCGGCTTTGAAGCGTGTTACCGCCGCCCGAAAAGAGATTGAAAAGCGCCAGGATCAGTAGGAATAGGACGACCCAGAAGGCGATATTGCGTGCGTTACCCAAGAGTTTTCTCCAGATGCTGACCTGCGATAGGTCAAATGCGTAGCTTAGTAGTTAAGATAGACACACAGGGCTTTTCTTCAATGCGATAAAAGCGCGGCAAAAAAACCGTCCTTGCCGCCTTCGATCTCTGCGCTCCATTCGTCGTCCGCGATTACCTCAGGCACGGCAAGCACCTGATCACCGTACCATATCGCGGGCGTAACAGCCAAAACTGCGCGCGGGATGTTGAGATCGCGCCAACCGTCGATTTCGGACAGCACATCAAAACCCAGTGCGCGCACCGTGATCTCGTCATCGTCATCCGGCCCGTCGATCTGCCAGCGATCGTCCCATGTGTCGCTGACGTGGCTTTCAATAGCCGCAACCGCCTGATGTTCTCGATGCACCCAAAGCTGGCCCTTGGCGTGGGTCATCTGGCACCCGGCTAGGGTCGCGGTCTCGCCTTGGGACACCGCTTCGAGCGTGCGCATGATCGTGGCGCGACGCGGCGCATAGGTGCCTCCGTTGAGCCACCTGATCGCGTGCACCAGCAGGCGCCGCTTGACTTCTACCGGCTGCGCACGAAAGCGGTTGAGCGCCATGACCACCGCGCCCGCCTCAATCTCGACGAGGTCACGGGCGATCAGAAAGCTTTGCCAGTCAAGTGCTTGACGGGCTTCGCGCTGGTGTTGGGCAACATCGCAAAGCGCGTCGACAGTGATGCCCAAAGTCTCGAGAACCGTCAGCGCATCACGCACCCGCACCCTGTCGA
>JBCBAV010000006.1:0-50668 GCA_038532285.1 Pseudomonadota bacterium | reverse complement strand
GCGGAGCACACAAAGCGTCGAGGCGCGCATCGCACTGGCCGAAGGGCTTTGGCACACGGATATTTTCGAAGGACGCGTGGCGGCGGCAAAGCTGCTGACCCAGGCCCGGATCAAGCCGGACGCTGGCGCCTGGACGCTGATCCAGTCCTGGGTTCCCGATTTCGACGGCTGGGCCATCGCCGATCACGCCTGCATGGCCGGGCAGCGGCGGCTGCTCGCCGACCCGACACGGCTGGACCAGGTCGAACGGTGGACGACCTCGGACCACATGTGGACACGCCGCGCCGCCTTGGTCATCACGCTGCCGTGGACCAAACAGAACTTCCCCAAACCGGCAGAGATCGAAGCACGCGAGCGTATCCTCGGATGGGCCGCCAACTATGTCTCGGATCGGGAATGGTTTATTCAAAAGGCGGTCGGTTGGTGGTTACGCGATCTCAGCAAACACGATGCCCCACGGGTCAGAACGTTCCTTGGAAACCACGGCGAAAAGATGAAACCCTTTGCGGCGCGCGAAGCTGCCAAACACTTGGGCAAACTCTGAATTTCTGTTGCGGAATGCGTATTTTCGCGACGGTCTCCTTACGGGAGACCATCACCCCGCCAACACGTCAACTTCGGGCAGGCCGGTGAGCGGTGCCCCCAAAGCTCGCATTGCCTCCAACGACAGACGACTGCCCGCAGATGCAGGGCCGTCAATCGGGATCAGCCTGACTGCCACGGTTTTTCCAGTCTCGGCGTAGAAAACGCGCCCTTCGCGCTCGGCCCGTACCAAGGGGGTCTTGATCCACAGTCCGGGTTCAGCCGCATTTCCCAGCGATGCGACCGTTCGCCCAAGCGCACCGGCAGAAACCTCAGGCTTTCGCTCTGCGCTTTCGGGCCGCGCTTCTGGACGGATCAGATCCTCGGGGGTGTCTGTCCCGGCAGCGTCAACCTCTGCCTGCGCCTCCGGTTCTGCCTCAAAAGGCGGATTTCGCGGCTCCAGCAGCGCGCAACCGCTCAAACCCAAACACAGGATCGCCAAAACCGCCCGTTTCATCGCTTCACTCCACGTTTTATCACCCTTCCCCCTTGCGAGGACGAAGTCACACACCTACCACTTAGCCCATGAGCCCACCATTGATCGACCCATTCCAGCGCGCCATCAAGTATTTGCGCGTCTCCGTGACGGATAGGTGCGACTTCCGCTGCGTCTATTGCATGTCCGAGAACATGACCTTTCTGCCCAAGAAAGAGCTGCTGACGCTGGAAGAACTGGATCGCATGTGTTCGACATTCATCAGGCTTGGCGTCGAAAAACTGCGGATCACGGGCGGCGAGCCATTGGTGCGTCGCGAGATCATGACGTTTTTCCACCGTATCGGGCGGCACCTGGAAACCGGCGCGCTCAAGGAGCTGACCGTAACCACCAACGGCAGCCAACTGGAACGCTTTGCAGATGATCTGTATGCTGCGGGCGTTCGACGTATCAATGTGTCGCTTGACACGTTGGACGAACAGAAATTTGCGGACATCACGCGTTGGGGCCGCCTGCCGCAGGTCTTGCGTGGCATAGATGCGGCACAAAAGGCCGGTCTGCGGGTCAAGATCAACGCCGTGGCTCTGAAGGGTTTTAACGAAAACGAACTTAGCACAATGACCGAATGGTGTGCTTCCCGGGACATGGACCTCACGTGGATCGAGGTTATGCCAATGGGCGATATCGGAAATGAGAACCGGCTGGGCCAATATTGGTCGCTCAAGGATGTGCGCGCAGCTTACGAGCAGCATTTCACCGTAACAGACCTGGTCGAGCGAACCGGCGGACCGGCACGATATGTCCGGCTGGAAGAAACTCAACAGAAGATCGGGTTCATAACGCCGCTCAGCCATAATTTCTGCGAAAGCTGCAATCGTGTACGCATCACCTGCACCGGCGAGATCTACATGTGCCTAGGACAGGAAGACATGGCCGATCTACGCGCACCGTTGCGCGCCAGCGAAACCGACGATGCCCCCCTCGAAAACGCGATACGCGCGGCCATTGCTCTCAAGCCTGAAGGGCATGACTTTGACTATTCGCGCCAGCAACTCGACGGCCAGATGCCCCGTCACATGAGCCATACCGGCGGCTGAAATGAAGCCTACAGCGTTATTCCGGCTGTATCAGGTCGGTTCCGCCCTTGCTCTGCCATTTGCGGCGCGGCACGTCACGCGCAAGCTCATCCGGGCGGGTCAACCGGCCCTGCGGGCGCATGAACGGTTGGGCCATGGCACCGTCGCGCGCGGGTTGGGGCCGCTCATGTGGTTTCACGGCGCTTCGGTGGGCGAGGTGAAATCGGTGCTCCCTTTGTTGCACCATCTGACTGAAAACGATGGCCCACAACAGATCCTTTTGACCTCGGGTACCGCAACATCCGCGCAAGCGATCGAAGGCCGTCTTCCTGCTGGCGCGGTGCACCAGTTTGCACCGCTTGACGGCACGGGACCACTGACAAGGTTTTTCAAGCATTGGCGCCCCGACCTGTGTATCTTGGTGGAATCCGAGCTGTGGCCGAACCTCTTGGACCAGTGCGCGCAGCGCGGGGTTCCGGTTGCGCTTCTCAATGCGCGACTGTCGGACCGCAGCGCACAGGGTTGGAGGCGATACCCCGATACAACACGCTATGTGTTGCGCGGCATTCGAAGCGCACACTGCCAGGACCGACGCACGCGGGACAATTTGCGCGCCATGGGATTGCGAAATGCCGAAGTGGGCGTGAACCTGAAATCGCTCGTGTCACCGGGCAAAATTGACCCCGGGCAGCGATCGACACTGCGCGACACGCTGGGCAACCGGCCCGTGTGGCTTGCAGCGTCCACCCATCCGGGTGAGGAGGAGGTCATCCTGCGTGCGCACACCCACCTGTTGGCCAGACACCCCGATTTGTGCCTGATCATCGCGCCGCGCCATCCCGAGCGTGGCGATGGCATCACGAAAACGATCCGCGACACCGGGCTGCATCTTGCGCGACGCAGCGCTGGGCACAATCTGGTCTCGGACACACAAGTGTACCTTGCCGACACACTGGGAGAGATGGACCTGTGGTATGACCTCAGCCCGATTGTCTTTGTCGGTGGGTCATTTTCGGATGTCGGCGGACACACGCCCTATGAACCGGCCGCTGCCGGTGCTGCAATTCTGCACGGACCGCGTTTCGCCAATTTCACCGAGGCCTACGCCGCATTTCGCGATACCGAGGCGGCAGTCGAAGTTAACGACGAAGACGGGCTCACGCGCGTGCTGGACGAATTGCTGACGCACGCAGACCGGGTTGCGACACTGGCCGAAAACGCGCGGCCTCTGGCGCAGGACGGCGCCACCGTACTGCCCGCCATTGCCGCTGGACTGACCACGCTTGCTCGAAAGCATGCCGATGGTTGATATCAACCAAATCGACGTCATCGCACCCAATTTCAAACGACGCTTGTCTGGGGTCACATCAACGGTTGTGCGTTTGGTACCGCTACAGGCGCAGGAGATTGCGATTGCAGCCTGTGCCCCCGCGCTGCCAAATCATGTGCCGAATATTCCGTGGCAGCACCTTTTGACCATGCCGCGACAGGGCCCTAACGGCGCGCGCGTCTGGCACGCGCGGCGCAACGTCGAAATGATCGCCGGGCTCGTTCTGCGCGCCTTTGGCAAGAACCTGAAGCTCGTGTTCACCTCGGCCAGCCAGCGTGAACATACCAGGCTGACCCGCGCGTTGATCGCCCGAATGGACGCCGTGATTGCGACTTCGGCCAAAACCGCCGGCTATCTTGAATGTCCTGCGACAGTGATCCACCACGGGATCGACACTGAAACCTTTGCACCGGCTTCAGATCGCGACGTCGCGCGAACCGCCCTCGGCCTGCCAGCAGACGGACCACTTGTCGGCTGTCTGGGACGCATACGCGCCCAGAAAGGCACCGATGTGTTCGTCAATGCGATGATTGCCGTGATGCGCACCCACCCCAGCGCGCACGCCGTCGTGCTTGGTCGGGCATTGCCGAAGGATCGCGCCTTTCTCGACGATCTCAAGTCCCGTGTCGCATCGGCGGGGTTTGAAGAACGCGTTCTGTTTCTAGACGAAGTCCCGGTCTGGGAAACGCCAAAATACTATCAGGCGATGGACCTCTACATTGCGCCGCAGCGGTGGGAAGGCTTTGGCCTTACTCCGCTCGAGGCAATGGCGTGTGGCGCGCCGGTGATTGCGACCCGCGTAGGCGCGTTCGAGGAACTGGTGACGGAAGGCGAGACCGGGCATTTGATCCCCCCCGATGATGAAACTGCAATGGCCGAAGCCGCGCTTGCGCTGTTGAAGGCGCCAGACCGGCTTGCCAAGATGTCAAAAGCCGCCCGCGCCGACATGGTCGCCCGCTTTCAACTGAAGCAAGAAGCAGACGCGATCACCCGGATATACCGGGAATTGCTGGGCACTTAGGACTGCAACGGCATCCGCTGTTCAACGACTTCGGCCCACCAAGAGCACCCCGCCGGAATGGCGTCATCGTTAAAGTCATATTCCGGGTGATGTACCATTGCGGTGTCACCGTTTCCGACAAGAATGTAAGCGCCGGGACGTTCTTCGAGCATAAAGGCAAAGTCTTCGCCGCCCATAACCAGCGGCGCCTCATCACACTGACCTGAAATGCTGCGCGCTACGTCAGCGGCGAATGCGGTTTGTTCGTCGTGATTGACCATAACTGGATAGTTGCGCAGGTAGTGAACGTTCACTGTCCCGCCGAAAGTCGTGGCAATGCCCTGGCATATCTCGTTCACCCGCTTTTCGGCCAAATCGCGCATCTCAGCGCTCATCGTGCGCACCGTTCCCATGATTTCAACGCGTTGCGGGATGACGTTGAACGCCTTTGACGAGGTTTCAAACGACGTGATAGAAACCACGATGCGATCAATCGGATCGGCATTGCGACTGACAATGGATTGCAGCGCAGTCACCGCGTGGCTTGCCATAAGCGTCGTGTCGACCGTCTCTTGCGGTTTGGCAGCGTGGCCGCCGCGCCCTTCAAAGGTGATTTCCAGCAGATCAGTGGCCGCAAAGAACGGACCCGTCCTGATCGCAAACTCACCCACAGGCCGCCCCGGCCAATTGTGCATGCCATAGACCTCTTGGATGCCCCAACGCTCCATCATGCCGTCTTCGCACATCTCGCGGCCGCCGCCGCCACCCTCTTCGGCGGGTTGAAAGATCACCACGACCGTTCCATCGAAATTGCGCGTTTCCGCGAGATATTGCGCCGCACCCAACAACATCGCGGTATGCCCGTCATGGCCACAGGCGTGCATTGCCCCATCAGTGCCCGAGGCGTAGTCAAGCCCCGTTGCCTCCTGGATCGGCAGGGCGTCCATATCCGCGCGCAGGCCGACCACCTTGCCCGACCCCTGCCCGCGCCCCCTGATCACGCCAACGACACCGGTGCGCCCGATGCCCGTTTCGACCTCGTCGCAGCCAAATGCGCGCAGCTTGTCAGCAACCAGCGCGCTGGTGCGGTGCGTTTCGAAAAGGATTTCCGGGTGTGTGTGGATATCCCGCCGCCATGCGGTGATGTCGGTATGCAAATCGGCAAAGCGGTTCTTGATGGGCATCGGATGTCTCCTGTGGGGTCAAAGTGCCGGGCCAAGCCGCATAGGGCTGCCATCGGCAAATCGGTCAAAGCGAAACCTGCGCAGATCATGAACCGGATCGTCGCCAGTGACCAGAGAGGAAAGCAAGCGCCCGACCCCCGGCCCTATGCCAAAGCCGTGACCGCTCATGCCGGTGCCGACGGTCAAACCCGGGATCGCAGCGATACGGTCGATCACCGGGACCAAGTCTGGCATCGTGTCGATCATGCCTGCCCACGCAGTGCGCAGGCGGACAGGTCCAAGGTCGGGAAACCGTGCGGCGAAATCGCGGGTGAGGTGACGGACCTTTGTGGCATTTGGCCTGGGGTCGAGCAGGCGCTGGCGTTCAAATGGCGTCTCTTCATCCTCGGCCCATCGCCGGGAAGTCCGCCAACTGTCGGGATAATCACGCGGGGCAGCAGGATACATCCGGGTGCCAAATGGGTCAGCGCGCAGTTGTGTGAGAAACTTTGGCAATGCGCGAAACGCGTCAGGTCCGACAAAAAGCTCGTGAAAGCCGCCAGCCGCCACGGAGTAACCACCGTCCAACCGGGCACGAAAGGCGATCTTATCATCCGCAGCCCCACCTTGGTACGGCATGGGCGCGGCATCCAAAGCGGCCACCGTCGCACGCACTGACAGTTGCGGCAGGCTGACACCGTGGCGACGCAAGAACAACGCTGACCAGGCCCCGCCAGCCAGAACGACCTGAGACGCCGCAATACGTCCCTGTTCGGTCACCACGCCAGCCACGCGCCCTGCCGCGATGTCCAGGCCGCGGACCGCACAACGCTCGATGATTGATGCACCTGCGCGCGCGGCGATACGAGCGAGTGCCGGGACCGCAGCCCAAGGCTCGGCCCGCATGTCTGATGCCGTGTACATCGCGCCCGTGAAAGCGCCGACCATCCCGGGGATCAGGGATAGCACCTCTGCCCGCGAGAGCATTCTGGTGTCCACACCGTTGGCATGGGCGAAAGGCATCCAAGCGGCGTATTTCTCCATTTGCGCATCGGTGTGCGCAAGATAGGTCACTCCTCCGGTGGTCAGGCCGATATCAACATTCGTTTCGGTCGCCAGCTTGCGCCAATGGCCGTTTGCCTCGACCATGATGGGCAATTCATCGGGATCGCGGCCCTGTTGACGGATCCAGCCCCAGTTGCGACCCGACTGTTCACCCGCGATGCGCCCTTTTTCCAGCAACGTCACGCTGTGGCCTGCGCGCGCGAGAAACAGGGCGGTGGTCACGCCGATCACCCCCCCGCCGATCACGACTACGTCCGACGTTGCGGGCAGCGCGCCTGTGAATGTGACCCGACCAAGGTCGTGAAACGGGAATGCGGTCATACGGTGCCTCTTTGGGCGCGCCACTGTCGCGCAGATTCAGGCGATACCTGAAACCAATTTGCCCATAAAATCATGACCAGCCTCGAATTGCGCTTGGGTGATGTACTCATTCGGTTGGTGCGCCTGCGCGATGTCGCCGGGTCCGCACACCACAGCCGAATAGCCCGCAGCCTGAAAATGCCCGGCTTCGGTGCCGTAACTGACAACGTGGCTGCCATTGTCGCCGGTGATGCGCCGCACCAAAGCTTCGGCCACCCCATCCTGTTCGGGCGTCAGCGGTGGCACGGCAAATCGTGTTTCGACGTCAATGCGCGCTTCGGGTCGCACCGCTTTCATGTCGCGTTGAACATCTGCAACGCAGGCAAGGTAGGCGGCCGTCAGCGCCTCGGGGTCGTCGCCGGGAACGGCGCGGAAATCCATGCCAAACCGGCAATCCTTGGCGGTGATGTTGTGGGCCGTTCCGCCCTCGATCTGGCCGACGTGCCAGGTGGTAAACGGAGGGTCAAACATTGCAGCCATGGCCGACGGTGTCGCCGCCATGTTTTCCGCATTGCGCTGGTTGGCAAAGTCGATGAGCCGCGCCGCCTCGTGTATGGCACTGACACCTTGCGGCAAAAGCGAGGAATGCACCTCGAACCCGATTACATGGGTGTTGAAGCCCTGCCCCCCCTTGTGACCGGTCACTGCTTTCATCATTGAGGGTTCGCCCACGATCACGGGCCCGCCTTTGGGGATCAGCCCCGCCATTGCGTCGATCAGCGGCGGTGCACCTGCACATCCGATCTCTTCGTCGTAACTCAGGGCGATTTGCAATGGTTTACCGGCGTAATGCGCCTCGACCAGGGCCCAAAGTGCCAGAGCGTCAAAACCTTTCATGTCGCACGTGCCGCGGCCAAAGTACTTCCCGTCCCGCGCGACCACTTCGAATGGATCAGTGTCCCATTCTTGCCCGTCCACAGGGACCACATCCGTATGACCGGACAGGACAACTGCGCCTTCCACCTGTGCGCCGACGTGGGCAAAGAGCGCCGCCTTCGGCTCATCTGGTTTCACGTGCCGGTGGCAGGTGATCTTATGGCTGGCAAGGTAGTCCTGGACCCAATCGATCAGCGGCAGATTGGTGTCCCGGCTGACGGTCGGAAAGCGCACCAGCTGTGTCATCAACTCCAGCGGTGTCAGGCGGTCGGTCACGTCGCTTCTCCGAAAAAGATCAATGTGCAATCCTCGTCAATCACGTGGAATTCCCGTTGACCATAGTCCTGATCAAAGGGCGCGCGCACGCGGCCCGGTTCAAGCGTGTCCAGCATCGGTTTCATGTGTGCATAGACCTCGTCTAGGCCCTGGACATCAACATAGAACGATCCCTGGCGCTCGGGATGACTCAAATCGACGGACGGATCGACCTCGAGCAGACGCACCGCAATCTCATCGCGGCGCAAGAAGGCATAGCCGTCAGCTTCGAATGTCATCTCAAATCCCAGAAAGTCGCGATAAAAATCAACCTGTCGGGTCAACGACGTACATGGCACAAACGGCGTAATTCGGGTCAGGCGCACCGGCGTTCAGTATCCGCTGTCGGTGGTCAGCACGAAATGGCCTGTTTCGACCTCGTCATAAGCAGACGGTTCCGGCGTGTAATCGACCGGATGGATCGGTGACGGAATCGGCTTGAAATTCAGGTCTTTCTCCGACTTGCGTTGGCGCGGATCCGCGATTGGCACGGCCTTCATCAACGCTTGGGTATAAGGGTGCTGCGGGTTCTCGAACACCCGTGCGCGCGGCCCCATCTCGACGATCCGGCCCAGATACATCACGCCCACATGGTGGCTGACCCGTTCGACCACTGCCATGTCATGACTGATGAACAGATAGCTGACCCCCAGTTCGGCCTGCAGTTCCATCATCAGGTTCAGCACCTGAGCCTGAACCGACACGTCCAGTGCGCTGACTGCCTCGTCAGCAATTATCAACTTGGGTTCAAGCGCGAGTGCACGGGCAATTGCAACACGCTGGCGCTGCCCCCCGGAAAGCTCGTGCGGATAGCGTCGCATGAAGCTGCGCGGCAATTCCACCCGGTCAAAGAGCATTGCAACCCGATCCGACACCGCACTTCCTGTAAGAGTACCGAAGTTGTGGATCGGCTCGGCCACCTGATCCGCCAGCTGCATTTGAGGATTGAGTGACGCAAACGGATCCTGAAAGATCATCTGCATGTCGCGTCGTGCGTTGCGGAGGTCGCGGTCATTCAGGCTCATGATGTCAACGCCATCGAGCTGGATTTCGCCAGACAAAGGCTCGACCAATCGCAGGATCGACCGCCCGGCGGAAGACTTGCCGCACCCGCTTTCGCCAACGAGGCTCAGCGTCTGCCCACGGTTCAACGTGAAGGAGATGTCTTCCACCGCGTGGACATTCGCCACGGTCCGACGAAAGAAGCCACCTTTCACGGCAAAACGCGTCGTCAGGTTTCTGACCTCGAGCAATGCTTCATTGGTGCCCGGGATCGGTGCAATTGCACCCTGTTCCCGACCCAGTAGCTTCATCGGCTCGGGCGCAGCCTTTCCACGCATCTCACCCAGCTTGGGTACAGCGGCCAGCAATGCCTTGGTGTACGGGTGCTGGGGCGCCTCGAAGATTTCTTCGACCCGCCCCTCTTCGACCTTGTTGCCGCGATACATGACCACAACGCGGTCGGCCATCTGCGCAACCACGGCCATGTCGTGGGTGATAAACATCACGGCAGTGCCGGTTTCACGCTTCAGCCGATCCATCAGCGCGAGGATTTCGGCTTGAATCGTTACGTCAAGCGCAGTGGTCGGTTCATCGGCGATCAAAAGGCGCGGCTCGCACGCGAGCGCCATGGCGATCACCACCCGCTGCCGCATACCACCGGACAACTCGTGCGGATACTGTTTCAGACGCCGCTCCGGTTCGGGGATGCGGACCTGTCGCAAAAGCTCCAGCGCGCGGGCCGTCGCCTCGGACTTTGAAAGCCCCTTGTGCAAACGCAGGCCTTCGGTCAGTTGCCGACCCACGGTAAAGACCGGGTTGAGCGCGGTCATTGGCTCTTGGAAGATCATTCCGATCTCATTGCCGCGAATGGTGCGCATCAGATCCTGATCGGTTTCCGCGAGATCCAGCTTTTTTGCATCTGAACGATTAAAAATCAGGCGCCCGCCCGAAATCTGCCCGCCACCAAATTCGACAAGCCGCATCAAGGACAGCGATGACACCGATTTTCCGGACCCGGATTCGCCGACAATGCAGACTGTTTCACCGGGCCCAACGGAAAAAGACACGTCTTCAACGCCGATTACCGGCCCATCCTTGGTCTGGAATTCAACCCGCAGACCCTGAATGTCGGCAATGGGCTGCGTCGATTTGGTGTCCAGCATCAAAGGCTCCATCCGGTGGATTTCGTTGGATCGTGAGCCAAGCGGTTGATCCTGTCAAACCCTTCGCCGTGAAATCGCGACGCCAACGGCACGCTGCGCTTGCAATTTTGGCCAGTTCTGTTTCGATATATGGGTGTGCACGGGGGACTGTTCGTAAAAACCATGGGGAAACCGTGGGTTATGAAACAAAGGTATATCAAAATCCGTCCCGACGCGCCTCACACGAACGCCAATGCGCGTGACCAAGAATGATGTGCAGTACCACCTGCCGTCCAACAAGGAGTATGACATGACCCTCAAATCCCTACTGATGGGAGCTGTGGCCGCCGCTGCCCTGGCCCCCGCCGCCTTTGCCGAGCGGGGCTCGGACGGCGAGCTACGGATCATCTATTGGCAAGCACCGTCGATCTTGAACCCGTATTTGTCAGGCGGAACCAAGGACATCGAGTCCGCCTCCATGATCCTCGAGCCGCTGGCGCGCTTTGACGAGAACGGCAACCTGACCCCGTGGCTGGCGGCCGAAATTCCCACCGTCGGCAATGGCGGCGTCAGCGACGATCTGACCTCGATCACATGGAAGCTGAAAGAGGGCATTTTGTGGTCTGACGGCACGCCCTTCACGTCCGCCGACGTCAAGTTCACCGCTGATTACTGCATGCACCCCGAAGGCGGCTGCGCACAGCTGTCGTTCTTTGAAGGCGTTGAAAGCGTAGAAACGCCGGACGCGCAAACCGTGGTGGTGACCTTTAACCAGCCCAAACCAAACCCCTACGCGCTGTTTGTCGGCGGACAATCGCCAATCATTCAGGCCGCGCAATTCGCAGATTGCCTCGGTGCCAAGGCGCCCGAGTGCACCGACGCCAATTTCAACCCCATCGGCACCGGCGGTTTTACTGTCGAAGAGTTCCGTCCCAATGACGTGATCACGATGGTGGCCAACGAAAACTATCGCGAGGCTGACAAGCCGGCCTTTGCCCGCGTGACCTTCAAGGGTGGCGGTGACGCGACCGCAGCTGGTCGTTCCGTTCTGGAAACCGGCGAATTCGACTATGCCTGGAACCTTCAGCTTGCGCCCGACGTCATCGCGAAGATGGAAGAGGCCGGCAAAGGCAAGGCCATCGCAGGCTTTGGTCCACTGGTCGAGCGTCTGGAAATGAACCTCACCAACCCCTCGCCTGACCTGCCGGAAGGCGAACGGGCGACCGTCGCCCACCCGCATCCTTTCCTCAGCGATCAAGCGGTTCGCGAAGCGCTGTCCATGGCGATTGACCGCGAGTTGCTGGTCGAAATCGGATATGGTCAGGCTGGTCGCGTCACGTGCGATCTGGTCCCTGCTCCGCCGATCTACACCGCAGGCAACACACACTGTGTTACTCAGGACATCGACGGCGCCAATGCCAAGTTGGATGCTGCAGGTTGGGTCGACAGTGACGGCAACGGCATCCGCGACAAGGACGGTGTCGAACTGCGCATCCTTTACCAGACCTCGACCAACGCCGTCCGTCAGGACTTCCAGGCGCTGATCAAGGAATGGTGGAGCCAGATCGGTGTGGAAACCGAGCTGCGCAATCTGGATGCATCCGTGTTCTTTGGCGGTGACCCGGGTTCGCCCGATACGTTCCAAAAGTTCTATGCAGACGTCGAGATGTACGCCAACACCTTCAATGGCACCGACCCGCAGCAATACCTGTCGGCCTATCGCTGTGGCAACGAACCCAAGCCTGACAGCCAGTGGCAGGGTGAAAACATCAACCGCTTCTGCGATCCGGAATACGACGCTTTGATCGACGAGCTGGCGCGGACCGGCGAAATCGAAAAACGCGCCGAGATTGCGATCAAAATGAACAACATGCTGACTGCAGACACGTTCACGATTGTGCCGCTGGTGCACCGTGGTCGCGTGTCGGCACATTCCAACTCGCTGGGCGGCGTCAAGCTGAACGTCTGGGACAGCGAGATCTGGAACACCGCCGATTGGTTCCGGATCGACTGACAGTCCACGTGCGGTGCGCCCCATGGGCGCACCCAATTCACACCGCGTAGGGTGCGCGGTCGCCGCGCACCTTCCCTCAATCCGGACCCGAGCTGCATATGCTGACCTTCACGATCCGCAGATTGCTTTTGTCGATTCCGACACTGCTGTTCATCGCCTTTGTCATCTTCATGCTGTTGCAAATGGCCCCGGGTGACCCGATGGCGAGCCAGCCGCTGACCATCCCGCCCGAGGTGCGCGAACGCATGCGCGAGGCGCTCGGTGTCGGGCAGCCGCCATTGGTGCAATATTACAAGTGGATGGTCCAGTTTTTCTGGATCGAACCGCAGGTGCTGATCGACCACTGGTTCGGCACGTCGTTTTCCGAAGGCAAACAGCGCATCATCTCCTGGCAGACCCGGTCGCCTGTGATGGACATCGTGGTGCAGCGCATCCCGCAGACACTGTGGGTGGTGGGCCTATCGTACGTTGTGGGCATCGCCATCGCCGTGCCCATCGGCATCTATTCCGCCTACCGTCAGTATTCGGTCTTTGACCAATCCGGCACCTTTGTCACCATGATCGGCTTTTCGATCCCGCCGTTTTTTACCGGCCCCTTGCTGATCGTTGTCTTCTCGGTGCAACTGGGATGGCTGCCCTCGATCTATGACACCACGCACGTGGTCAATGACTGGGCCAGCTTCAAGGTTCAGTTCATGCAGATGGTCATGCCCGTGATGGTACTGGCGCTACAGACAACGGCACAGATCAGCCGATACATGCGCTCGTCCATGTTGGACAACCTGAACCAGGACTATGTGCGCACCGCCCGCGCCAAAGGCCTGAAAGAGGCTGTGGTCGTCATGGTCCACGTGCTGCGCAATTCGATGATCCCGGTGATCACCGTGATCGCCCTTGGTATCCCGTCAATTTTCGGCGGTGCCATCATCACCGAAAACGTGTTCAAGGTGAACGGTATCGGCCAACTTCTTTTGACATGGCTGTTCGCCAACGACATCCCCGGCGTGATGACCCTGACCTTTATCTTTGCCGTGCTCATCGTTCTCTTCAACCTGATCGCCGACATCCTCTATGGCGTGCTCGACCCGAGGATCCGCTATGACTGACACCTCGCAGGAGACATTCGGCGCCCTGCAGGACCGCGAGCCGCCCAAGGCGCCGCGCAGCCAGTGGCGCGACGTCTGGGACACGTTCAAACGGCACAAGGGCGCGCTGCTCGGGGGCGGCTTCCTCGTCTTCATCACGCTTGCTGTTCTGATCGGCCCGTGGGTTTACCAGGTCGACGCAACCAAGATCGACATTCGCAACAAGGATTTTCGCCCGATCTACGTGGCGCTGTGGGACGGTGACGCCAAGGTCGGCTGGAACAAGCCGCTGGGCTCGGACCAGCTGGGCCGCGACATCCTTGCCCAATTGATCGAGGGCGGCCGCGCGTCGATGGCGGTGGGCTGGGCCGCAATGGTCCTCGCGCTTGTGATCGGCACCGGCGTGGGTGTGCTCGCCGGCTATTTCAAACGCCTCGATTTCTGGCTCATGCGCTTTACCGATCTGGTGCTGTCCCTGCCAATCCTGCCCATTCTGCTGGTTGCCGTCACCCTGTTCCGACAACCGCTCAACGCGCAATTCGGCCCCGAGGGTGGCATGTTCATCCTCATCGTCAGCGTTGTGGGCCTGACCTCCTGGATGCAAACTGCCCGGATCGTTCGCGGCGACGTTCTTGCGCTCAAAGAACGAGAGTTCATTCTCGCAGCCCGTTCCATCGGCACCACGCCCGCGAAGATCATCCGCCGTCACCTGCTGCCCAACGTGGTCTCGCCCATCATGGTGTCGGCGACCCTGGGGCTCGCCACGGCGATCATCACCGAAAGTGCGCTGAGCTTCCTCGGGGTGGGCTTTCCATCAGATTTCCCGACCTGGGGCAAATTGCTGGCGGACGCGGTTCCGCGGATGGAACAGTATCCCGAACGGGTTCTGCTCCCGGGCATCCTTATTTCGCTGACTGTGCTCGGGGTGAACTACCTCGGAGATGGTCTGCGCGACGCGCTCGACCCCCGAATCCGCGGACGCTGACACCGGAATATCTGGCGCAGCCGTCCTCTTCTCTGTTTCAAAAAATCCTCCCCGAAGGGTCGGTCAGGCTCGCGCGCCCTACTTCTCCACCTCTTGGCGCAACCGCCGGATCATGGCCCACACCAGAAAAACAACCGGCAAGGTCACCAGCGCCGTGAGGAAGTTGCGCGACAGCCCTGTCGGTTCTTCCAGAGGATACAACAGGTACGACGCCAGCGACACGGCATAGTAGCTGATCGCCACCACCGAAAGGCCTTCGACCGTGCGCTGCAACCGCAATTGCAGGTCCGACCGTTTGTCCATGCTCTCGAGCAGCTTCTGGTTCTGGGCCGAGCGCTCCACATCCACCCGCGTCCGCAACAGGTTCGCAGCCCGTACAGCACGCGCGGACATTGCCGCCATCTGCTCTTTCGACGACCGCACCGTTCGCATCGCCGGCTGATAACGGCGCGTCATGAACTCGTGAAATGTCTGCCGTCCCTCATAGCGTTTTTCGCGCAGCGCTTCGATGCGTTCCGAGACAATCGCCTCATAGGCACCGGTGGCCGCATACCGAAAAGAGGATTGTGCCGAAAGTGTTTCGAGGTCGGCAGAAATGGCCAACAAAGCCTGCAGTGTCGACTCGGCACGTGATCCTTCCCGACTCATCTCTTCCACCAGGGTGGTCAGACGCGTGTCGAGTGCGGTCAATTGTGGGCCAATGTCCCGCACCCGCGCAAAGCCCAACATCGACATGGTCTTGTAAGTCTCGATCTCGCACAGCCGCTGTACGATGCGGCCGATCCGCCTTTCGCCCGTCCCCTGGCTCACGAAAAGGGCAAAGCGCATGTGCCCGTTGCTATCGATGCGAAAATCCGACGCCGCCACTGCGCCGTCATCCAGCATCGCGCTGACAGCAAGACTTTCGGGCACAAACCACTTGTCCAGAGATTTGCAAATCTGTGGCTGTTCTGGCCGCTCCTCGATCCGGAGGATGATCGAGGTGACGCGCTGGCCGGGTGCCTCTTCCAACCAGTCTGCAGGAAATGGTTCAAATGCCGCTGCTTCGAACGGGCGTTCGGCCACGGTGTCGCTGAACAGGGTGTAGGTCACGAATTCGGTGTGTTGTTCCCATTTCAGCCAGTGCTTGCCGATCCGGCCGTAGTAATGCGTGGCGCCCGGTTGTGGGTGTGCCGCGCCGTAGCGATCCAGCAGGGCGTGCAGATGCACCAAATCCTGCGCGCGATCCCGGTTCGCGGCCATTTCGGGTTGCTTGAACGCGATGTAGATGGCCGAAGACGGCGGCGCCATCGAAGGAAACGGCCGCGCGTGCAGTTCATTGGCCAATGCATAGCGCAACGGGTGGTCTTCGATCGGCGGCATTTTCAGCAAATCCTAGTGTGCTTTTGACGGACATAGCGCAACACGCGCGAAATGCAACCGTGAAAAATGTTTGTTATCAATTGGTTATCAGGATGCAGTTGTATACCATTCGTCATTGGTAAATCACGAACCCTTACCAAAAGAAAAAGCCCCGCCGGTTTTCGCGGCGAGGCTCTGATGCCAATTCAAGATCTCGATCAGTCGATCAAAGGCAACAGGCTATCGATCGATGCCTTGGCATCGCCGTAGAACATGCGCGTGTTTTCCTTGAAAAACAGCGGGTTCTCGATACCGGAGTACCCGGTTCCCTGGCCGCGCTTTGACACGAAGACCTGCTTGGCCTTCCAGCATTCCAGCACCGGCATACCGGCGATCGGGCTGTTTGGATCGTCCTGTGCTGCCGGGTTCACGATGTCGTTGGACCCGATCACGATGGCCACATCCGTGTCGGGGAAGTCATCGTTGATCTCATCCATTTCGAGCACGATGTCATACGGCACCTTGGCCTCGGCCAACAGGACGTTCATGTGCCCGGGCAAACGACCGGCCACCGGGTGAATGGCAAATCGCACGCTCTTGCCCTGCGCGCGCAGTTTGCGGGTCAGCTCGGCCACGCCCTGTTGGGCCTGTGCCACGGCCATACCGTAGCCGGGAATGATGACGATGCTTTGTGCGTCGTTCAAAGATGTGGCAACGCCATCCGCGTCAATCGCGATCTGCTCGCCTTCGACGGCCATCTGTTCGCCCGCAGCCGCTCCGCCCCAACCGCCAAGGATCACCGACACAAACGACCGGTTCATCGCCTTGCACATGATGTAGCTGAGGATCGCACCCGACGAGCCGACCAACGCACCGACCACGATCAACAGGTCATTGCCAAGGCTGAAGCCAATCGCCGCCGCAGCCCAGCCGGAGTAGCTGTTCAGCATAGAGACGACGACCGGCATGTCGGCACCGCCAATGCCCATGATCAGGTGATACCCGA
The DNA here is from genome assembly GCA_038532285.1 of Pseudomonadota bacterium. Taxonomy (GTDB): domain Bacteria; phylum Pseudomonadota; class Alphaproteobacteria; order Rhodobacterales; family Rhodobacteraceae; genus Tateyamaria. The sequence goes on along the minus strand of JBCBAV010000006.1, from coordinate 33,890 downwards.
TGAACAACGCCAGCAGCGTCAACAGCATCAACGTCCACGATCCGGACCCGCCGAGGTACATGATCGCCAGCAAAAGCGAACCCGCCGCCGCCGCCGCGTTCAGCGCATGACCGCCCGGCAATTGCTTGGCCGACGTGTCGACATTGAACGGCAAAAGCGAAGAACCACCGGCAAGCTTTGCATAGGCGATCACCGACCCGGTGAACGTCACGGCGCCAATCCAGATGCCCAGCACCAGCTCGACCCGAAGGATCCCGATCTCGACGCTCGATTTCTTGGCGATCAACTGACCGAAAGACGACAGACCGTCGTAAAGCTCCTTGGGCAGACCAACAGCGGTCACACCATCCTCGCTCACGGCGCCCATGACGAGCCCTTCCGACCCGTAAATCGCGCCCACATAGTTGATCATGATATCCGCATTGAAACCGACAAATACCGCCGCCAGACCCACAAGCGAGTGCATGATGGCAACCAATTCGGGCATCTGGGTCATCTCGACCTTGGTGGCCAACTGATAACCAACCGCGGCCCCGCCTGCGATCAGCACGAGCGAGGCAAACCAAAGACCCGAACCCGGGCCAAACAACGTGGCCAATACGGCGATGGCCATGCCGACAATCCCGTACCACACCGCACGTTTCGCGCTTTCCTGTCCCGACAGTCCGCCAAGCGACAGGATGAAAAGGATGGCTGCGACCACATAGGCCGCGATCGTGAATGCGTTTTCCATTTTCCCTGCCCCGCCTTACGATTTCTGGAACATGGCGAGCATGCGCCGTGTCACGAGGAAGCCACCGAAGATGTTCACGGCGGCCATAAAGATACCCAGCGCTGCCAAAAGCGTTATCAGCAGACTGCTTGAGCCGACCTGGATCAATGCACCCAGAATAATGATTGACGAGATTGCGTTCGTCACCGCCATCAACGGCGTGTGCAGGCTGTGCGCCACATTCCAGATCACCTGGAAGCCGATGAAGACCGACAGCACGAACACGATGAAATGCTGCATGAACGATGCGGGCATCCCCGGTATCAGGCCAACACCCAGCACGAGCAGCGCACCGACACCAAGCAGGGTCACCTGATTGCGGGTCTGTGCCTTGAACGCGGCCATTTCGGCGGCGCGTTTTTCCTCTGGCGTCAGTTCCTTCGGGGTATTCTTGACCTTCTGCTGCGCAATCGCGTTCACCTTGGGCGGTGGCGGCGGGAAGGTGACAACCTTTTCATGCGTCACGGTTGCGCCGCGGATCACGTCGTCTTCCATATCATGCACAATGACGCCGTCTTTCTCAGGCGTGAGATCCGTCATCATGTGACGGATGTTCGTGGCGTATAGGGTCGAAGACTGCGCCGCCATCCGGCTGGGAAAGTCCGTGTAGCCGACCACGGTCACGCCGTTGTCGGACACGACCTTTTCGTCCATCACCGTCAGTTCACAGTTGCCGCCGCGCTCGGCGGCAAGGTCGACGATGACCGACCCGGTCTTCATCATATCAACCATATCCTTGGTCCACAGAACCGGCGCATCGCGCCCCGGGATCAGGGCGGTACAGATGACAATGTCGATGTCGGGCGCCATCTCGCGGAACTTGGCCAGCTGCGCCTCGCGGAATTCCGGGCTGGACGGGGCGGCATAGCCGCCGGTCTTGGCGCCGTCCTGCTGTTCTTCGTCAAAATCAAGGAAGACGAACTCCGCCCCCATCGATTCAATCTGTTCGCTCACCTCGGGACGCACGTCAAATGCGTAGGTGATGGCACCCAGCGATGTAGACGTGCCAATCGCCGCAAGGCCCGCGACGCCCGCGCCGATGACCAGCACCTTGGCCGGGGGCACCTTGCCCGCCGCAGTCACCTGCCCGGTGAAGAAGCGGCCAAAGTTGTTGCCCGCCTCGATCACGGCACGGTAGCCGGCGATGTTGGCCATGGACGAAAGCGCATCCATTTTCTGTGCCCGCGAAATACGCGGCACCATGTCCATCGCGACAACGGTGCTGCCACGTTTGGCAGCGGCTTCCATCAGGTCTTCGTTCTGGCCGGGGTAAAAGAATGAAATCAGGGTCTGCCCTTCGCGCAGGCGTTTGACCTCGCTGTCTTCCGGCGGACGCACCTTTGCGACCACGTCGGCTGCCTTGAACAGCGCTGCGGCTGTTTTGACGACTTCGACGCCGGCATCCTTGTAGGACTTGTCGTCAAAGCCGGCGGCATGGCCCGCGCCTGTTTCGATCACGCAAGTATGGCCCAGCTTTTGCAGCTGGAGGGCGCTGTCGGGCGTCATGGCAACGCGGCGCTCTCCCTCGAATAACTCTTTCGGCGTGCCGATCTTCATATGGTCTGTCCCCCGGTCGATAGTGGCGGTCGCAAGTGTGACTGCATGATGGTGCGCACATACCGGCTGTCCACTAGCGATACGCGCGAGACAGTGCAAGCCGGGGTTATGCGACGCAGCGTAGCAAAACCGATTTTCACAGCCAGCGACGCACCTTCGCAGAATAAGCGATGAATTCTTGACCAAAGGTGTCGCGGATGCGCGCCTCTTCGGCGTGGATGAAGCGGACCGTGATGAACCAGACAAACAGCGGCACCAACGCCAAAGACAGCACCGCGTCAAAACTGAGAATTAAGCCCGTCAGGATCAGCGCATCGGCAAGGTAGATTGGGTTGCGCGATATCGCAAAAATACCGCTGGTGACCAATGCGCTTGGCCTATTGTGCGGGATGATCGTCGTCCGCGCGCGCCAAAATGCAAATGCGGCCAGCGCGATAAGAGCGATCCCGACCCAGATCAGGACGCTTGCCAGTACGTCGGTGATTGGATGTGCAAGGCTTGGGCCCACGGGCAAAAACCGGGCCTGAACCCACGCCACCGCTATAGCCAAGGCCAACCAGACCGGCGGGATGTCAGGTGTCAGCCGCATGGCGGCAGGATCAGGCGCTGCGCAGGATCGGTTCCGGACGCCTCCCAGCAGCCCATGCGCGGCAGGCATCTCCGAACGCGGCGAACAGCGGACGCGAAACCGGGTCGGCGGCAGCGTTCCATTCCGGATGCCACTGCACCGACAACGTAAAGCCGGGCGCGCCATCCACGTAAATCGCTTCGGGTGTGCCGTCAGGTGCGCGCCCGTCAATCACGATCCGGTTGCCCGGCTCCTTGATCCCCTGCCCATGCAGCGTGTTTGTCGGCACGACCTGCGTGCCCATCAGCCGATGGAACACGCCATCTTCGGAAAAAGTCACGTCATGACGCAGGGCAAACTTCTCTTCCAGCGTACCGTCGGGCGGCATGCGGTGATTGTCCCGCCCCGGCAAATCGCGAATTTCGGGATAGAGCGTGCCGCCCATTGCCACGTTCACCTCTTGGAACCCGCGGCAGATGCCGAGGATCGGTTGGCCGCTTTCGATGCAGGCGCGGATCAAAGGCAGCGTCAGCCCGTCGCGGTTGCGGTCAAATTCGCCATGCGCATCCGTCGGGTCCTCACCGTATTCCTCAGGATGCACGTTGGGCCGCCCCCCAGTGAAAACGAACCCCGCGCAGGCCGCCATCAGGTCTTCAAGAGCCACATAGTTATGATCTGCGGGCACCATAAGCGGCAAACCGTCAGCCGCCTCCGCCACGGCCGAGATATTGATCATCCCTGCAGCCTGCACTTCATAGCTGTCGTGGATAATGTGGTGGTTCGAAATAATGCCGATGATTGGACGGGGCATGCAAACCTCACGAGCACTGCGTTTGGGCGGTTATAAGCGCGCTGCACGGGCATGAACAGCCCCGCAGGCGCGCACCGTTCTGTGCATATACCCAGAGTGCTTAATTTTCCGCCATGCCGCACTGTCCCGGGCGGGCAGCGACCTGCCGTCCGCCCGGTGCGGTTTTTTTAAGGTCCCTCTGCGATGGCACGGGTGTGATCATCGGGTGCCTCAAGTCGCGTGACCACCTGCGGACATCGGTGGCACGCGGCATCGCCTTCCTGCGCGTACCAGCGACAGGTCCGACGAATGGCGCAGGCAGGCAACGCATGGGTCACCGGGTCCAGCCCGTCGACGATCCGCCCGACAAGAGCACAGGCCCCGCCCTTGAAATGCACGCAGCGCTTTGTCTCGCATTTACCGGCAAAGCGCATAACCAGCGTGGGGGGCACTGGTCCCGTCGCAGACACCACGTCATCTGTCGCCGGAACGCGCCCCGCAGTGTACGCCAGACGTGGCCCGTCCGCGCCGCGTTTGATCACACCCAGCACCTGCGCGTCTTCGAACTCGGGCTGGGCAGAGGGGCATTTGAGGTCGGCGTTGTCCGTTCCGCTCATCCCCGAATCTGGTCGAACAGTATGTCCGGACCAATCTTGCCGCCCATGGTGATGATATTGTCGACCAGTTCGACGTGCAGTTCGACCCCGCGCAGGCTTTGCGACAGTGATTTGTTGATGGCTCCTGCCGTCTTGACCAGATCCGTCGCCTGCACACCGTCCAATGTCTTGCAAAAGATTCGACCGCCGACGATGCCGCCGTCCGGGAACATTCCGATGTCGACCCGTTCGGCATTCCAGTCGCCCGCGCGCTCGTTTAGCAACTGTATCGCGGCTTCCTTGGCAACCTCGGATACGATCTCGACCGAGATGCTTTCACTTCGTTTTGACAACATGCTCAAACTCCTTTCGTGAAATGATCCGGGCGGGCGCGTGAGCCCGCGCCGGGAGATCGAAAATACTGACCTCGGTTCCACTATAGCACGAATTTATGCAAAATGCTGCCACTCAGGCAAAGCGCAGGCATTCCAGCGCTTTGCCAGTGATTGGCTTAAATGTCGGCCGTCAGGCCAACCGCCTCGATGCCGGCTTGCGCTGCGGCGGCATCATTGTCCGATGTGTCGCCCGTCACGCCAACAGCGGCGACCACGGCGCCATTCTTGCCCCGAACGAGAACGCCGCCCGGGACCGGGACCACCTGGCCACCAAAGGTGCCGTTGACCGCATTCATGAAATAGGCCTGCGCTTCGGCCCGCGCCATTTGTGCGGAACCGGGCATGCCCAGCATGACCGCCCCGTATGCCTTGCCTTGCGCGATGGCGAACCGTCCGGGCGACGCGCCGTCTTCGCGTTCAAAGGCCTGCACATGCCCGCCGGGGTCAAGCACGACAACCGAAAGCGGCTTCAGGTCCATCTCGCGGCCCTTTTCCAGTGTCTTGCGGATGATGGTGCGCGCGCGGCGCAGCGAAATGGTCATGAGGTCCCTCCCGACGTGCTGAGTTTCAAAGCTGTTGTTACTCAATACCCCGAGCGTGGGAAATGCCCCTTAGACCCGCGCCTTGCTTTTGGCCTCGCGCCGACAGCGGTCCGAGCAATACTTGACCTCGTCCCAGACTTTTTCCCACTTCTTGCGCCATGTGAACGGGCGCGCGCACACCGGGCACATTTTTTCCGGCAGTTCGGATTTCTTGCGCATCTTCGCCATCAGAAGTCGAACCCCATTTGTCGCTGGTCCCGCGCGGTCGGCACGCGCCGTCGCGGCGCACGGTCGTTGACGAAATGCCCTGCGCTGTCCTTGCGGCTTGCGTGTTTCTCGACCACCGCGGCGGCTTCCTTGCGAAAAGCCTGGCCCTTGCGCACCGCCCACACTTTCTCGCGTGCAGCCTTTGCGGCCTGTTTCACGTCCACAATCGGGGCTGGGTATGTTTTGTCGAGAATGCGTTCCGCACCCTCCCACGTCCACGGTTCTTGCAAATGCTTGTCCGGCACCGCCGCAAGTTCCGGGCACCAACGGCGGGTGAACACGCCCGTCGGGTCCTGATCCAACCCCTGTTTGACCGGATTATAGATACGGACCGTATTCATGCCTGTTGTGCCCGACTGCATCTGCACCTGCGGCCAGTGAATGCCCGCCTCGAAATCGGTGAACTGCCGCGCCAGATGCAAGCCCGTTTGCCGCCAATCCAGCCACAGGTGATAGGACGCCACGGCCATCAGCATCGACCGCATGCGGAAGTTCATCCAACCCGTGGCCGCCAGATACCGCATGCACGCATCGACAAAGGGCAAACCGGTTTCACCCTTTTCCCAAGCCACGCGACGCGCCACGTCGTCGCCGCGCAGGCCCTGATAAGCCGAATGCAAACACCGATGTTCCAGCGCGGGCTCGTCCTCGAGCTTTTGCATGAAGTGATCGCGCCACGCGAGCCGCGCCTGATAGGATTTCAGCGACCCACCCCACCCTTCGCGCGTGCCTTTGACCTCGCGCTGGCGTGCGGCCGTTGCTTGCGACGCCTCGCGCCCCGACAGGCAGCCGTGCGCAAAGTAGGGCGACAGGCGAGAACAGGCTGTCTCGCCGGTCACAGGCGACGACATGTCCTTGCGATAGATCTGCCCCCGCTCGGTCAGGAAAGATCCCAACAGCGACAAGGCCATGTCGCGCCCACCGCGCTGCCGCTCCGGACAGGGGTCTTCGGCGACCAATCGCGGTACGTCGTCTGACGGCAGAACCGGCCCCGCCACAAGCGCCGGGGCGTCGATCTGCGATTGCCGCAGGTAGGCATTGCGCAGTTTGGCCCATCCATCGCGACCGTTCAGCCGCCGGACCACGCCTGCAGGCGCCAGTTCTTCCCACGCGACACCCTCGGCACCGCACCAACCCGCGATCGCCCGATCCCGGGCAAAGGTCCAGCCGTTGCCGGTTTCCTCGTGGCTGACGATCCGGTCGAACTTGGCCTCGGTGCGCAGCGCCGACAGCACATCAACAGCCTCGCCCACGCGCACCACCAGCGTGGCCCCAAGGCGGGCCAGATCGGCACGCAGGCTCTCGACGCATTCGCGCACGAAATCGAACTGGCGTCCGGACATGTCCGGCTGCGCCCACATCTCCGGTTCGAAGATGTACAGCGGGATCACGGGCCCACGCTCGACCGCGCGCGCGAGGGCGGCGTGATCAGCCGTCCGCAAATCCCGTTTGAACCAAAGGACTGTCGTCATGAGCCAACAGATAAACGCGGCCCCGTCCGTGTCGAGAGGCTATCGCCGTTTGCGACGCCACGCCGCGACGCGGCTCAGCGCGCGCAGCAGCGAAAGGCCGGACACAGGCAAAGGCACCGCGGACGGTGCCGCCCCGTCAAAGGTGACCTCACCCACGAACACCCAACGGTTCGACCGCCGCGAGATGTCAAACACCAGCGTATCCGTCGGCGCGACCGATGCCGGATCAACCGTGAACGAAAACGGTGCGGGGACGCTCGACGCAGCGATGGATTGCGGCAAACCCAACTGCAAATCAGGCGGAAAACACCCAAGCCGTGCATTGGGTCTGGTCTCGGTCCGGTGCGCAGATTACCTGTGGTCGAACCAAAGGAGCCCTGCACATGCGCGACGCTGCCCCACAGACCATATATCTCAAGGACTACACGCCTTTTGGCTTTGACGTCGAGGACGTGCACCTGACATTTGATCTGGCGCCCTCCGCAACCCGCGTGACGGCACGCATCCGCTTTGCACCGGTCCCCGGCGCCGCGGATCCGGCTTTCTTTCTGCATGGCGAGAACCTGTCACTGGTCTCGGCCAAGATCGACGGCGAACCGGTGTCGCCCACCATCACCGACATTGGCCTGACCTGCGATGTGCCCAACGTCCCCTTCACTTGGGAGGCAGAGGTTCAGATCGATCCCGCTGCCAACACCGCCCTTGAAGGGTTGTACCAGTCCAACGGAATGTATTGCACCCAGTGCGAAGCCGAAGGGTTTCGCAAGATCACCTTTTATCCCGACCGCCCCGACGTGATGTCCACATTTACCGTGCGCATCAACGGCCCGCACGCTGTGCTCTTGTCGAATGGCAACCCGATCGCCGCGGGCGACGGCTGGGCCGAATGGCACGATCCATGGCCCAAGCCCGCGTACTTGTTTGCCCTCGTGGCAGGCGAGTTGGTGGCGCATCGCGACAGTTTCACCACGATGGAGGGGCGGCATGTCGACCTTGCGCTCTATGTCCGGCCCGGGGACGAGGGCAAATGCGCCTTTGGCATGCAAGCGCTCAAGGACAGCATGAAGTGGGACGAGGAGGTCTATGGCCGCGCCTACGACCTCGACGTGTTCAACATCGTGGCGGTGGACGACTTCAACATGGGCGCGATGGAGAACAAGGGGCTGAACATCTTCAACGCCTCTGCCGTGCTCGCCTCGCCCGAAACCTCGACCGATGGCAATTTCGAACGGATCGAGGCGATCATCGCGCATGAATATTTCCACAACTGGACCGGCAATCGCATCACTTGCCGCGACTGGTTCCAACTGTGCCTCAAGGAAGGTCTGACCGTCTTTCGCGACGCACAGTTCACCAGCGACATGCGCGGTTCGGAACTCAAGCGTATCGGCGACGCCAATTTCATGCGCACCGCGCAATTCACCGAGGATCAGGGCCCTCTCGCCCACCCGGTCCGGCCCGACAGCTATCAGGAGATCAACAACTTCTACACGCTGACCATCTACGAAAAGGGCGCCGAGCTCATCGGGATGCTCAAGCGGCTGGTGGGCGATGCGCCCTACAGGCGCGCGCTGGACCTCTACTTTGACCGCCACGACGGTCAGGCCTGCACCATCGAGGACTGGCTGAAGGTGTTCGAGGACACGACCGGACGCGACCTGACGCAATTCAAACGCTGGTACACGCAGGCGGGCACGCCCCATCTGAAGGCAGAGGACGCGTTCGAGGACGGCACATACACCCTGACGTTCACGCAGGAAACGGCACCATCGACGGCTTCACCGGACCCACAACCGCAGCTTTTGCCGATCGCGGTGGGTCTTTTGAACCCCGACGGGTCCGAAGCCGTGCCGACCCAGGTGCTCGAAATGACCGAAGCCACCCAGAGCTTCAGCTTCACCGGCCTCGACGCCAAACCTGTCGCCTCGATCCTGCGGGAGTTCTCGGCCCCTGTCGTGCTGGATTTCAAAACCGATCACGCGTTCCTGCTGGCCCATGACACCGATCCATTCAACCGCTGGGATGCGGCGCGCGTGCTGTCGCGAGACAGCCTGATCCGCAGCATCACCGAAGGCACCCCGCCCGATGCCGAATACATCCACACCGTGTCGCGCATCATGGTGGACGACAGCCTGAACCCGGTCTTCCGTTCGACCGTCAATACAGTGACCGGCCAAACCGAATTGGCGGCCGAATTGCACCGCCGCGACCTGCCCGTGGACCCGGACGCGATCTGGAGCGCCTCGCAAGAGCATTACGACGCCCTCGCGCAAAGCCTTGCGCCGCACCTCGCAGATCTCTTTGCCGCCCATCAGGTGCACGAGGACTATGCGCCGACGCCTGAGCAAGTCGAAAAACGCGTTTTCAGCAATCACCTGCTGGGTCTCATGGCCCGCCTTGGCAACACCGACCCGGCGCAGGAGCAATTTGACACCGCCACAAACATGACCCAGTCGCTCGCAGCGCTTGGGTTGCTGGTCTATTACGGGCGCGGCGACGCACCATTGGCCCAGTTCGAGGCGACATGGAAAGACGACCGGCTCGTGATGGACAAATGGTTCTCGCTCCAAGTGTCATCGACCAAGCCGGACGATACCGTCGACACCGCCCAGGCGCTCACCCAGCATTCCGATTTCAATTGGAAAAACCCGAACCGGTTCCGCGCCACAATCGGCGCGATGGTCGGGCATCACGCGGGCTTTCATGCCAAGGACGGGTCAGGCTATGCCATGCTTGCAGATTGGCTGATCAAGCTGGATCCGGTGAACCCCCAAACCACCGCGCGCATGTGCGCCGCCTTCCAGACATGGCGCCGCTACGATGCCATCCGGCAGAACCTGATCAGCAAGGAACTGGACCGTATCGCGCGCACCCCGAACCTGAGCCGCGACACGACCGAGATGATCTCGCGCATCCGCGAGGCGTGACCGCAGCAAATCGCCCAGCCCGATGCCATTCACCCTGCGCAGCCAAACTGCTAGCCTGACCGCACCTTTGGCCTGAACCGCCCGGGAGCACCGCCATGACACAAAGACCCGTGTGCCTGATCACCGGCGCTTCCGCCGGCATCGGCGCCGCCGTGGCACGGCTGGGGGCCGGGACGTATGATTACCTGCTGGTCTACAATTCCGACCGGTCCGGGGCAGAGACGACGCAGACCGCCGCAGCCGCAAAAGGTGCGACGGTGCACATCGTCCAGGCGGATGTGGGCACTGAGGCAGGTATTGCCACCATTTTTGCAGCGCTCGACCGGCATTTCGGTCGGATTGACGTGCTGGTCAACAACGCAGGCATCGTCGCGCCAGCCAAGCGGTTGACCGGAATCGATCATGCCCGTGTCACGCAGATCATGAACGTGAACGTCATCGGCGCGATGATGACAGCCAAAGAGGCCGTGACACGCATGGAGGCGCGCGGCGCAGGTGGCGTCATCATCAATGTGTCCTCGGTCTCCGCGACGCTGGGGTCTCCAAATCAATACGTCGACTACGCCGCCTCCAAAGCTGCCATCGACACCTTCACCAAAGGTCTTTCGGACGAGGTCGCCGCCAGCAACATCCGGGTCATGGCCGTGCGCCCCGGTCTGATCGACACCGCGATCCACGGCAAAGGCGGCGATCCTGAGCGCGCCTTCAAAAACGCACACAACGTGCCCATGCAGCGCGTGGGCCACCCCGAAGAGGTGGCGCAGGCAATCCTGTGGCTGGCGTCCGACGCGGCAAGTTATGTCACCGGCAGCACGCTGGATGTATCGGGCGGGCGATGACAGAAACATCCGTCGATCCCGGCCCCTTTCGCCACGAGAACACCGGTCGCAACCGGGCCACGCTGATCGTCGTCATTGCGGTCTGGATCGCGATGGGGCTTGCGTGGCAGGTGCTGGACGCTTCGCTGATCCTGGTCAGCCTTGCGGGATTCGCCACCCTGCCCGCGCTTTATGATCTGGCGTCGGGTCGCCTGTCAGGGGTTGAGATCGGGTCCGACGCGTTGTCGTGGTTTTCCGGCAGCCGCAAAGGCGAGGTTGCACTGCATGCGCTGGATCACGTGCGTCTCGACACCCGGCTCGATTTTTCGGTCCGCGCCAGCGCGGTGCTGACAAACGGGCGCAAGTTGCGACTGCCACTTGAATCGATCCCCCCCGCCGATGCATTCGAAGCGGCTCTGGCTGCACGCGGCATCGCGGTCCAGCGCCACCACTTTTCGCTGTTGGGATGAGGATCGTCTGCCTGTTCCTTGTGCTGCTGCTGGCAGCCTGCGCGCCGGTGCCAAGGCCGACCTCGGCCCCGCTGATCTACCAAAAGGCCGAATGGGATCGTGCCGACAGCGCCGTGATTGCCATACCCGGCGCGCTTACGTCGATCCGCGCGATGACGCCTGCCCTGACACTGGCCGCCCCGGGCCGCGCGGTCGCGTTCTACCGCCTGCCCGGCTACGATGGACGCCCGCCCGAAGATTTCATCAACCTCGCGTTTGCCGCCGACCATATCGCCACGCAGGTCACGCGTGCCGGACTGCGGCGGGTCGATCTGATCGGCCATTCCACCGGCGGCGTGATTGCCCTTGAGGCGGCCAAGGAAATCAGGCGACGCGCCCCAGAAACCCAGGTCAATGTGGCCGCAATCTCGATGGCCATGCCCGCACCGCAACCGGTGCTCGCCGGTATACGTGGCGCGCTGGGGACGCTGGCGGCCGCGACGCGCGCAGGGTCGGCCAAACCAAAGGACATCTGGCTCGAATATTACCGGACGCTGGCCTATGGCGACGAGGTCCGCACCGAACCCGAGGTGGCCGCTGCCGCAGACGACCTTGTGGCTGCAAACACGGCGCGCATCGAGTTGCCCAAGGACGGGCTGGCGCGGCGGCACACGCGCGATCTGCGGCGCTGGACCAACCCCGATCCCGGCGCGCTCGCGGGCGTTGACATAACGCTGTACCACGGCGCGGAGGATCCGGTGTTCCCGCCGCGCGTGGTGCACCGGTTCGCCCGCAGACTTCCCAGCGCGCAGGTCGATCTGATCGACGGCCACGGGCACCTGCTGATGCTCACGTATCCGGAGATCTGGGGACGGATCGGCGATCAGCTGGGGGACTGAGGGCGCGCCAAGGGGCGCACGGCATCGAGCGGCGCACAGTAGCTTTGCCGACGCAGCCAAGCCGCCATGTCCGCGCGCTTGGATGCCGAACGCATCGGGCCCCAGTCCGCACTGACCCCGCGCCACGTGCTGTCGCGTCGGTGGATCACCCCGTCACGCGGTACGGTCACTGCCATGATCCGCACCGCGCAGCTGAGGTTGGCCGCCCCGTTCAAAAGCGCCGCCCCCGTGCGCGCATTGCACCCATAGCCGCGGGCCGTCGCAGGCAGGATCTGCAGCAAGCCGTACCACCGCCCGCCCCCGCCCACAGCGCGCGGCTTGTAGGTGCTTTCGTACTTGGCCAGCGCCGACAGAAAGCCTCGCAAAAGACGCGGCGCTCGGGCAGGTCCGCGTGTGCATAGCGCGGGCACCACGGCGCGATGTCATCCGGCACCATCGCGGGCAGCGCCGCGCCATGGGTCTTGAGCGCCGACAGCGCCGCGCGGTTCCACAGGACGTGATCGGATTGATGACGCCAGCGGGTATTGGGCACGTTACCATCGCGCGCGGGCGGCCGCAGGCCATCGAACTGATCCGGCGGCAGCACCGCGACGGACAGGTCCGCAGCCGACGGTTCCGGATCGGCGACTGCACCTGCCGCCATCAGCACGCACGCCAGCCAGATATGCCAAATCCCCACACGCATCGCGCGATTATGCGCGGGCACGCCCCAGCCGTCCAGATCGGCCCATACGACCGGCCAAAGCCCGCCGGATGTCACCTTCGCGCCCCGCGCGAACAGCCTTTATCGAAAGTTGCAGGTATCGCAAAATGAACGTGCCATTTGTCCGAGTTTGACCGGCGCGCGCCCCTTTTGGGCCGCATTTATTGGGGATACCTGACGCCAGATAGTATCAGCAGAGCTCATTGGCATGCCGCTTTTCGACAAAGTCCTTTCTCCTTTGCATCGCCTGCGCCCGGTTGGGCGCGGCGATGCCGCGGAGAACGCGCCCGATGCTGTGGCGCCGCTCGAGACCGTAATCGGCACAGCGCCGCGCCCTGCGCCGCGGCCGTTGCCTTTGGAACGCGCACTGGTCATCCCCTGTCCCGATCCCACGGCCGAAGATCGTGCCCGCGATCTGATCCAGAACGCAGCACTGCGTCTGGCCCGCCAGGAGGATTGGACGACACTGGCCGCGCAATTGCGCACCTATGACAGCACCCGCGAAAAGACCGGGGGTGGCATGCCTGTCGCCGACCTCATGGCTTTTGGCGCACGTGCTGACGTTGTGGCTGCTGCCGAACACGCGCTGATTTCCGGGCGCCCGGACCTCGATGCGCCGCTGCTCGAGGGCATCGAGGCGCTGGAAATCGTGCTGGCCGAGGCCGACAACGATCCGATGATTGCCGCGGTCGTGGCCTCGGCGCATGTGGATATCGGCTGGGCCTGGCGCGGCACCGGCTGGGCCATCGAAGTGCCGCGGCACAACCGCGAAGCCTTTGCCGCCCATTTCGAACGCGCCGCCGAAATTGTCGAAGGTCTGGACCCTGTTGCACTGAGTTCGCCCCTGATCGCGTCGGTGAAATGCGCCGTCAGCGGCGGCCTCGAGGCGGATGTCGAAACCATCGTCGCCGATTACGAACGCTGGATCACGCTGGACGTGCGCAACCCGCGCGCCATGCGGTCCATGGGCAAACACCTGCTGCCCCGCTTCAGCGGCAGTTACGCGCGGCTCGAGACCGAGGCCCGCCGCATTGCCGCGCTGACGCAGGGCGCGTGGGGTGCCGGGGCCTATTGCTGGACCATGATGGATGCCATCGCCATGGACACCGAGGCCTGCGCGCGCGTCGATCTCGACCTGTTTGTCGAGGGGCTGGGAGACATCCTGGATCACCTGCGCGATCAGCACGTGGTCAACATGCTGGCGGCCTATTGTGCCAATACGATGGGCGACGCACCGATGGGACATGACGAGGCAGACTATGCCCGTGCCCGCATCGCCGACGCCGCCGGGTGGATCGTACGGGATCACCTGCGCGAGCTGCATTCGATCACCTGGGCGCAAGCGTCCCGGGGATTGGATCAGACCGTTGGCGTGCGCTGCCGGGACCGGTTTGCGGCCTCGGGTTATGCCGATGCGCTGCGCTATCTGGGCGACGTGTTCCGGCGCGAACTGGCAGCCGGACAGCGGGTGATCTTTACCGAAAACGGCGCACAGATGCGCGCCGGGTAAGTCGATCCGGTTTCGGCGCGCGGGTGGCTGATCGGTCCTCCGGGGGGGATTTTTTTGAAACAGAGAAGGGGCTGGACGGCCCTCAGACCCGGCGGGCGGCTCCTGCGAGAAGCGCGCGAGAGTAGAGTTTGTGCGCTGATAGAAGCGCGTCGAACACGGGCCCGAGGACAAGCTGGCCGCGCCTGTTGCGGACCGGGCGGACGACCGAGCCGAAGTGCAGGCCGCCAGCGGTGCTGAGCCAGGACAGGGTGCGGTTGGATTGGATGTCCTCGAGCAGGATTTCGGTGTTGGACCTGCTGTGCACCTTCCATACCGCAAAGTCGTTAATCTCTCCTGACGCCAGCGCGCGCACCTGTTCATCGGTGCTGCGAGCGCCTGCTGTGGCACGCAGCACGAGGCGTTCGGCGCGAAACAGCGGTTGCGTATAGAATGCGGTGATGAACTGCGGCAGCGTCGCGGTTTTGCCAGGTGCGGTGAAGCAGTCGGTGTAGTGCCCCTCGCGGGCGACGAAATCGGCGAGGTACGTGCCGGGCGGCACGGGGGTTTCTTCGATGTTCATGCGTGCATCGTGGCGCGTTCGTGGGCGGCGCGAAAGACGCTGAATGGTCGCGCCCTCTTGCCCGCGCGCGAGGGCTGATTTACACCGCGCCAAGCCCTGAACCAAAGGACGCGCGATGCTGGACCTGACCTATGAGACCCCCAAGGTGAAAACCATTGCCGGTGCCCAGCACGACTGGGAACTGGTGATCGGGATGGAGGTGCACGCGCAGGTCTCAAGCAACGCAAAGCTGTTTTCGGGCGCTTCGACACAGTTCGGGGCGGAGCCCAATTCGAACGTCGCCTTTGTGGACGCGGCGATGCCCGGGATGCTGCCGGTGATCAACGAATATTGCGTGGAACAGGCGGTGCGCACGGGGCTGGGCCTGAAGGCGGAGATCAACCTGCGCTCGGCCTTTGACCGCAAGAACTATTTTTATCCCGACCTGCCGCAAGGTTATCAGATTTCCCAATTATATCATCCCATTGTGGGCGAAGGTGAAGTTCTGGTCGAGATGGGCGAAGGCATCGCCCGGCTGGTGCGGATCGAGCGGATCCACATGGAGCAGGACGCAGGCAAAAGCATCCACGACATGGACCCGGCGATGTCGTTTGTGGACCTGAACCGCACGGGCGTGTGCCTGATGGAGATCGTCAGCCGCCCCGACATTCGCGGCCCCGAGGAGGCGGCCGCCTATCTGGGCAAGTTGCGCCAGATCATGCTGTATCTCGGCACCTGCGACGGAAACATGCAGAACGGCAATTTGCGGGCGGATGTGAACGTGTCGATCTGCTTGCCCGGGGCCTATGAAAAATACCAAGAAACGCAGGATTTCAGTCACTTGGGCACCCGCTGCGAGATCAAGAACATGAACTCGATGCGGTTTATCCAGCAAGCCATCGAGGTCGAGGCGCGGCGGCAGATCGCGATTGTCGAGGCTGGTGGCACGGTGGATCAGGAGACCCGGCTGTATGATCCGGACAAGCAGGAAACGCGGTCGATGCGGTCCAAGGAAGAGGCGCACGACTACCGCTATTTCCCGGATCCCGACCTGCTGCCGCTGGAGATCGAGCAGGCGTGGGTGGACGATATTGCGGCGTCCCTGCCAGAGTTGCCGGATGCGAAAAAAGCGCGGTTTATCAATGACTTTGGCCTGACGGATTATGACGCCTCGGTGCTGACGGCGGAGGTCGCGGCGGCAGCATATTTCGAAGAGGTGGCGCGGGGGCGCGAGGGGAAGACGGCGGCGAACTGGGTGATCAATGAGCTGTTTGGGCGGTTGAAGCGGGATGATGACAAGGGGATCGAGGACAGCCCCGTCAGCCCGGCGCAGCTGGGTGGCATCATCGACCTGATCGGACGGGGCGATATTTCGGGCAAGATTGCCAAGGACCTGTTCGAGATCGTCTATACCGAAGGCGGCGATCCTGCTGATATCGTTGAGAAAAAAGGGATGAGACAGGTCACGGACACCGGCGCCATCGAGACGGCGGTGGACGAGGTGATCGCGGCCAACCCGGCACAGGTCGAGAAGGCCAAGCAGAACCCGAAACTGGCGGGCTGGTTTGTCGGACAGGTGATGAAAGCCACCGGCGGCAAGGCCAACCCCAAGGCGGTGAACGAGATCGTGGCGCGGAAGCTGGGGCAGCTGTCTTAACGCTGCGTGCGGTGCCGCTGGCGCGGTGTTTTGATGAAAATGGGCGCTGTTTTGTACAAAACAGGGGCTGCTCATCGCCCCCTTTTCGGGGCTCTTCGCGGGTTTTGATGAAAACGGGGGGTGTTTTGTACAAAACGCCGCTGTGTCAGACGTTTACGGATCGTTCATAAACAGGCCGCGTTAGGGTTTGGCGGCGCACGTTTACGTTCGCTTTACATCGCGCATTTGGGCCATGATGTCCGCCCCGGACATGGACGTGCTGACGTATCCCGCGGTGCCGTGATCGCGCAGCTCGACAGCGCCCCGCACCACGGCCCCCAGAGCCGCCCGCGCCAGAGACCCACCCGTCGAGACGCGGCGCACCCCGGCGGCGGCGAGGTCGGCGACCGTGTAAGGCGTCGTGGTGATCCCGATCAGCACATTGACCGGCGCGCTGACCGCATCGCAGACCGCGCGCACGGCGGCGATGTCGGGCAGGCCCGGGGCATAGAGCACGTCGGCGCCTGCCGCCTCGAACGCTTGCAGGCGGCGGATCGTGTCGGGCAGGTTGGGGCGGCCAAAAAGGTAGTTTTCGGACCGCGCTGTGATGAGGAAATTGGGATCGGTCTTGGCCGCGACGGCGGCGCGGATGCGGGCGGTGGCGGTGTCGATGTCGTAGATCGGGTCGCTGTCGTTGCCGGTGGCGTCCTCGATCGCACCGCCAGCGAGGCCCACGTCGGTGGCCTGGCGGACGGTTTCGGCGACGTTTTCGGGCGTGGGGCCAAAGCCGTCTTCGAGATCGGCGGACACGGGCAGATCAGTGGCGGCGACGATGTCGCGTGCGTTGGCCAGCACGGCGGCACGGCTGAGCGTGGCGCTGCTGTCGCGGACGCCCAGCGCAATAGCGAGCCCCGCGCTGGTGGTGGCAAGGGCCGGAAAGCCGAGGCCCGTGAGCAGGCGCGCAGTGCCCGCGTCCCATGCGTTGGGTGCGACAAACAGGTCGGGGCCGCGGTGCAGGGCGGCGAAGGTGGCGCGTTTTTCGGCGGTCGTTGGTGATGTCATGCGGTGCGCCTCCTCGTGCTGTGGCAGCAGGCTGCCGCCCCCAGCGTTTGGGCGCAAGGGCGCGCGTTGGTGCCCGGCGCTGCGCGGCCTAAGTCAAGGCGGGCAGCAGCGAGGGAAGCGGTTATGACCGACAGCGCCGAGATACGACCCGAAATGGACGCGACAATGACCGCCGACGCGTTCGAGCGGTGGTACTGGCCGGTGGATGCGCTCAAGGCGTTTTGCGCGGGCCTTGGAGTGTCGGAAGCAGGCAGCAAGGCGGAGTTGCGGGCGCGGGTGACGTTTGCGCTGCGCCATCCCGGTGAGGCGCCGCCAAAAGCGGCGCGCAAAAAGCGCGGCGGGTTCAACTGGGCCAAGGAAGCGCTGACGCGCGAGACGGTGATCGACGATGCGGTGTCGTTTGGCCCCAATGTGCGCGGGTTTTTCAAGGCCGAGATCGGCAAGGCCTTTGTCTGTCACGGCGATTTCATGGACTGGATGCGCAGCAATGCGGGGGCGACGCTGGGTGATGCGATTGCGGCCTGGCACGTGCTGGAAGAGCGCAAGGCCGACCCCGCGTTCCGGCGCGAGATCGCGGCCTGCAACAACTATTTGCAATACCTGCGTGATGCGATGGATCGGCATCCCGGGCTGTCGCTGGAGGCGGCGAAGATGTGCTGGGATTACAAGAAGGTACGGCCCGCGGTGGACGGGATGGTGGTGTTTGAGGATGCGGACGTTGTGGCGGCGGTGGGCTAGGTGCTACGCCCCCAGATCCAGCCCCAGCGCGTGGATGCGGGGGACGATGTCGCCCAACGCCTTGTGCACGGCGCGGTGGCGGGCGACGCGGGACATGTCAGCCAGATCAGGGCTGCGGAGTTTCACGAGGAAATGGCTTTGCCCGCCTGCGGGGGCACCGGCGTGACCGGCGTGGGAGGCGCTGTCGTCGATCACCTCGACCTCGCGGATGGTGAAGGCAGCGCGCAGGGCCTGCTCTATCTCGTCGCGTATCGGCATTTTTTGGCCAAGCCCCCTTCCCTCTTTCGTCTGCAGGTCTAAACTTGCCGTCCTGAGTCGAAAAGACCCCCCGTGCCATAGGCGCGCCGAGCCGAGCAAGGAGACGATCATGACCCGCAAGCCTGACCCGTTTGGGTTCGACATGTCCGTGTCCTCGGCCAAGAAAAAGAACCCGCGCGGGCGGCGGGGGATGTCGGGGGCGTCGGAGACGTCGACGCGGGTGTGCGACCACGAGGGTTGCACCGAGCCGGGCAAGTTTCGCGCGCCCAAGGCACCCGATGTGCTGGATGATTTCTTCTGGTTCTGCCAGCAACACGTGCGCGAGTACAACAACAAGTGGAACTTTTTCGACGGCACGACCGAGGCCGAACTGAACGCTCAGATGTCCAAGGACAAGGTGTGGGAGCGCCAGACCAAGCCGCTGGGCGATCCGGAGGCGCGGGCGTGGGCGCGGCTGGGCATCGAGGACCCGCATCAGGTGCTGGGCAAGAACGCGACGCAGAACCCCGGGCGCGGTGGATCGGCCGCGGGGCGGCGTCTGCCGCCGACCGAGAAGCGGGCGATCGAGATCCTCGAGGTCAAGGCGGATGCGACCAAGCAGGAAATCCGCAAGGCCTACAAGGCGCTGATCAAGGTGCTGCACCCGGATATGAACGGCGGCGACCGTTCGCAGGAAGAGCAGCTGCAGGAGGTCGTGTGGGCGTGGGATCAGCTGAAGGACAGCCGGAGTTTCAAGTGAGGTCGGGCACCACGGGTGCCCACACCGTTTTGCGGGAGGCAGTTGGCGCCGCCCCTGACCCGGCACTATTGCGTGCAGGTGCCCCTATTCGGCGGCAAGTGCGGATGTGTCGTGGCCCATTGAAAACCGGCTGATCGCACCGCGCAGATCGTTTGAATGCTGCTTGAGAACTTGTGTGGCGGCGTTGGTTTCTTCGAACATTGCTGCGTATTGCTGGGTCGACTGGTCGATTTGAATGACAGTGCCGTTGATCTCTGTGATGCCTGCCGACTGACTGTTGGCCGCGTCGGTGATCGTGGTGATCCGGGCATTCATTGCAGAGACGGCTTTGGTGATTTCCTGCAAGGACGTGCCCGCCATTTTCGCCAGCCCGACGCCCTGCTCGACATTTGCCGCTTCTTCCTCGATCAACGCGGATATTTCCTTGGCTGCTTCGGAGGAGCGTTGCGCAAGCGCGCGCACTTCGGTGGCGACGACGGCAAACCCGCGGCCCGCCTCACCGGCGCGGGCGGCTTCGACCCCGGCATTGAGGGCAAGAAGGTTTGTCTGGAACGATATGCCTTCGATCACTTCGACAATGGACGAGATCTTGACCGAGGAGGACTGTATCTTTTCCATCGCGGTCACGGTGTCGGTGACAACCTGCGCGCCCTTTTCGGCCTGCTGTTCGGTGGTTTCGGCAAGCTGGCTTGCAGCCTGGGTTTCTTCATTTGCCATCGCGACGGCCTTGGTCAGTTGGTTGAGCCCGGCGGCGGCCTCTTCGAGGGAGGCCGCGTTGCTTTCGGTGCGCTTGGCGAGGGCGGCGGTGGCCTCGGACACCTCGTCGGACACGTCCGAAATTTCCAGCCCGCTTGCGGAAATCAGGCTGACGATTTCCTTGAGGTTTTGAACGGCAGTGTTGAAATCCGAACGCACGGCTTTGTAGTTGTCGGGGAAGTCTGCGAAGATTTCCGCGTCCAGCTGGCCGGACGCCAGTTTCTTCAGGCCGTCGCCCAGCCCGGACATCACGCCGGCCAGTTCGTCGTGGATGGCCTGGCGTTCGCGTTCCGCTTCGGCCCGCAGCGCCTCTTTCTCTTGGGCGGCGCGGGCGTCGCGCTCGGCCTTGGCGCGCGCTTCGGCGTCGATCCTTTGTCGCTCCTGCTCTTCGGCGTCGTGCGCTGCGCGCCGGGCGTCTTCGGCGGCGGCCTCTTCGGCCTTTTGGCGCTTTGCGTTTTGTTTCAGCAACTCAGCCTTTTCGATCAGCCCGTCGCGGAAAATCTGGAGCGCCGCAGCCATCTTGCCCAGCTCATCGCGGGCGTCGGTGTCCGCGATGGGCCCGCCCATGTCGCCCTCGGCAATCTGGGACATGCGGGTTTGCAGTCCCTTCATGCGCCGCGACATGTTGCGCCCGATCATCAAGCTGATGCCGACAGCAGCCAGCAGCGACAGCGCCCCCGCAACCAGAATGCGATTTTGGGTGATTTCCCTTTCGACCGTGATTTCGTCAAGAAGCGCCTCGGAAAGCTCGTGAAGCTTGACCTTGAACACCTCGACATCCTCGGTCACGGCGGCAGCGGCAGCGGAAAATGCGCCGTCGACGACTTCGAGGGCCTGCACCTGCGCAAATTGCGCAGCAAAGTCGAACACGGCGATCCCGGCCTCGGACAACTGCGCCATGTCAGTCAAAACGATTCCCTCAGCGTCGGCGATGCGTTCTGCCAGCATCGCTTCGAGCGCAACCACCTTCTCGGAAAACTCGGCGCGCGATGCTGCAAGCCGATCGAGGTCAATTTCGCTGGGTGCGGATTTTACCAGCGACACCACCCGTTCCAGGGTGGTGTTCAACTCATTGATGTCAGCCGCGTTCTTGTCGCTCTGGGTCAGCATATCGTGCGCGTTTTGGGCCATGTGCTGACTGCCGATATGCGATGTCAGAATGGTGATGATCAGGCCAATTGCTGCGATGGCAGGCGGCAGGAACAGTTTTGCAGTGACGGAAAAACGATTAGCAAACATGGGTGCACACCAACTTGTAACAAAAGGCCCGGGGCACCCCGGGCGTATTCACTTCAGGATCCTGCCGCCATTGATGCGTCGATCACGGCCTGCGCGTCAGGCGACGGCACTCCGTTGGTGACAAGGATCAGCGGTTGCACGATGTCTTCGCCTGTAGACACCGCTTTGGCCGAGGTTCCGGCAATGGCCTTGGACGGTGCCAAACCGAAGGCTTGCGGCATTTGCGACGCGACGACAGGCACCTGCGTTGCGTTTGGAAATTCGCGCACGGTGCCTGCAAGAGCCTCGCCGCCGATCAGGCGCGATTCAACAAGAGTGCGGACGCCCCCGCCGGAGGTTTCGGCCACAATCACAATTGGCATGTCCGCGCCGCCCAGTTCAGACCAATTGGTGATTTGTCCGCTGAGAACAGCCGCCACATCGTCCAGGGTCATGGACGTCACCGAATTGGACGGGTGCACCACAAAGGAGACTCGCGTTTCGCCGATTTGATGTCCCTGCAGATCCATCCCCGCGAGGCTGCCCGGCGCCTTGGTTTCGATTTTGGCGATGGTCACGTCAAGCGGCGCGGAAATCATCGCCATCTGCGACCGCCCGTTGGCCAAATCATTCATGCCGCGGCTGGATCCATTGGCGACGATGTTCAGGTCGACCCCTGCGGCGCTTTCAATCTCGTCCTGCATGGGCAGCAGGATCGCGCCGGCCACGGTTGTTGAGCCACTCACGCTGAGTGCGGCGGCATGCGCGCCCGTTGTAAACAGAATGGTCGAGAGCACCGCGCAGGCGCTAAACAGTTTCTTGAGCATGATGGGGACTCCGTCCTGGAAAAACACCTGCGGACGCTACAAGACGGGGTCTTAATTTACCTTTACCCCTAGCTGGCGCGCGACCTCGGACAAGGGCAGATATTCCGACAATTTGAAAGGTCGGGCGCGCGTGGGGTCAAATTAACGGCGCAGATTTTAGGTCGGGCGTATGCTTGAGATATTGCCGCGCAATTTCCCGCCCCTTCCCCTTGCCCTTGTCCGCGTTATGTTGCACCACCGCCGGGACACGCACACCGGGCGTGCGGCGGGGTCCAGCGGGGCCAGATATCAGACATGAGGAACGCGACATGGCGGACGGCAGCATCGACATCAACGCGAAACCGAGCGAAGAGCTTTCGGTGCGTGAGGTGTTTGGCATTGACAGCGACATGCACGTCAAGGGCTTTGCCGAGCGCACCGACCGGGTGCCGGAGCTGGACACCACCTACAAGTTCGACGCCGACACCACGCTCGCCATTCTGGCCGGGTTCAGCCACAACCGGCGGGTGATGATCCAGGGCTATCACGGGACCGGGAAATCGACCCACATCGAACAGGTGGCGGCGCGGTTGAACTGGCCCTGCGTGCGGGTCAACCTCGACAGTCACATCAGCCGGATCGATCTGATCGGCAAGGACGCGATCAAGCTGAAGGACGGCAAGCAGGTCACCGATTTCCAGGAGGGCATCCTGCCCTGGGCACTGCGCAACCCCACGGCGATCGTGTTTGACGAATATGATGCGGGGCGCGCGGACGTGATGTTCGTGATCCAGCGCGTGCTGGAGGTGGACGGCAAGCTGACGCTTCTGGACCAAAACCAGGTGATCGAGCCGCATCCCTATTTCCGGCTGTTTGCCACGGCCAACACCGTGGGTCTGGGCGACACCACGGGCCTGTACCACGGGACGCAGCAGATCAACCAGGGCCAGATGGACAGGTGGAGCCTTGTTGCGACGCTGAATTACCTGAGCATTGATGCCGAAACCGCGATCGTGCTGGCCAAGAACCCGCATTACAACACCGAGAGCGGGCGCAAGATCATCAAGCAGATGGTCACCGTGGCTGACCTGACGCGGACGGCGTTCATGAACGGGGACCTGTCGACGGTGATGAGCCCGCGGACGGTGATCGCATGGGCACAGAATGCCGAGATTTTCCGCAACGTGGGCTATGCGTTCCGGCTGTCGTTCCTGAACAAGTGCGACGAGTTGGAACGGCAGACCGTGGCGGAGTTCTATCAGCGTCTGTTCGACGAGGAATTGCCCGAAAGTGCGGCGAGCGTGAGCCTCGGCTGAGACGCGCGGCGTACCGCGGTATACAAAATCATTGACCGGTAGGATTTTGCGCGCAACACTCTGGTTATGTGCGCAAAATACCTGGTGCTGGCGGCCCTGTTCGTGGGGCTGGTGGTGCCGCGGGCCCATGCCGGGTCCGACCTTGTCGATCATTTTGTCACCTGCCAGGGCCGTTATGCTGCGCAGGAGGATTATGACAGCCTGATGGGACGCGACGCGTCCCTTGCCCGGGCGCGTGCGACGGCCTTTGAGGATTTGGTGGCGGCGGTGCTGCCGACGGACATCACGGAGGCCGACAAGCGGGCCATCGGGCAGGCGCGGCGCGGGGCGCTGGGGCAGCATTGGGGGCTGCTGCGCGCGGGGGCGTTGGCGCGCGATACGCGCATGGCGCGACATGCGCGGGCACAGGCCGCGCGGCATCTGGCCATGTGCGAGATGCTGGTTCTGGGTTAACTTCGCCCGATTACCAGTTGAAATTGCGGGGCCAATGGCTGTCGTTTTTGGCGCGCTCACGCGCCGGACCGGTCTGTGCAAAACAGCCCACATCCTTGCGCGCAGTGCAGCATTCACGCCGCATTGCGGAATTTTCCCAAAAAGATTAATCTAAACCGGTTAGTTCAGTCGTACTCAACACTATATACATCGTCGATCCGACCCATAAGAAAGCTGTTCCATGCGGATTATCTCCTTCCTTCTTGCGGCCTTTGTGGCGGCGGCGCTGTATTTGTGGGTGATCGAGCGGGACCGCACGCTGGCCTTCATTGCCGCGCAAACCGGCGGTGACGCGGCTGCCGATGACACCGAAGAGGCCTCGGCAGAGGCGGATGAGGCCCCGCGCGTGGTTTCAGAGCGGGCGGACCTGATCAAGGTCGTGGCGCGGCGGTCGACCGCGCAGGAGATCGACAGCGCGGTGATCCTGCGCGGCCAGACCGAAGCGGCCCGGTCGGTAGATGTGCGGGCCGAAACAACGTCAACCGTGACGTCCCCGCCCCTGCGCAAGGGCGCGTTCGTGGGTGAGGGGCAATTGCTGTGCCAGCTTGACCCCGGCACACGCGGGTCATCGCTGGCCGAGATGCGCGCGCGCGCCGCCGAGGCGCGGTCGCGCAAGACCGAGGCCGAGGCGCGGGTGCCGGAGGCGAAATCAAGGGTGCTCGAGGCGCAGGCGCGGCTGGACGAGGCGATGGTCAACCAGAACGCTGCCCGGCGCCTGAGCGAGGATGGCTTTGCGTCGGAGACGCGGGTGAAAAACGCCGACGCCGCTGTGGCCGCGTCCGAGGCGGGGCTGGAGGCCGCGCGCACAGGCGTGACGGCTGCGACCACCGGCCTGCAATCGGCAGATGCTGCGATTGAAAGCGCGCTGGCCGCCGTGGCATCGGCGGAAAAGGAGCTGTCCCGGCTCGACATTCATGCGCCGTTTGCGGGCGTTCTGGAAAGCGACACGGCCGAGCTGGGCAGCCTGCTGCAGCCCGGTGCGCTGTGCGCGACGGTCATTCAGCTCGACCCGATCAAGCTGGTGGGTTTTGTGCCCGAAACAGAGGTCAACCGGGTCAGGGTGGGTGCCAGCGCACGTGCGCAGTTGGCTGCCGGTGGCGATGATCTGGTTGGCACGGTCACCTTTCTGAGCCGCGCGGCGGACCCGACCACCCGCACCTTTCGCGTCGAGATCGAGGTTCCGAACCCGGATCTGGCGATCCGCGACGGTCAGACCAGCGATATCTCCATTGATGCGGACGGCGCGCTGGCGCATCTGCTGCCCGCGAGTGCCCTGACGCTGGATGCGCAGGGCGACATCGGCATGCGGCTGGTGGGAGAGAACAACACGGTTGAATTTGCCCCGATCACGGTGCTGCGCGACACGGTGCGCGGCGTCTGGGTGACCGGCCTGCCGACGCAGGCCAACGTCATCGTGGTGGGCCAAGAGTTTGTAACGGCGGGTGTCGAAGTGGCGCCCACGTATCAGGAGCAGACCCAATGACTGGTATCGTCGACTGGGCCGCCTCGCGTGCGCGTATGGTCATGGCTTTCATTTTTCTGTCCATCGCGGTGGGCACGATCACCTATATCTCGCTGCCCAAGGAGGGTGAGCCGGATATCGAGATCCCGACGTTGATCATCTCTTTGCCCTATCCGGGCATTTCGGCGGCCGACAGCGAAGAGTTGCTGATCAAACCGATGGAAACCGAGCTGAGCGATCTCGACGGGCTCGACAAGATGACGTCGACCGCCGCCGAAGGGTACGCCAACGTGGTGCTCGAATTCGAGTTCGGCTGGGACAAGACCAAGGTTATGGCCGACGTGCGCGACGCCATGGACAAGGCCGAAGCCGAGTTTCCCGACGGCTACGAGCAATATACGCTGGCGGAGTTCAACTTTTCCGAGTTTCCGATCATCATCGTGAACCTGTCGGGCCCGGTGCCTGAACGCACCATCGCGCGGGTCGCCCGCGATCTGCAGGACGATCTGGAAGGCATGGATGCGGTGCTGGAGGCCAGTCTCGTGGGCAACCGCGACGAGATGGTCGAGGTGGTGATCGATCCGCTGCGGCTTGAGGCCTACAACGTCACCGCGGGCGAGCTGATCACCGTGGTGCAGAACAACAACCAGTTGATCGCCGCGGGCGAGGTCGAAACCGATCAGGGTGCCTTTGCGGTCAAGATCCCGTCATCCTTTGACGAGACGCGCGATATCTATGATCTGCCGGTCAAGACCAATGGCGACCGGGTGGTCACGCTGGGCGATCTTGCGACGATCAACCTGACCTTCGAAGACCGGGTGTCGACCGCGCGGTTCAATGGCAATGACACGGTCGCGTTGCAGGTGGTCAAGCGCAAGGGATTTAACCTGATCGACACGGCCACCGCCGTCAAAGCGCTGGTGGCGGAAAAGACCGCCGAGTGGCCCGAGGGGCTGCAGGCCGCGGTGCAGGTCGGCACTTCGAACGACCAGAGCCGCGAGGTGGCGTCGATGGTGGGCCAGCTGGAAGGGTCGGTTCTGACCGCGATTGCGCTGGTGATGATTGTGAGCCTGGCCGCGCTGGGTCCGCGGGCGGCGTTCCTCGTGGGCTTTGCCATCCCGACCTCGTTCCTGCTGTGTTTCGTGCTGCTGGCGATCATGGGCATTTCGATCTCGAACATCGTGATGTTCGGCCTGATCCTGGCGGTGGGGATGCTGGTTGATGGCGCGATCGTCGTGGTGGAATACGCCGACAAGCGTCAGCAGGCGGGCGTGGGTCCGATGAAATCCTATGTGGAGGCGGCCAAGCGCATGTTCTGGCCGGTCGTGTCGTCCACGGCGACCACGCTGTGTGCGTTCCTGCCGATGCTGTTCTGGCCCGGTGTTCCCGGTGAATTCATGGGCATGCTGCCTGTCACGCTGATCTTTGTCCTGTCGGCCTCGCTGATCGTGGCGCTGGTGTACCTGCCGGTGATGGGCGGTGTGCTGGGCCGGTTGATCCAGTTCCTGTCCGGGGCCAATGCGCGCATCGCGCGGCTGCCGGTGTTGGCGCATCTGGGCCTGTTCATCGTGGCGGGCGTGCTGATTTTGGGCGCGTCGGGCTTTATGCCTCTGGTCGGGCGGGCCGGTGCCGGGTTGGGCGCGATGGATCAGCAGAACATTTTCGGCTCGGTTCTGCCGGCCTTTGTCGACGCGTTCCTGTTTGGGCTGGCGGCCGTTGTGCTGATGGCGCTGGCGGTGAGCGGCGCGGTGCTCGCGATCCTGGCCACGTCGGCCATTTTCGTGCGCTTTGGCATCGGTGTTGGCTGGCTTGCGGGCAAGCTGTTTGGCCGCAGCGGCGGGCGGGTGCGCGCGGGCTATCGCCGGTCGGTCTTTGGCTATGTGATCAAGGGGATCGTGGCGAACCCGGCCATGCCGCTGGTCATGATCGGCGTCGTGTTCGTGTTTGTCGGCACCACGCTGATCTATTTCATCAACAACAACCGCGGCGTCGAATTCTTTGTCGAGACGGAAACCGAGCAGGCGATTGTCTATGTTCTGGCGCGCGGCAACCTGAGCCTTGCCGAAAAGGACGCGCTGTTGTTGCAGGCCGAGGAGGTTGTGCTGGCGCATCCCGGCATCAAGAGCGCCTTTGCCTTTGCCGGGGATGGCGGGCTGAATGCGAACACGGGCGGCGCACAAGCCCCCAAGGACAGCGTCGGCCAGATCCAGCTGGAGACGATCCCGTGGGACGACCGGCCCAATGCGTCCGAGCCGTGGTTCACCCTGCCCTTCACCGACATCGTGGTGCAGCGCGAGGTCAAGGACCCCGCGTTTGACGGGGACAACGTGATGGCGGAACTGGCCGAGCAGTTGGCGCAGATCCCCGGCATCAAGACCGAGGCGTTGCCGCTGGCGCAGGGGCCTGCATCGGCCAAGCCGGTGCACCTGCGGATCAAGACCGACAACTGGGACCAGTTGCTGGCTGCGACCGGTGCGGCGCGCGCAGAGTTTGACGCGACCCCCGGCCTGACCCGGATCGAAGACACGCGCCCCCTGCCCGGCATCGACTGGCAGATCGACGTGGATGTCGAAAAGGCGGGCCGGTACGGCGCTGATGTGGCCACCGTTGGCGCGATGGTGCAGCTGGTCACCCGCGGCCTGATGCTGGACACCATGCGGGTCGACAGTTCGGACGAAGAAATCGAGATCCGCGTGCGCCTGCCCGAGGAAGACCGGGTGCTGAGCACGCTGGACACGCTCAAGGTGCGCACCAGCGATGGTCTGGTGCCGCTGGCGAACTTTATCAGCCGCACGCCGGTGGCGGAACTCGCGCAGATCACGCGGATCGGGCAGACGCGGTATTTCGACGTCAAGGCGGACGTGGAACCGGGATTGCAAAAGCTGGTGGAAGACAGGGAGGTTGACGGCGAAACCGTCAGCACCACCGTGGCCACCTTGCGCCCCGCCCCCGGCGGCGAAATCGTGAGCGATGATGGCGTGGAATATGCCGTCTTTGACGGCGGTGCGGACCGTGACCTGGTGGCCGAATTCACGGCGGGCGATCTGCGCCTGATCCCGGTCAACGCCAACGAGCGGGTGCAGGAGATCACAAAGTGGCTCGACACCAAGCCCTTTGGCCTCGGGGTCGAGCACGAGTGGACCGGCGACCAGCAGGATCAGGAGGAATCCGGTGCCTTCCTGAGCCAGGCATTTTCGGCCGCGCTTTTCCTGATGTTCATCATCCTGCTGGCGCAGTTCAACAGCTTCTATAACGCGGTGCTGGTGCTGCTCGCGGTGGTGCTGAGCACAACAGGCGTGCTGTGGGGGATGCTGATCATGGATCAGACATTCTCGATCATCATGACGGGCACGGGGATCGTCGCGCTGGCAGGCATTGTCGTGAACAACAACATCGTGCTGATCGACACCTATCAGGAATACGAAAAATACATGCCGCGGATCGAGGCGATTGTGCGCACCGCACAGGACCGGATCCGGCCCGTGCTGCTGACGACGATCACCACGATGGCGGGTCTGGCGCCGATGATGTTCGGGCTGAGCCTCGATTTCGGCAATGGCGGCTATACCGTCGACAGCCCCACCGCGCTGTGGTGGAAGCAGCTGGCGACAGCGGTGGTCTTTGGCCTCGGGATCGCGACAGTGCTGACGCTGATGGTGACGCCGTCGATGCTTGCCCTGCGGGTGTGGATCGTGACCTATGCGCTGTGGCTGAGCCAGCTTCTCGCCAAGCTGAGCCTGGGCCGCGCCAGCAAGTCGGCGCGCGACTGGGCGCTGTCGCGGCAGGCGCAACGGCTCGAGAGCACGGATATCATCTGGGATGACGGGGACGGGGTCGATGACCGGGCGCCGGCGAAGCCGCTTGTCGCAGCACCGCTAAAGGCCGCCGAATAAGGTCCGCGCTGACCGGTCTCCGGGTCGGAGACCGATCGGAAAACGCCCCGTTTTCCGGATTTCCGGGTTGGAAATCTGCCACGATTTGCAGGTTGCGCGCTTAGTCCTGGTCCGCGAGTTGGCGGTGCCACAGCTGGGCATAGCGGCCGTCGCGGGTCAGCAGATCGTCATGGGTCCCCTGTTCCACGATCTCGCCCTTTTCCAGCACCACGATCAGGTCCGCTTCGGCGATGGTCGACAGGCGGTGCGCGATGGTCAGCACGGTGCGGCCCTGCCCGGCCTCGCGCAGGGCGGATTTGATTTCCTGTTCGGTGTCGGTGTCGAGGGCGCTGGTCGCCTCGTCCAGCAGCAGGATCGGCGGATCCTTGAGCAGCGTGCGGGCGATGCCCACGCGCTGCTTTTCGCCGCCTGACAGCTTCAACCCACGTTCACCCACGGGTGTGTCATAGCCTTCGGGCAGGCCAAGGATGAAGTCGTGGATCTGCGCGGCCTGTGCGGCGGCGATCACCTCGGCTTGGGTCGCGTCATCCTTGCCGTAGGCGATGTTGTAGCGGATCGTGTCGTTGAAGAGCACGGTGTCCTGCGGCACCACGCCGATGGCGGCGTGCAGGCTGTCCTGCGTGACGGTGCGCACGTCCTGCCCGTCGATGCGCAAGGCCCCCTGCCCCACATCATAGAACCGGAACAGCAGCCGCCCGATGGTCGATTTGCCCGACCCGGTGGAGCCGACGATGGCCACGGTCTGGCCCGGTTCGGCAGAAAGCGTGATCCCCTTGAGGATGGGTCGCGCGGGGTCGTAGGCAAAGTGCACGGCGTCCAGTTCGACCCGGCCTGCGGACACGGCAAGAGGGACCGCGTCAGGGGCATCGACCACCTCGGGTGGTTGTTCACGCAGGTCAAACATTTCGCCCATGTCCACCAGCGATTGCCGGATCTCGCGATAGACCCAGCCGAGATTGTCGAGCGGCACCATCACCTGCAGCATGTAGGCGTTCACAAGGACGAAATCGCCCACGGTCAGCGCACCGGACTGCACGCCTGTGGCGGCCATGATCATCACCACAACAAGGCCGCAGGTGATGATCAGGCTTTGGCCGGCGTTCAGTGCGCCCAGCGAATAGGTCATCTTGATCGCTGCGCGCTGATACCCGGCCATGGTGGTGTCATAGCGCGCCGCCTCGCGGCGTTCGGCGTCAAAGTACTTTACCGTTTCATAGTTCAACAGGCTGTCCACGGCGCGCTGATTGGCGTTGGTGTCTTCACGGTTCATGATGCGGCGCTGGCGCACGCGCGCTTCGGTGATGGCGAAGGTAAAGCTGATATAGGCCACCACTGTGATCGCCACGACAAGCAAGTAGCGCGGGTCGAATTTCCAGCTGAGCATCGCGCCGATCAACGTCAGTTCGAGCACCAGCGGGCCGATGGAAAACAACAGGAAGCGCAGCACGAACTCCACCCCCTTGACCCCGCGTTCGATGATGCGCGACAGGCCGCCGGTTTTGCGCGTCAGGTGATAGCGCAGTGACAGGCTGTGGATGTGGCGGAATGTTTCGAGCGCGATGGCGCGGGTGGCGCGCATGCTGACGCGGGCAAAGACCATGTCGCGGGCCTGTTGGAACACCACCTGCGCCAGCCGGGCAAATCCGTATGCGACGGTCAGGCCAATGGCACCCAGCGCCAGCGGCGGCACGCCTTCGCCCGACAGCACGTCGACAGCACCGGCAAAAAGCAGTGGCGTGTAAACCGCGATCACCTTGACCAGCACCAAAAGGACAAGCGCGATCACTACGCGCCGTTTCACCCATGGCGCGTCGGCGGGCCACAGATAGGGCGCAACGGCCATGATCGTGCGCAGGTTTGACCTGCGTTCAGCGCTGGCTGTGGGTTCTGTCGCGGGCGGATTGCGGGTGGATTGGCCGGAGCCTTGGGGCGCGGCGGTATCGGCTGGCATGGGGCTGGTCTTTCAGTTAGCGCCGTTCAACACCTAGCGCGTGCCAGCCCGGTGCGCCAGTGCGCTGACGTGATAAGCCTATTCTGTGGCGTCTTCGGGCAGGGCAAAGACCTGTCCGGGGAAGATCAGGTCGGGGTCGCGGATCGCGTCGCGGTTGGCCTCGAACACCTGCACATAGAGCCGCCCGTCGCCGTAACGGTCGCGCGAGATGCCCCAGAGCGTGTTGCCGGTCTGGACGGTGATCTGTTTGGCCGGGGCGGCGGGATCATCGGCGGCGGCAAGCACGGCCGGGTCTTCGCGCTTGAACGGGGTTTCGATGCGGCTGGTCACGTCGCCCGTGGCGTCGATCTGGTCAACGCGCAGGGTGTAGACGCCGGTGGCGATCTGCGGCAGGTTCCCGCGCCAGCGCCCGGTGTCGTCCACCTCGATATCCGCGAGCGCGCGGTTGTCGACGTAGACGCGGACAAGGTCGGTATCGCTTTGCGCACGGCCCGACAGCTGCACGCGGCCCGTGGCGGAGTAGCTGATGGTGTCGATTTCGATGTTTTCCAGCACCTCGGGCGGCGTGTTGTTCAGCGTTTCGACGCCGTCTTGGGTGGTGCGCAGGATGGGGGATGGAGCCGGGGCAGTGACCGTGGCCACCGCTTGCGGTTCCGGCTTGGGATCCGGGGCGGTGGGTGCGGTCTGCGGCTGTGGGTCGGGTTGCGGGTCGGTCGCGGCAACGTCGGGCTGCGGCGGCGTCGGGGCGGGCGCTGCCGCGGTGTCCGTGTCAGCCTGCGCGGTGGTGCCGGTGCCCGGATCGGCAGGGGCGGCTGCGCGCGCTTGCGCGTCACTTTGCGGCGCGGGGTTTGGCGCGGCTTCGGCGACGGTGTCGCGCTTGGGCGTGTCGTCGCGGGCAATCGGTGTGGGTTGCGCGTCCGCGGGCGCCGTGTCGGCGCGCTGTTGCGGGGTCGGCGGTGCTGGCGCCGGGGCGGTGTCCGTTTCAGTGTCCGTATCGGCGATCTGCGGCTGTTGCGGTTCGGGGTCCGCTTTGGCCACGGGTTTTGGGTCTGCCTCGGCCACGGTCTGCGGTGCGGGTTTGGGTTCGGGCACGGGTTGAGGCGTGGGATCAGGCTGCACCTCGGCGATTACGACCGGTTCGGGCGCGCGTGCGGTGGGCGGGATGATGATTTCATCCGCCGACGCCAGTGCCTGCCCGTTCAGGCGCTGCAGCAGCGTGAGGATCTGCGCCTGTGCGCTGGCAGCGATGGTGGTGACAGTCGCAAAGTCGCCGTTGGGATCGGTTTTGGCGTCGATCAGCGCCTGACCGTCGATCAGGATGGTCACTGTGCTGCCCGGTGCCGCCTTGCCCGAGATCACCGCGATCCCGTCGTCGGATATGGTCAGGTCCTCGGCCTTGGGCGGGGTTGGCGGTGCGGGTTCGGGATCCGGTGCGGCGACGACGTCTTCGGCCTGTTTTGGCGCGGTTTCAGTGGTTTGAGGGGGTGCCGGGGGTGCTATACGCCCAGTGTCAGGGGCCGGTATCGCCGCCTCTTCCACGGCGGGCACGGGCGTTGACACCCGGTTCACATAGACCCCGACCGCAACGGCCACGGCTATGACGGCGACGCCTGCGGCGACGAGCCCGCCCGGTGATCCCATCGCTTGCGCGAATTTCGACATCGGCTTTACTTTCCCCAAGCGCCACGGGTGCTATCGCGGCGATTGCGCTTGCATACCAGCCAAGGGTAAGACGGTCAAAACACCACGAAATCATGGTCTGTCGAAATATCGACGGGGTTGTAAGGGGGCCACGTGTCGAAACGTTCTATTTGTGTCTATTGCGGATCGCGCCCGGGCACGCAGCCGACATATATGGCAGCAGCCGAAGCGCTGGGGCGCGGGATTGCCGCGCGCGACTGGCGGCTGGTCTATGGCGCGGGTGATGTGGGCCTGATGGGCGCGGTGGCGCGCGCGGTGCAGGATGCGGGCGGCGAGACGTTTGGCGTGATCCCCGAGCACCTCGTGCAGATGGAGATCGGCAAGGTCGATCTGACCGCCTATGTCGTCACCGAGACCATGCACGAGCGCAAGAAGGTGATGATCATGAACGCCGATGCGGTGATGATGTTGCCCGGCGGTGCCGGATCGCTGGACGAATTTTTCGAAGCGCTGACATGGCGACAACTGGGTCTGCATGGCAAACCCATCGTTCTGGTGAATATCGGCGGTTACTGGGATCCGCTGCGCGGGCTTCTGGATCACGTGGTGGATCAGGGCTTTGCCGATGCGTCGCTGCTGGAGTTCCTGCACTGGGCGGACGATGCCGAGGCGGCGCTGGACCTGCTGGCCTGAGTGTTTGCGCGCGACGAACGCGCGCAAGGGCCGTTCGGGGCCGCCCAATGTTTCCCTACCGAAACGAAAAGCACCCGGGCAGAGCCGGGCGCTGTTGCGGAGTTCGTGTCGAACTCCGGTCGGTCTCCGATACGGAGACCGTTTTGGCGTAGGAATAGCGTGGCAACGTCTTGCCAGATCGACCGGCGCGACGGCAAGCCCGCCGCGCCGATGCGCCGAGCGTCACGTCTGCATCACATGCGGCTGGCGACGTTTTCCCAGTTCACTCAGCGTGGCGGCGCAGCCGACGCGCGACAGTGACTGGGAGAGCCACGGTCCGGATCACATGCGGGATGCGACGTTTTCCCAGTTCACTCAGCGTGGCGGCGCAGCCGACGCGCGACAGTGACTGGGGGGGCCACCGTCCGGATCACATGCGGGATGCGA
>JBCBAV010000005.1:0-52865 GCA_038532285.1 Pseudomonadota bacterium | reverse complement strand
GTCCCGATAGGGCCGCAATCGCTGCCAAAGCGCAAGGGTATTCAATAAAATCAAAGTTTTGCCATTGACGCTGCCTAGCGTCAGGTATACTCGCTGGCTGTGCGCAGTAGGCGCGCTACAGTGCTGAAATTTCGGAGTTTTCCCATGCCCAAACCCCTTCTCGCCGGTCTTGTTGCAGGCGCCATGTGCCTCGGCGGTTGCGTCTCTCCCGAGGTGGTGCAAACCACGTCCGTCAACGACGAAAGCCTGACCTGCGATGAGATCAAAATACAGCTCGTGCAGCTTGAAGAGATTCGCTCTGAGGCGGCCAAGGGCAAGACCGCCTCTGGCGCGAATGTGGCCGCGGCCATCCTGTTCTGGCCCGCCGTGATCGGCAACTACTCCAACGCGCAACAGGCGCTGGAGGCCGCGAGCAAGCGCAACGACGTTCTGGTTGCGCTGGCTAAGAAAAAACGCTGCAAGTTCTAGTCAGCATTTTGGCTAAGCCGCGGAAAAAACGTATTTTCTACAATGAGTTGTATCCCGCGTCCTCGCAAGCACTAAGGTATAGTTAACCTTTAAGTTGTACCACTTCCCCCATCGCGAGGCAGCGTTCCGCCCCGACTGGGTAACGAGTAGCAAGGGTAAGCGGAAGCTTACGTTTGGTGAAGAGAGAGCCACGGTGAGCAACACACCGCGGCTCTTTTTTCGTTTTTGGGGGTATATGCAAATTGAAGATGCCACCCAAGCGACTGCCAACCCAAAACCCTCAAAACGTCGCCGTGGAGCTCAAGGGCGGAATCAAGCCGAAGGCGCCGCCCCATCGCCGGGTCAGCGGCTTTGCCGCGCCATCCGACAGCGTATTGCGCAGCAATGCGCGAGAGGAACGCCCCCGGGACGGCGATATGGTTGGGTTTGGGGGATAGCTCAGAGCGAAGATGTACGTGGCGGGGATAAAGCGCAGTAGCGGCAAGGTCGGATCGCCATACCGCGGCCCGGCGATGAGGCGGCTTGCGCGTGAGTTAATTAACCTAGAACCAGAACCAAATGCGGGAAGAATAATGCCACAAGTGCTATAGAAATCGGAAAAACATACTGGGTTACAGATCGGGAGAACATTGCAATTGGCCGGAAATACCCCAGTACTTTTTTCCGGTTCTCCGATCTTTGGTGTTTTTTCATGTAAAGTATATCGTCCAATTCGGGGTTTTCCCGTTGGAATTCATTATATGCATCTTCTTCGGATTGATACGTACCTCTCTGAAATGCTTCTAAATCTGGGAGTAACTTTTCCCACCAACGTTCGTCTCTTATTCGCATGACTTTTGCGACCAGTCTTGGCAGTCTCTCAAGCAGCGTCAACATTAGTGCCGCCAGCAAGAGAAGCAAAACTAGACGAAGGACAGCGACCGTTTTTTCTAACGAAACCACGATCTTTAAGCCAAAGAAGTCTAGTGTATTTGATGCGAGTTCAACGTTTGCAAAAACGAGCGTCACTACCGAAATCGAAACAATAGCTTTCCGAATTTTTGTTTCGTTTTCAAACGTGATGTCCTGAAGACCTTTCAAGGGCCGACTACCCTAAACATCCAACTCCTCCACAAACCGCGCGTTCTCCTGAATGTATTGAAACCGCAACTCCGGCTTTTTGCCCATCAGCCGCTCCACCAAGTCACCGGTCTGCCCTGGCTCATCCTCGTCAATGCTCACCCGGATCAGTTTCCGCGTCTCCGGGTTCATCGTCGTCTCTTTCAGGTCCTTGGCGTCCATCTCGCCCAGCCCCTTGAAGCGGCTCACGTCGATCTTGCCCTTGCCGCCCAGACCCTTGTCTAGCCACGTGTCACGCTCGCGTTCATCCAGGCAGTAGACCCGCCGCGCACCTTGCGTCAGGCGGAAGAGCGGCGGACAGGCCAGATACAAATGCCCGGCGTCGATCATCGGGCGCATCTGGGTGTAGAAAAACGTCATCAGCAGCGCCGCGATATGCGCGCCGTCGACGTCGGCATCGGTCATGATGATGATCTTGTCATATCGCAGGTCGTCCACGTTGAATTTGGTCCCCAGACCGACGCCCAAAGCCTGCGTCAGATCGGAAATCTCGGCGTTGGACCCCAGCTTGGACGACGCCGCGCCCAGCACGTTCAGGATCTTGCCCCGCAGCGGCAGCAGCGCCTGCGTCTTGCGGTCCCGCGCCATCTTGGCCGACCCGCCCGCGCTGTCGCCCTCGACGATGAACAGCTCGGTGCCATCCCGCGCGGTCGCCGAACAATCCACCAGCTTGCCCGGCAGGCGCAGCTTTTTCGTGGCCGACTTGCGCGCGGTCTCTTTCTCCTGCCGCCGCCGCAGCCGTTCCTCGGCCCGCAGGACAAGGAAATCGAGGATCGCGCCCGCGGACTTCGTATCCGCCGCCAGCCAGTTGTCAAAATGGTCTCGGACCGAGTTTTCCACCATCCGCTGCGCGTCCACTGTGGCGAGCCGGTCCTTGGTCTGGCCCACGAACTCAGGTTCGCGAATGAAACACGACACCAGCGCACCCGCCCCGGTGGTCAGGTCCTCGCGCGTGATCGTGCCGGCCTTCTTGTTGCCGGCAAGCTCGCCATAGGCCTTGATCCCCTTCAGGATCGCGGCCCAGAACCCGGCCTCGTGCGTGCCGCCCTCGGGCGTGGGCACGGTGTTGCAGTAGCTCTGGATGAACCCGTCGCGCGAGGGCGTCCAGTTGATCGCCCATTCAACCTTGCCCGGCGCCTTGAATTTCTCGAACGACACCGAACCGCTGAACGGCTTTTCGGAATAGGTCGACGCGCCCGACAGCGTTTCGTTCAGGTAATCCGACAGCCCGCCGGGAAAGTGGAACGTGGCCTCGGTCGGTGTCTCACCATCCTCAATGGCGGTTTTCCAACGGATCTCGACGCCCGAAAACAGGTAGGCCTTGGACCGCGCCATCTTGAACAGGCGCGCGGGTTTCAGGCGCAGAGAGCCAAAGATCTCCGCATCGGGATGAAAGGTGACAGCCGTCCCGCGCCGGTTCGGGGCGGCGCCGATCTTGTCCAGCTTCGTCTGCGGCACGCCGCGGGCAAACTCCATCGCGTAAAGCTCGCGGTTGCGCGCCACCTCGACCCGCAGGTGGTCCGACAGCGCGTTCACCACCGACGAGCCGACCCCGTGCAAACCGCCCGAGGTCTCGTATGAATCGCCCGAAAACTTGCCGCCCGCGTTCAGCGTGCAAAAGATGATCTCGAGCGCGCTCTTCGACGGATCCTTGGGGTGCGGATCGGTCGGAATGCCGCGACCATTGTCGCGCACGCTCACGTGGCCGTTTTCGTGCAGCTCCACCTCGATCCATGTGGCATGGCCCGCCACCGCCTCGTCCATCGAGTTGTCGATGATCTCGGCCACCATGTGGTGCAGCGCCCGGTCGTCCTTGCCGCCGATATACATGCCGGGGCGCAGGCGGACGTGCTCCATGTCCTCCAGCACCTGAATCGAGGAGGCGTCATAGTCCGAGGCGCTTTTGGCCCCGCTCAACAGATCGGTCATGGCAGCTGCTCTTTCTTTGTTGGAGGGCACTATGCCAGAGCGGTGTGAAGCGGGGAAGGGGGCAGGGTGCTGCCTCGCGCGCATATTCGGGCCATGTGGGATGGCTCTTGCCTTGGATGTCTGCTTTGTCTCACAAACGCGGACAGGGCAGGGCAATCAGAGGTGCGGCGTGAGCAGACAGGTGTATTTGCATGCAGGCGCGCACCGCACCGGCACGTCCAGCTTCCAGCTGTGCCTTGCCACCAATGCAGAGGCGCTCAACGCCGCGGGGTATGACCTTGGCTTTCCCCGCCGCGAACACATCCCCGGCGGCAACCTTCACCTGCGCTTGCCGCGTCCGAAACATGGTGACGCCGAAACGCCCGCCTTCGTCTCCAGGGTGCAGCGCGCCTTGTCAAAACACGTGACCGCGCAAAATCACAAGCTGATCCTGTCGGATGAAAACCTGCCCGGCGTGATCCTGCACATGCTCAAAGGCAGGCTCTATCCCAACCAAGGGAATCGGATCGACGTGTTTCAGCAGGCGTTGTCGGCGATCGACGGGCGCGTGTCGCACATCCTGTTCGTGATCCGGCCCTACGATCAGTTGTTCATTTCCGGCTACCGAAAACATGCCGAGGACAATCCGCTCAGACCGTTTGACCACAACGCAGACGCGATGAGCCGGTTCACCGGCGGTTGGCCGGACACGATCGAGACCTTGCGCAACCTGTTGCGCCCGGATCGGTTCACCGTCGTGGAGTATGGCAAGCGCGGCCCAAGCCGCGGTTTGCTGGCGCGATTGCTGGGCGAACCCGATACCCGGTTTGCAGAGCCGGAAAGGACCCTCAATGCCTCTGCCACGGACGCCGCGCTGGCGCATCTGCAAAAGATCTATCAGGCAGGTCAGACACTGGAACGCTCTGAATGGATGCGCGTGATGGCGGAATTTTCCGCTCAGACCGAAGACCGCGGCTTCGCGCGGTTTTCAACGGATCAGGGCAAACGGCTGCACGCGCGATACGTAACCGATCTGGACAGGCTTGCCGCCATGCAGGGCGTGACCCTCATCGCCTAGACACCCGATTCAGGCGTCGGGGCACGCGTATCGCATGGCAAAACCATCGGCCTCCCCGGTCATTTGCGTCAAAAAACCACGCGCGCGCCACACTGCCGACATCTCCGCCTGCGAATGCCAGATCGGTTGATGACGACAGCGGGACATGCGGCCAATGCGTATATTCCAGATGATCCTCTTGGCGCTCGGCGTGGCCATGGTTGGCGCGGCAGGTGTCGGCGCGGATTACATCCTGCAAAAGGAAAAAGCCGACGGCGCCTATGATCACCGCGCCTATGTCAACGGCTTGTTTGACCGGCTGGGCAACACCGGCGGCTATTTGGGTCTGATCTTTCGCGACTCGACCAAGATCGATTTGGCCATGCCAGAACCGCCCGCAGGGTGGGAGGCATGGTATATCAACGACGAACACCTGTCCGCGGTCTTCAGCGATGAACAGTGGCGCGTGCGCGAACGTGAGATCGGCAAGGTGCGGGCACAGGTGCCCGAGGCCGAACGGCTCAGCACGGCGGATCAGGCGCTCTATGATTCTTATGTCGAAGACACTTACACGGCCTACACGCACGAGGATCACGTGATCCTGCTCTTCGTACATGACGCGGTCCACGCGGTGAACCAGCCCGTACTCGCCAAAGCCGTCGATATCTCGATGGCGCATTTCGCGGCGATCTCCACCAAACGCAATTGGCGCGCGATCAAAGGGCAGATGTGGCAAGAGGTCGAAGACCCGGTCACACGCACCGAAAACGGCCTTCGCCCGCACCGGCTGCGGATGTTCGAAACCAGCTTTGGCTCAGTTACCATGCAGATCGAGGCACGCGCCTCGGAAGATGCGATGGTGCAGTTTCTCGAGGACTTTGACCTGTCCGGTCTGCAGCGCCTGTCAGAGACCGGCGGACCCGTGGTGTCCGCGCAGCTTTCCGATGCGGGGCTGGATGCGCAGACCACGTCCTTGCGCCCACAGCTGCGCCCCGTCGATCTGCAAAAACCCTGAGACAGCGCATGCCCTCGCCTGACCGGTGATGCGCCCAACCCGGCGAGAGACCGGGGGTAACAAAAAAAGGCGGGCCCGAAGCCCCGCCTTTTTCAATCGTCTGCCGTTTGGGTCAGGCCGCTGTCTTGCGTCGCCGCATCGCAACCAAACCACCCAGGCCCGCAATCAGCATCCAGCCGGCGGCTGGCAGCGGAACGGGGTCGGGATCATTGCCCGGCGGCGGGATCAATGTGCCCGTGAACAAGAAGTCATTGGCACCCGGATCGCTCTGGACCCAGCCACGACCGGCAAGGCCATCCGGGTCGGTCAGACGGTGACCGTCATCATCGAACTCGAAATAGTAGGTGCCGTTCGAGGCCGTCCCGAGCGAAATGACCGCCTGCGTATCCTGCTGGGTCGTCGGTCCGACAAGGGTCAGCGTGCCGGATGAGTTGGCGGTTTCCTGCACAAAGAAGCCGTCGCCGAGGTCGGTGACATTGGTCAGGGTGTACCGCAGGACATATTCGGCCCCGGTGGTCCCCACGCCCGTACTGCGAAAGATCGACCCGCTCATGATCGCAGTCGCTTCGCTGACGTCGTATTCCAGCTTCACATCCGATCCGTTGTCGAACGTCCAGAACATCGGCGGGCTCTCGCGATCCAGTCGCAGGCCATAGTCAAAGTTGCCACGCTGGTTCCCGTCAGGGTGATCCGACAACTGGTAGGTAAAGTCGGCCGAGAAAGTTGCGGCATTCACCGCAGTTCCAATCACAAAGGCCGCAGCGATTGCCGCTGCTCGTTTCAAAAAGCTTAGCATAATCAACCTCGGAATAGTTAATCTGCACATATTAACCAAAATTAACGCGTTTTGGGACGCTAAATTGCTGCCGCGCGAGAGGAACGACGGGAAGTCTCCTGTTTTTTGCAATGTTTCAGCGACTTACGCCGCTTTGCTCACCTCACGTTCCGCGCCGTGCGTTGACACGCGAAATCGAAACATTTCTCGGAAACAGCGATGAAAGGATAAAAATTCTACCTTTTGGCGAAATTACCCGCTTTTGCCGCGCAATACCGGCGAATCGGTGAAACGGACTGGCCCCGATTACCCCGGCCGGGCACACATCCCTGAGAAACGCACCGCACGGCGGAGTGTCGGCTTTTGTCTATACCGGCCATTTCCTTGCCAAAAGCCCCGCCTTCTGCTGCTCGTCCACCACGCGTCGGTAGTGTTTCATCTTGTGGTCCGGTCCCAACACCGACCGCCGGGCACGGGCGCGGTGGACGCGGCCCATGTGGTGGAAATGCGGGGGCAGATCACAGACCTTGTCATCGTCCCGGTTCAGGCACAGACACAGCGCGCTGTGCTTGATCGGCCCCTTGCTGCGCCGTGGGCGCGGGGCGGCAAAGGCGATGCCGGGCACGCCATAGGTGCGCACGAGGATCTGCGTCGCCGCGGCCCCGAGCGAATGGCCTATGATGTATTTCGGGCGCAGCCTGTCGGTTTCCAGCCAGTCGTAAATCACCTTGGTGAACCGCAGGAACCCCTGATGCCACGCGGTGCCGGACGCACCCTTTTCCGTGGCACCATCGTTCAGCCGATAGCGTTTGCCCCCGATGTTCAGCACCCGCAGGTTGAATTTCAGGTAATCCGCCACCGAATTTGACCCCGGCACCAGCAGGATCCCGTTGTCCAGAAACAGCGCCTGCACGTCGTCGCGGTTCAGCGACGCCTGCAACCGCGGGGCCAGTGACCGGTGCGTGGGGCCGATATAGGCCGCCTCGATCAAGGCGGCGGCGCGGGCGATTTCGTAGCGGTAGCTCATAATGGAACATCCCTGAGAAATACGGCCATGCTGCCGCGTCTCGGCGCCCGTGCCAAGGGACAGGTGTGGCGCGGATGGCAGATCGGCCCTTCGGGGAGGATTTTTTTGAAACAGAGAAGGGACCGGTTAGCGCGGTTTTAACGCACCGCGCGCTAGGCATGGGGGGATTGCCCTTTTGCAGGAAAATTCAGGCAGATGACGCTCCATCTCTTTTCGGGATACGCGGCGCGCGAGTTTCAAACCACCGAAGGCACCGACAGCGACGGTGCCGAGGCCAAGGTCATGGTGGTGCCCACCCAGACCTCGCGCAGCTTCGCGGTCGAGGATGATGACGCGCGCCTGTCTGGTCCGGGCGGGTCACTGACTGAATCCGGTGACCCCACGCAGCAGGCGTCGGTGTATCAGGGCAATGCCGCAGAAGCCGAAGGCACGCTGTTCGTGCATCGCGTCATCACGTTCGAGGCAGCGGATGGCACCACCTACACCGCCTACAGCCTAAGGATCGAGGGGACAGGCGAAAACTACTATGTCTTTGCGGACCCGCCGCCGCCCGGCGGCACCGAACTGGTTGTTGTGACGTCGCAATCGCCGCCCGCGGACGGCGTGGCCTATGCCGGGCTTGCAGGTGACGATTCCTATGTGTCGGACAGCGACGACGCAGACGAGCCGGAAGCGGAGGACAGTGAAAACGTCGCGTCCGGCGCGGGCAACGACACCGTCATCACCGGTGCGGGCAACGACACCGTAACCGCAGGCAGCGGCAATGATGCCGTGGCGTCCGGCGCGGGCGATGACAGCGTCGCAGGTGGCGATGGCGCAGATTCGGTTGAGGCAGGTGCGGGCCGCGACACCATCGACGGCGGCAGCGGCAATGACACGCTGCGCGGCGGTGAGGGCAATGACAGCGTCGATGGCGGCGACGGGGTCGACATCATTTACGGCGGAGACGGCAATGACACGCTGTCGGGCAATGGGGACGGCGATTATATCCTCGGCGATGCGGGCAACGATCAGATTTTTGGCGGCGACGGGAACGATGCGGCGACCGGCGGCGCGGACAACGACACGCTGTGGGGCGGGGCCGGATCGGATCTGCTGTATGGCGGCGATGGCGATGACATGGTGCTGGGCGACGGCACCAACGGCGCGGATGGCAACGACACGCTGCTGGGCGAGGCGGGCGACGATACGCTTTATGGCTATGGCGGCAACGATGTGCTGACCGGCGGTGCCGGAAACGATTATTTCCTGATCGGCCAGGGCAATGACACGATCACCGATTTCAACTTTGGCAACACCGGCGATCTGGGTGACGGGGACATTTTCAACAATGATTACATCAATCTGGCGGGCTACTATGACAACCTGAACGAAGTGCGCGCCGAT
This sequence comes from Pseudomonadota bacterium, assembly GCA_038532285.1. Taxonomy (GTDB): domain Bacteria; phylum Pseudomonadota; class Alphaproteobacteria; order Rhodobacterales; family Rhodobacteraceae; genus Tateyamaria. The sequence goes on along the minus strand of JBCBAV010000005.1, from coordinate 44,110 downwards.
TTCGACGACGATGGCATTCTGAACCAGTCCAACACCACCGACGACAAGGGGCGCGCGGTCGACTATTCGGACAATGCGCAGTTCAATGGCGCGTCCGTGACCATGCAGAACGCCAACGCGTCGAGCTTTTCCAATGACAATACCGGCGTTGCGTGTTTTGCGGCGGGTACGCTGATCGCGACGCCGCAGGGCGTGCAACCGGTCGAGACCCTGTGCCCCGGCGATCAGGTCGTGACCTGCGATCACGGGGCTCAGGCGATCTGCCATGTGGCTCACACCCATGTGCGGGGCCCGCCCATTGCCGAAGACCGCCAGCCGATCCTGATCCGCGCAGGGGCCCTGGGCCCGGGATGCCCCGCGCGCGATCTGGTGGTGTCGGGCCAGCATCGCATGGTCCTGCGATGGCGCGCCGTGCGCCGGATCTACGGTCTGCCCGACGTGCTGGCTCCGGCCAAGGGATTGACCGGTCTGCCCGGCGTGCGCCGCAAACGCGGGGTGCGGCGGGTGCACTACGTGCATCTTCTGATGTCCCGCCACGAGGTGATCTGGGCCGACGGCGCCCCGACCGAAAGCTTCTATCCCGGTGACACGGTCCTGCGCGGTCTTCATGCAGACGGGCGGGCCGAATTGCTTGCGGCCATGCCAGCGCTTCGGGCGGGTGCGGCGCGGGCGCTTGGCCCCACGGCGCGCCGGTGCCTGTCGGTGCAGGACACCCGCGATCTGGTCCGCGCGCACCGCGCAGAAAAGGCGGCCGAGGTCGCACATTGGGACGCGGATCGCGACGCCGCATGCCGTGGCCAGCCGCTGATCCGGGCCAGCGCGCGCGAAACGGCCTAGGTGTTGTCGCACCACGCCAGCACCTCGCGCGCCACGCGGTCCGGCTGCTGGTGGCAAATCCAGTGATCCGCCTCGTCCACCGTGACCCGCGTTACATCCGGTGCAAACTCTTCCAGCCCTTCGGTGGCCTCGGGCAACAGCGCAGTGTCCCGCGCGCCCCAGATCAGCAGGTGCGGGCAGGCCACGTGCAACCGCTCCAGCGGCAGGTCCGGCATCGCGCAGGGCACGCCGGGATCGGCCACCACCAGCGGCGAGGCGCGGTACCAGTGCACCATGCCACGCGCGCCTGATTGCCGCCACACCGCCTTTTGCGCTGCAAGCGCGTCACCCGACAGCCATGCGGTGTCCATCTGCGATGAAAACAGCGACAGCATGCGGGCAAAATCATCGGCTTCGAGCCGGGTATGCGCATCGTCCCGGCGCAGCCAGTTGATGTATTGCGACGCCGCGGCTTGCGCGCCGCCTGCCGCCAGCGCCCGCTGGAACGGCACCGGGTGCACGCCATTCATAACGATAAGCCGCGACACCAGGTCGGGCCGGAACATCGCCAGACCATACGCCACCGAGGCCCCCCAGTCGTGGCCCATCACCGCCACCGGCTGGTCCGCCGCCAACGCCGCCACGTCCGCCACCAGATGCTGCAACGCATACGCCCGCACGTCGGCGGGCGCATAGCTCGCCCCATAACCGCGCTGATCAGGGGCGATGCAATGGAACCGGTGGCACAGCCGCTCGGCCACCGCGGCCCACGCGCCGCCATATTCGGGAAAGCCGTGCAGCATCAGCAGCACCGGAAGCCCCGGATCGCCCCAACGGCGCACGGTAAACCGCTGCCCGTTCAGCTCTTCGACACCCACATCCATGCCGCCATGCTGGCAGGCCGGCACCCGCGCGGCAATCACAAATCCGCCCACGCGCGCCACACAGGCTTGAGACAGGCCCGGCGGATCGCTAAATCTGCCTGCATGCGACAGTGCCTCGCCCTCATCTTGTGCATCCTGCCGGGTCTTGCGCCTGCGCATCCGCACATCTTTGTCGACACCACGCTGCGGGTTGCGGTGGATGATGCGGGCAACCTGCAAGGGGTCGAGGTCAGCTGGACCTATGATGATTTCTATTCGCTGCTGATCCTCGCGGACATGGGGCTTGATCCCGATGGCGACGGGCGCCTGACCAAGGACGAACTGGCGCAATTGCAGGGCTTCGACATGAATTGGATGGCGGGCTACGCCGGGGACACCCACGCCACGCGGGCGGGCAAACCGGTGCCACTGGGCCCGCCGCAACCGGGTGCGGTCAGCGTCAAACGCGGGCTCATCACCTCCAGCCATTTCCGCGCCGCATCCGGTCCCGCCGACGGGGTCGAGGTCAAAGCCTATGATCCCACGTTTTACACAGCCTATGCGCTCACCGGCCGGGTCAAGGTGTCGGGCGGGTGCGAGGCCACCATCACACCGGCCGATCTCGATGCCGCGTACACGCTGGTCGAGGAGCTGCTTTACGCCATGCCATCGGATCAGGTCGAAGCGGCCTACCCGGAGGTGGGCGAAAGCTTTGCCGACACGGTCACGGTGTCGTGCAACTGATCCGCCTTGCTATCGTGGCCGCCGCGCTGGGCGCGCTGATCTGGCTTTTTGCGCTGGGCGGCATGGCGGATGTGGCGCGCTGGGCGGCTGCGGGTCAGGAACAGGCGCAGCGCGCACTTGCCGGGGGGCTGCGCGCGGTGCGCGCGGGTGAACCGGGTGCCTGGGCCACGCTGATGGGGCTGTGCGCGGCCTACGGGTTCTTTCACGCCGCGGGGCCCGGGCACGGCAAGCTGGTGATTGGCGGCTACGGCGCTGCGGCGCGCGTGACCGCGCGCAGGCTGTCGGCGCTTGCGGTGATATCCTCGCTCGGGCAGGCCGTCACGGCCATCGCACTGGTGACGGCAGGTGCCCTCGTGCTGGGCTGGACCCGCACGCAAATGACCGACACCGCGGACCGCGTGCTGGCGCCTGCCAGCTACATCGCGATTGCGCTGGTGGGGCTTTGGCTGCTGGCGCGTGGCGCGGGCAAGCTGATGACACCCGCCGCCCATGGCCACCCGGCCCACGGCCACCATGACCACGGCGACAGCGCTGTCTGCGACACTTGCGGCCACGCCCACGGGCCCACCGCCGACCAGGTGGAAAATGCCACCTCGCTGCGCGATGCCGCGGCACTGGTGGCATCCGTTGCCATTCGGCCCTGTACGGGGGCCGTTTTCCTGCTGATCCTGTGCTTTGCGCTGGGCATCCCGTGGGCGGGGGTCGCGGGCGCGCTGGTCATGGGGCTTGGCACGGCATCGGTCACCGTGCTGGTGGCACTGGCCGCGGTCAGCGCGCGGGTCAGCCTGTCAGACGGACTCGCCCGGACGTTATCGGACGCGGGCGCCCTGCGGTTGATGGGCCTTGTCGAGGTGATCGCGGGCGGCATGATCGCGCTGATCGCCACGGCCCTTGCGCTGCCTCTGCTCTGATCCCGGCTCAGCGGAAATCGGAAAAATGCACCCGGTCGGTCAGCGCGATCATCCACTTGACCAACGCTTCCTTGTCCGGCGTCTCCGGACCCAGCAATATTTCACGTGCTTGCGGTGCAATCTCCGGCCATTTGGCGCAGAAATCGGGCAAGTCCTCAACATTGACCACATCTGGGTCCGGAGATAGCTGCATGGAACAGACATCACTCTTCATCACGTGCCTATATTTGCCGCACCTCCACGCGCGCGTCGCGTGAAAAAAACGTGAAGCATCTTCCCTGACCACAGTTTTAATGAAACCTTACCGTGGGGAAGGTGGACAGAAATCATGTCGGAAAAAATTCTGAACGTGCGACTTTTCGGAGGCTTTGCCTGCGACTGGTCCGACGGCACACCGCTGGATATTCGCGGGGCCAAGCATCGTGCGCTGATCGCGATGCTCGCCACGTCCAAGAACGGAACGCACTCGCGGCGCATGCTGTACCAGACGCTCTGGTCCCGCTCGGGCGAAGAGCACGGCCGCTCGTCACTGCGCCGGTCGCTGTCGGACCTGCGCAAGATCATGGGCGCCGATTTCGACCTGCTGTTCACCACCAGCATGGCGGACATCACCATCGACATCAGCCGGGTGCGCCTGCTCGGCAATCCATCCGACGGGTTGTTTCTCGACGGGGTTGATCTACGCGATCCCAAGTTTGACGCCTGGGTCGCGGAGAAACGGAATTTTCACGGCAGCCGCGCCTTTCAGGTGCTCGAAGCGGGACGCGAGGTCACGCCGCGCATCGCCGTTCTGCCATTTGTACAGCACATGGCGAACCCGGCCACGGCGCGCATGGGCGAATGGCTGTCCTGTGAACTGACACGCGTGCTGTCGCGCTCCTATCTGGTCGAGGTGGTCTCGCACCTGTCGATGCGCCAGTTTGACAGCAACACCGTGCAACTGGCCCAGGTGACCGAGGTGCTGGACGCGGATTACGTCGTGACCGGCCATTTCGCCGCGTCCGATGATTCCGTGCGGCTCACCGTTGATCTCTGTCAGGCGGCAAGCGGCAAGATCGTGCTCTCCGAAACGGTCACCCTCAGCCAGAAAGAGCTGGTTGCCGGGCAGTCCAACCATCTGTCCACCGTGGCGACCCGCATCGGCTTTGGCATCTTTTCCAGCGCGCTGGAACTGGCAGAAAGCCAGGCGATTGCGGATGTCTCGGGCCATGCGCTGCTGATGTCTGCCATTGGCCTGATGCACCAGCACCAGCTCGAAGGGTTTGCCCGCGCGCGGACCTACCTGCGCGAATTGATCTACCGCTACCCGACCCAAGGCGCGCTGTCGGCGTGGCTCGGCAAGTGGCACGTGCTGTCGGTCTCGCAGGGCTGGTCCGACGCGCCCGCGCGTGATTTCGAAAAGGCCACGGCCTGCGCCGATCAGGCGCTCGACACCACGCCCGACTGTCCCTTCAGCCTTGCCATCTCTGGCATGATCAAGGGCGGCAGCCTCAACACGCTGGGCGGCGGCGCGCAGCTTTTTGAACGCGCGCTGGAACTGGACCCGAACAATTCGCTGGCATGGCTGCTTTACTCGCGGCTGCACATCTTTGCCGGCAACGGTGAGGCCGCTCTCAGGCTGTCGGAACGGGCCTGCAACCTGTCGCCGCTCGATCCGTACAAGTATTTCTACGACATCATGCTGGCCACGGCCCAGTTTGTCTGCGGCGACTACAATCAGGCGCTGATGCTCGCCGAACGCTCGATCACCGCGAACCCGCGCCACACCTCGTCGCACCGCGTGCGCACGATCGCATTGCAGATGCTCGACCGCGGGGACGAGGCGCGCGCCGCCGCCGCTTACCTGCGCAAGCTCGAGCCGCAAATGACGGTGAAAAGCTACGCACAAAGCCATCCCGCAGGCGACACGCCCATGGTGCGCACCTGGGCCAAACTGCTTGAAGAAACGGGAATTCCAAAAGGTTAATCGCCGCCGCACAGGCGGAACGTCCAAAAGACCAGGGGGGGTCAGGGAATGAGTGAACTGAGCGCGCAAACAGCGGTAACCGCGGTCACTGCTGTCACTGCCGTAAGCGGCATGACAGCCGTCAGCAGCGGAACAGCTGTCACTGCCGTGTCGGGCACAACCGCTGTGGCAGGCAACTACGACGGCGCCACCGCGGGCGGCGTGCTCACAGCCCGTGACGGCGTGATCGGCGAATGGCAGGGCGCGACGCTCTCGCCCGCCGAACGCGGGCTGAACGATCCCGACAGCATCTTTTCATGGTCCCAACGCATCCGCCTGATCACGGTGATGCAAAGCCTCGCCTCGCAATCGGGCGTGGTGGCCACGCAAAACGGCGCCAGCTTCTACCACGCGGACGGCACCGCCGACCTCAGCCAGCCGGTCACCCGCACCGCCATCGGCACGGTCACCCGCGCAGGCCACGACGTGCTGCGCGCCCAGCTTGAACACGTGCGCAACTACGCCGATCTGCGCGCCGACCGCATGGTCGAGATCCTGACCCAGGCGGGCCACCCGCAACCCTATATCTTTGGCGTCGCGGGCCTGCACTCGGGGCAAAAGCAGTTCACCCACGAACTCATGGGCCTCGTGCAGGGCTTTGCCACCAACATCGTGCTGTCGGTCAAAAACATCCTCGGCATGCAGCGCCCCGACATGTTCTCGGGCCAGATCCAGCCGGTGATCCCGACCCCGGGCCACGGCACGCTGCCCTCGGGCCACGCCACCGAAAGCTTTGCCATGGCCGTCGTGCTGGGCAAGCTGGTGCCGGGCATCGCAGGCGCGGTCATGCCCGAGGCCGACGGCACCTTTGGCGGGCGGCAGGGCGTCGCTGTCACCGGCCCCGAGGCCGATCACACCTCCGTCGACCAACTGGTCCGGCAGGCCGCGCGCATCGCGATCAACCGCACCGTGGCGGGCGTGCACTTTCCCATCGACAGCATCGCGGGCGCGATGCTCGGCATCCAGATCGGCCACTACATCGCCGCCCTTGCGGGCAGCGGCGGCACCGTGCAGGGCGCCAGCTTCAACGGCCACAGCATTGACCCCGCAGGTCCGCAGACCGACATGCGCACCTCGGTCTACCTCAGCCGCCCGGGCTTTTCCGCGCTGCACGACGTGCCCGAGGACGGCACGCTGGTCACCCACACCGCCGACACCGTCACACCCACCGCCAACCCGATGTTGCAGGCGCTCTGGACCCGCGCGCAGGGCGAATGGCCGGCGCGGGGCTGACCGATGGCACCGACATGGCGGGAGGATCCCGCAACATACGGTAACGTGACCGACGGCTACGGCCAGTGGAGCATGGGCGCGGGCCACAAGTTCGAAACCACGCGCGACATCCCCGTCGACGCGCCGGGTGACTTCGACTACATGATCGGCGCGCCCGTGGCGGGCGAGGGGGCCTTTTTCGGCCGCCTGCCGATCCGCGCGGCCAGCGCCGGCACACTGACCAGCGGTGACACGCTGCCCACGATCACCGTGCCCGCCATCGCCAAGGATCCGCAAGTGGACGCGGACAAGCTGACGCTTGTCGGCGTGATCGACACCGGCATCAACGTGGCCCACCGCCGCTTTCGCACCGCGGATGGCTCCTCGCGCATCGTTGGCGCGTGGATCATGGATGCCGCCCACGCAGGCGGCACCCCCTTTGGTCGCCACCTGACAGGGCCCGAGATTGCCGACGCGGTCCGTGACGATGGCCCGGATGAGGACGCGATATTCAACGCGCTCGACCTGACCGGCGGGCCAGGCTACCGGCCTTCGCCACTGACCCAGCGGGTCTCGCACGGGACCCACGTGGCCGACACCGCCGCAGGCTACCCGCCCGAGGCGAACCGCCACGACATCCAGATCGCCGCCGTCTCCTTACCAGTGTTCGCAGTACAGGACACGTCTGGCGCGGGCCTGTCGGTGCCGATCCTTGCAGGCATTTCCTATGTCTACGCCAACGCGCGCGCGCTGTCGCAGGCTTACGGTCGGGCGGTGCCGGTGGTGCTGAACATGTCCTTTGGCTTCCGTGCCGGGGCCGCCAACGGCCAGCACGTGATCGAACGCGCGCTGCGCGCCGCGCACGACGCCTATGTCGCTGACATGACATCGCTTTACGGCACCCCGGCACCGGTCGCGACAACCGTGTCCGCAGGCAACGGACACCTCGCACAATCCTTTTGCACAGGCGGGGACAAGGCGCTGACCGCCGCGCTCATGATCCAGCCTGCTGACCGCACCGCCAGCTTTGTCGAAATCTGGGTGCCCGCGGCGGCACAGCGGATCAAGCTGACCCTGACCGCCCCCGGCGGCACGGCAGAGGTGCTGAATTTCCGCAACCTCACCCCGGCGTCGCCGCCCGCGGCACAGGTCTGGACCGACCCCGCAGCCACCGGCGCGGATGCCATCACCGCTGCCGCCACGGCGCGGGTGTCCGTCGACACCCCGGCACCGGGGACCGAGCCGATCTGGCGCGTGCTCATCGCGCTTGGCCCCAGTGCGGATGACCGCAGCGATGGCCTTTGCGTGCCGCACGGTGCGTGGCACTTGCACCTGAATGCGCGCGACAGCAACGGCATCAAACTGGACGGCGACACCCTCTTTGCCCGCATCCAGCGGGACGAGGGGCTGTTGGGCTTTGCCCGTCGCGGACGGCAGCCGTATTTCACCGACGCGGCGTACGAGGCGAGCACATTCGATCCGGTGACCGGCGATATCGCTGTCACCGATACCGGCACCTCACCGATCCGGCGCAATGGCACCGTGTCGGGCACGGCGACCAACCCGGCCACCGCCAGCGACAGCGATGTGATCGCCGTGGGGGCGTCGCGCTGGGACACGGGCGGGGCGTCGATCTACTCGGCGGCGGGCATGGATGCAGCTTCAGCGCCCGATCTGATGGCCACGGGGGATACCAGCCGCGTCAGCCCCGGCATCCTCGGCGCCGGGTCGCGCGGTACCGCACCGGTGGCGCTCAACGGCACCAGCGTGGCGGCACCACAGGCCGCCCGGCTCTTGTCACAAGCCATCGCCGCCACGGCACCTGCCGATTACCCCGCGTTCTCTCCGCGCGCATGGCTTGCCGCGCAGGCGGCAACCCCGACCCGTCCCACCGCCGCAGATCCGGAACGCCCCGGCTCGAACGTCATAAGGGCCGAACGGGTGCAGGCGGGCCTGCTGCCTGTGCCACGCGATCTTGCGGGATCAATTGCGCGAGGTGGTCTGCCCAAACACTGATTGGACATGACCACCTCGCCAGAGTTGCGTTGCCTGTTCACTTTCCCACTTGGCAACGCGGGCAGCGTCGACCCACGAATGTGTTGGGTACGGGTCGGCGCTGCCCACCCTTGGGCAGGCTACTCGCGGGCATCGCCCAAAATCAAGGTTTCCAGCTCCCGCTCCAGCTTGCGGGCCATGGCGGCGGCATAGTCGTCAAAGCCTATGGCCGTTTCGACAAAGCTGTCCGACCCGACGATCACCTCGGTCTGGAAATACCGTGACAACGCCGAAAGTGCTGCCTGCCGGTCATCCCCGCCGGACGGCGAATCCGCACCGATGACCAACGCGTTGATGGTGATGTCGGTTTGCGCAATCTCCGGGCGCACGTCGATGGGGCGGGGGCCAAGGTTCGATTTGCCGTCGCCCGAAATATCCAGCGTGCGCTTCCAGCAGTCGGTCTTCTGATCCAGATGACGCACGCCTTCGCGCATCGCCAGCCCCAGCGCTGTGCCGGGTGACGCTGCCCTGCGTTCCGTGGCGCGCAGCTGCGCAATGGTGGCATCCAGCACCAGCGGCCCGGTGATGGCCGTCCACGGCAGGATCACCGCCGGATCCTCCGGCCCGCTCCACTCAAATACCAACAGCTCGACGGGTGTGTCGAGCATCTGCAACAGCGCGGACCGCACCCGGCCTGTGTCCAGCGCATCCGCCAGCCCGCCCATCTGCAACCGGTATTCCCGCAGATCGACCGACCCCGACACATCCAGCCCCAGCGCCAGCGCCTGCCGGCATCCCGCGTCCGCCGTCGTCACCACCGCAACCGCGATGAGGGCTGCGAGCAGCGCGCCCCTCATGGCAACCGCAACATCCCGAACAGCGACGGCTGCAACTCCCGCTCCAGCTTGCGCCGCAGCGCGCGTTCGTAATCGTCAAACCCCTGCGCGATCTCCAGAAACGCGCCGGGCCCCCGGATCACCTCGCGCAGGTAAAACGGCACCAGTTGCGTCTCCGCTTCGAAATCGGCGGCATTCACGGCGAGCCCATTCACCACAACCCCGTCCAGCGGAAACTCGCGGTACGCCGCCTCGGGCCCGAAGCCTTCGTTGTTCTGCCCGTCGCCCGCGATGTCCAGCGTCCGAGTCAGGCAGGCAGGCGCGCGCCGGAACATCTCGGACGCAAAGCCGATGGCATAGCCCATGGCGGTGGGAAACTCGTTGTGCGACCGCCTGGACCGGGCAATGACCTCTGCCGCCGCCACCAGTGCTGCCGGGCTGTCGATCATCACCCAGTCCAGCAGGACCTCCTGATTGTAGCGCCCCGACCATTCGTAGACGGCCAGCGCCACCGGATCCTCCAACGCAAAGAACGCCGCCTGCACCTGCGGCGAAATCAGCGCCGACGCGGTGCCACCGCGCTGCAACCTGTCCTCATCGGCATCCACTGACGACGACACGTCGAGCGCCAGCAGCAACGCCAACCGGCACGCCTGCGCCGGCACCGCCCAGACCGCGACCAGCGCCGCGGCCAGCAGGGCGGCCCGGATCACCAATGGCCCGTGTTCTCCATGGATGCCCACGGCTCGGACGGGGCCAGGCTGTCGCCCTCTTGCAAAAGCTCGATCGACACATTGTCCGGCGACCGCACAAAGGCCATGTGCCCGTCGCGCGGCGGACGGTTGATCGTCACGCCGTTGTCCATCAGGTGCTGGCACATGTCATAGATATTCTCGACCCGGTAGGCGAGATGCCCGAAATGGCGGCTGTCCGACGGCAGGCCGTCGTCGCCGTCCCAGTTATAGGTCAGCTCCACCGGGCATTCGGGCTGATCCGGGGGCGCCATGAACACCAGCGTGAACCGCCCGCCCTCACTGTCCATGCGCCGCGTCTCCTCGAGGCCCAACAGCTTGTAAAACGCGATCGAGGCATCGAGATCTTTGACCCGCACCATGGTGTGAAGATATTTTGTGGGCATGTCCGCCTCCGTCATTTCGTGATGCAGTCCAGCCTAGCACGGCAGGCGATGCTGTCGAGGGAAGGGCGGTCAAATCGGCGTAAGGCGCACGCGGACACCTGAACAGGCCCGCCGGGCACACCGCGCGGATGGGCTAGAACGTCGACCGGATCTGAAAATCCACGCTGGTCTCGCGGTTTTCGTACAGGCTGTAATTGCTGTTGCGCCCGCCCACGCGAAACCGCACCGACGGGGCAAACCCGGCATAATCATAGTCTTTGAAAAACAGCGTCAGGTCGCCGTAGACGGCGTGATCCTGCCGCGCGCGATCCACCCGGCTCACGGAAAAGGGCGGCGTCAGTTCAAAGAAGAAGAACTCCGGGAACGCGGTGTTGGCATAGGTCGCCGACACGCTGACCTGCGCGGGCCCCAGCGCCTTGGCAAAACTGTACGAGGCGCGCAGCGAATGGCCGGTGGCGCGCGACCGCTGATAGTCGGTGACAGTGTCCGTCAATGTGTATGACAGGCCCAGCACGTCGCCGCCGGGGCGCTTTAGGGTGTAGGCCGCACTGCCGGTCCACTGCGTGATGTCGCGCACGTCGCTGATGGTGGACCAGCGATGTTCCACCGCAGCCGAAAGGGTCAGCCGCGCCGCATCGCTCAGCTTGACCGACCGGCCCAGTTCGAACCGCAAAGTGTCATAGATGCGGTCGCCGCCCGACCAGCTTTGCCCCGCCACAAGACCCACCATGGCGCTGTTGCCCCTGGCCCCCAGCGCAAAGCGATGGCGCAGGCCCAGTTCGAACACGGTGCTGCCGAAATCGGAATTGCGGGTGTAGGGGGGCAGGGTACCGGGGCCCGTGACCAGCGCCCTGGCCTCTCCGTTCATCGCGGCGCGCCGGATGTAGAGACGGCTGACCAACGCGGTCTGCGATGTTTCCGTTGCCCGCAATCGGTACCGCAGAGCGATGTCGAGCGTGGCAATGGTGCCGGGCAGGGCGCGCGACGGCCCCTGCACAAAGGCCGAGGTGGGCACACCGTCCACCGTTTCAAGCGTGTTGTCTGTGCCGTTGTTGATGTTGTCCGATGGCCGGATGCTGGTGCCGACGCGGACCGACAGCGGGTTCATCGCCCGCACCCGTGCGTAATCGCGTGCAATCCGGTTTTGGCTCGCGGCGTCATCGGTGTTGAGAGCGGCCCGGCGCAGCCAGATCTGGGTCAGGGTGGGGCGGTTTTCATCCAGTGCCGCACGCGCGGCCATCTGTGCGGCCAGAACGCGCGCCTCCGGCGCATCACTGACCCGGTAGGCGCGGCCTGCGGCCTTGCGGGCGGCAGTGTACTGGCCTGCCTTTGCCTGCGCTGCCGCGATCAGGACATGTGCCTGCGCGTCATCGGGATTGGCCTGCAACAGTCCGGCGGCAAGGCGCAGCACCAGTTGCGTGTCCCCCCGCCCCAGCGCGTGCACGGCAATGGCCCGCGCCTGCGGCAGCGTCAGCGGCGTCCCGGCCTCTTCGCCTTGCTCATCGGCCCTTTGCGGCGCGGCCTCTTCGCCTTGCTCATCGGCCTTTTGCGGCGCGGCCTCTTCGCTGCGCGCATCGGCCTTTTGCGACGCGGCCTCTTTGCCTTGCTCATCGGCCTTTTGCAACGCGGCCTCTTTGCCCTGCTTATCGGTGCTGGATGGGGTCGGCTGGCTGTGTTGACCCAACGCTGCCGCGGCTCCATCACCCTGCGCATCAGCCGCGTGCCCGCGCGCCTCAGCGACCGGTATCAGGGGCAGCAGCCCCTGCTGCGCCGCCGCCGCGGTGCACAATGCAATACACAGACCGCAGGCCGCGATCCGTGTTCTGGCGTTAAAAGCTGCCCCCGCCGCCACGGCGTGCGCCCCGTGCCGCCGCCTAGTTGCCGACCAGCGAACAGATCGACGATGTCTGCAAGGCCGTGCCGCAGCGACCCAGGACAAAGATGCCGAATTCTTCTTCGGTCGCCGTGGTCGAGACGAGGTGGTCGATGATATAGATACCGCCCGCGACAGCCTGCCCCTCATCACCGCCAAAGATGCCGCCATAATCGCCTGTGTCATCAAGGCTCGTGCCGCCGCCTACGGCCACATCACCGGCAAAGCTTCCATCACCGCTGATCCCGGTGGGCAAGAGCACGATATCGGGCACGTCCAGCGTGGTCTGCCCGGGCGCGAGCAATGCGTCATCGGGATCCAGCACGCGGTCGGTGATAATCCCCTCCAGCGTTGCATCCGCGAAATCCACGTTGATGAAGATATTGCCCGTCACCGGCGCCGCCTGGTTCGGCAAAAGCGCCGGATCCACCGTGCCGCCTACAGTCGCCAGATCGGTCCCGTCACCGCGAATATCCGTGACGCCCACGTAGCTGCCCGCATAGGTCACAAGGCCGGTGTCTTCGGCCACGGCGGCGCGATCAAAATCGGTGGTGGTGCTGCCGTAGGTCGCGCCACCGTTGAAGGTCTGGAACTGCCCGCCCGTCACGGCGACGGCCGCCTGCACATCCCCCAGCGCGGCAACATAGGCCGTCGCGTGCTGGTCCAGCGGATCATCCTGCGCCGTGAACGCGATGTAGCCCGGAACGTCGAGACCGGCCCGCCGCCGGTACACCGACTCCCCCCCGTCCGCATCCAGGAACACGCCCTGCACCGTCAGCGTCTGGTTGACCGGGTCAAAGGTGAACCCGCTCATGTCGCTGCTGATGTCTTCGGGAATGCTCGTGGCCGCGTTGTTGTTGGTGCCCGTCGTCGTGGTGGTTGTGCTGGCCCCGAACGGGGTCCCGTCGCCACATGACGCAACGCCAAGGGCGAGCATGCAAAATCCTGCTACTCGTTTCATGCCTGTCAAACCTTTTGCGGTTCTCGTTCCTGCCTTATTGCCTGCACGCTCAGCCACTTAGCCGCGAAAGTCAATGTAAACGCACGACGCCGCCCCCGAACCGTTGCCCAAAAACACCCCCGATCTAGCGGTTCTCATGGCCCCAAACACAAGATAAGCTGAACCCCTGACAGATTCTGTAGGGGACCCCGCCATGCCGCTATCGCCCGAACACCAAGCTGAAATCGACGCCCTGCGTGCCGCACCCACGCAAACCCTGCGCGCCACCGTCCCGGGGATCGAGGCGCACCTCTACACCGCCAAACCCGTGCTCGACCACGGCTTTGTCCGCGTCATCGACTACATGGGCGACGACAGCGCCATCTGCCAGGCCGCCCGCGTCTCCTATGGCCGCGGCACCAAATCCGTCCAGAACGACGAAGGGCTGATCCGCTACCTCATGCGCCACTGGCACTCCACCCCCTTCGAGATGTGCGAGATCAAGCTTCACGTCAAACTCCCCGTCTTCGTCGCCCGCCAGTGGATCCGCCACCGCACCGCCAACGTCAACGAATACTCCGCCCGCTACTCCATCCTCGACCGCGAATTCTACATCCCCGCCCCCGACGACCTCGCCGCCCAATCGGTGGTCAACAACCAGGGCCGGGGTGAAAGCCTGTCGGGGGAAGAGGCCGAACGCGTCCTGCGCTACCTACGCGACGACGCCATGCGCTGCTATGACCACTACGAAGAGATGATCTCACAGGACGGCCAGCAAGGGCTCGCCCGCGAGCTTGCCCGCATGAACCTGCCCGCCAATGTCTACACCCAGTGGTACTGGAAAGTGGACCTGCACAACCTCTTCCACTTCCTCCGCCTGCGCGCCGACGCCCACGCCCAATACGAAATCCGCGTCTACGCCGATGCGATCTGCGAGATGGTCCGCGACTGGGTCCCGGCGGCGTACAGTGCATTCGAGGATTACCGCATGGGCGGCGCCAATCTCTCCGCCACAGCTATTGCGTGTATTCAGCGGATGTTGAAAGGTGAAGAGGTCACGCAGGAGACATCGGGGATGTCGAAAGGCGAGTGGCGGGAGTTTATGGAAGTGGTGGGGTGAATAATGAGTAAGCGACTGTTTATAAGCCACTCGTGGGGCTACAGCGAACGATACTTGGCTATGGTTAACCTTTTGAACAGCAGGCAATACTTCAATTGGACAAATTATTCGATCCCACAGGACAGAGCTTTCAATGGGATGAATAATTCACAACTTAAAGAGCAACTCAAAAGGCAAATTCGACCAGTGAACTGTGTGATTATTATCGGTGGCATGTGGTCCAGTTACAGTGACTGGATTCAATTCGAAATGGATTTTGCGAACCAGATTAATAAGCCCGTGCTTGGTGTAAGGCCGCGTGGCGCTAAGGTTATGCCGAGCGCAGTTGTGAACGGTTCAAACGCTGTCGCCCATTGGAACAAGGATTCGATTGTCGCGGCGATCCGCGAGATCACCTAATGGAAAGTACAGATTACCCAGCTTTGTATCAAAGCGCCGATTCTGGCAGCAATCGCGCTCAGCGCGCATACTTAGCAATAGTCCGCTCAGAGTACACTCTTCTTGCGATAGCTGCGTTGCTTAATGCTCTCCGAGGTCAAATTCCCTGGGCGACTGATGCATTGGTCTTCTTACTTGTGTTGCTGTTTGGCCTGCTCATCTTTCGCTATGTCGCGCGGTATGACCGCCAATGGTACGCGTGCCGCGCACTGGCTGAATCGGTGAAAACTAGTTCATGGAAGTTCTTGATGAGATCCCACCCCTTTGAAAACAGCGAAGAGGTGACAGTTCCTGTTCGGAGTTTCTTAAACTCTCTTAAGAAAATCCGAGATGACAACGATTTTTTAGGCGTAAGTCTCGACTCCAAATTCGCAGACAAAGATCAGATTTCAGACGAAATGATGCGGCTGCGTTCTTTGTCAGTCGAGGACAGGCGGGAACACTATCTACAGAACCGGGTTAGATCGCAACGTCAGTGGTACGCGAGGAAGGCATCTTGGAATACTCGTCGTCGCCAAGCTTGGTTTGGAGTCGCTATTTTGATCTACGCGTTGGCAGTAGCAGCACTGTTGAGTCCAAGGGTAGCAGATTTTGACGTTTCTCTGTTATTTGACTTTCTCATAGTACTGGTGACTGCAAGCTTTGGCTGGCTACAAGTCAAAAGGCATGGGGAATTAGCTGCTAGCTATACACTGACTGCCCACGAAATTGGAGAAATTCAAGGTTTGGCCAACGAAGTTGATTCTGAACAGAAACTGTCGGACTTTGTTAATGCAGCTGAGTTTGCCTTCTCAAGGGAACACACGCAATGGGCAGCGAGACGAGACTTCAACTGACGCTTATCTTTCATTCAAAATTCTGCGAGCACGGAATCAAGGCCAAAGGCCGCCGTGCCAGCGCCGGACCGCCCCCCGGACCGGCGCTACGTCACCACCAGCACACCGCCCGACCAAAATAACTGCCATCACAACCATAAACCGCCGCAGCCCAACCCACAGCAGCGCCACCCCGCGGTCCGCCGCTGTCACGCCTCAGCACGCAACCTAGACGCGCCCTTGGGCCCTCTCATGCATCGCGGGGCGATGCATTGCCGGGTGACGCGCCAGCAAAGCTGTCGCTGACACCACCCGTGATCACCTCAAACCGTCCCCCGGACGGTCCACCGGGCAAGGCCCGGACCACCGATCACCGTCTCACGCACCGTCAGCACCTACGCCGCCGCGCGCGACAACCCCGCTGCCGCCGTGTCGTGATACTCCACGATCTCGCTCAACTGTCCGTCCGTCACGCGCAGGAACAGCGCCAACCGCCCCCGGAACACAAAGTCGCGGTGACGGCTTGCCATCTCGATGTCGATCTGCGCCGCACCCCGGTCCCCTGCCACGATCAGGTCCCCCAGCGCATAGCGTTGCACGTCCCAGTCCTCGAGGATCGTGCCCACCGCGGCAAAGAACGCGTCCCGGCTCTGGCAGTCGGCATGGTACGGCCCCGTCTCGCGGTGCGCGTTGATGCGGTAACACACGTCGTCGGCCACCAGCGCCGACACCCGCTCCAGATCCTGCGCCCCGTAGGCGGCGACCGCCGCGCGGATGGTCTCTTCGGTTGTCATGATCGGTCCCCCTTTTGCGTGCACCGATCCTATCACGGCGGGCCCATCTGCGTGCCCAAATATTCATCGCATTAACCATTGGCCGGGACACAAGTCGCCGCCCCGCGCCGTTTTGTACAAAACACCCCCCGATTTCATCAAAACTCCCGAAGAGCCCCGAAAAGGGGGTGATGAGGCGCCCGTGTTTTGTACAAAACAGGGGTCATTTTCATTAAAACGCCCCAACGACGCGTCTGCGGCCCGTCGCGCGAGCCCCGTCACCGCGCACCTTAACACCGCGCCCGCGCAACACCGCGCGCCGCCATTTGCTCACTGATTTCAAGAAACCGCCGCGCAGCGCCTGGGGCTAACCCCTTCTAAAGCCGCGCATTTTCCCGCATCTCGGCAACCAGGGCGGCGTTCTCCGCCTCCCAGGCCTTCCACCGCAGATACCCCTCCATCTGCGCCTCCGGCCCCGTCAATTCCGGCGCGAACAACGCCTTGATCTGCGCATAATACCCCATGCACGTCGCCCATTCCTGCGGCGTTGGAAACCGGGTTTCTGCTGCAATATCACAGGCATAGAACAGGTTCAGAAGGCTCAGAAGCTCGGTCATGGGGTCCACCTTACGCCAAAGACTGTCCCCCAATGCATCACAAAGCCGCCAATTATTGGTTAATGGTGCGTGAACAAACGCCAAAACACGAAAAAACTGGACAGAAATCACCGCCCAAGCCAGTATGCAACCACCATATTTCGTGGCCACCACGATGAACGAGGGAACATATGCGACTGATCACAGCACTCATCCTGACCCTAACCGCCGCCACCCCCATCCTGGCCGACGGCCACGCCGCCACCCCCGGCGGCAACATTTATTCCTATAAAACGCACACCAATTTCTGCCCCGCAGGCCTGCAGCCGGTCACCATGGACGGGGTCATTTGCTGCGGCGTTCCGAACCAGTCGATGTCGTATCAACAGGTTATGGCGCATTCCAGCCCGCGCACACACGTGCGCCGCGCCGCGCGCGTGGATTGCCCGGTGGGTGCGAAAGGCTGCAATTTCAACTGAAAGGGCGCGGCGCAAGCGCGCAGCTCCATTGCTTAAACCAGCTTGAGTTCGGCGGCCATCTGCCGGCCGTCACGGCCTTCCTGCAGTTCAAAACTGACTTTCTGATTGTCAGCCAAACCCGTCAACCCGGATCGCTCAACTGCGGAAATGTGGACGAATACGTCCTTCCCGCCCTCTTCCGGCGCAATAAATCCGTAACCTTTTGTGGTGTTGAACCACTTCACGGTGCCCATTGGCATAACCGTGCCTCCTTTAGCATTACCAGACCCGCAAGGGCCGTCAAAATCACGCGGCAAGCGCTGTCGCAAGCGGCTCTCCGCAGTACCGTATGAAATTGCACGCAAGCCCCCAAAATCAAGGTTGAAGCGCGTTAATGTTCCGTAACAAATGTGTCGAAGCCTAAAATTCAGGAGAATCCGATGGAGATTTACGGGATCAAAACCTGTGAAACCTGCCGAAAAGCGATCAAAGCCCTGCCAAATGCGCGTTTCGTGGATATTCGCGCAGAAGGTATTTCAAAGCCTTTAGTTGACCGCGCGCGCGAGACGTTTGGCGATGCTTTGGTGAACACGCGCTCGACCACATGGCGCGGGCTTTCGGAACAGGAGCGGGCGCTGGATCACGTCACGCTTTTGGCTACACATCCGACCCTGATGAAACGCCCGCTGATCGTGGATGGCGATGCGCTGCACCTCGGTTGGGGCAAGGACACGCAGGTCGCGCTAGGCATCTGATTTCGCTGTGAAAAAACGATCAACTGAGATCGGTCCAGCGCCCTTGATGACCATCACGATGAACAGGAAAATCCACAACGTGCGGTCGTCGAGAAGCTCGGGCGCATTGTTGAACCACGCGCCCAGTTTCACACCGTGGCCGGTCACGTCGACCAGCGTCTGCACGGCGACAAAACCGACCATTCCAAGTGCGGCAAGCCGAGTCAGCAGGCCCAGAACGATCAGAACCGGCAGAACGTATTCCGCAACCGTGCCGAGCAAGATGATAATGCGCTGGATCGCGCTCAATTGCGTCACATCATAGAGCACTTCTTCGGCCGCTTTGGGAAAGATCTGCGCAAACGCGCCTGCCGAAGGGGAAAAGATGCTGCCTTCGATTTTGGTTCCTGCAGAGTTCAGAAAATAAAAGAAAAACACTGCAAGGAATACGAGCCGCGCCAGAGTTGGCAGCAACCAATCGCCTCTGTCCATGGGGTCGAAAAGCAGGGCGCGCAGTTGGGAAAGGGTCTTCATTGGTCTTGGTCCTTTGGCAGTGTGATGTCGGTCAGGGCACCTTGGGCCAAAAGCAGGCCAAGGAGGGATGTAAGGTCAAACTCGGGATCGGTCGCCGCCGCGGCATCCTGCGCCTGTTGCAAGGCAGCCCCTTGCATTTTCGCAGCAATCCAAGCGGCTTGCGCGGTGGTCAAAGGGTGTGGGGTTGGATCATATTCAACCCGTGTGATCAGCACGGACTGCGCCACGGCCTGCGGCTTTGCCGCGTCAGCAACTGTGGTGTACCGCCAGATGTCAAACAGCGGCCATTGCGACCGGATCAGCATCACCGCAGGTGCCAGGTGCAACTTTGCCTGCAGCAGCGCGTCAGGTGGTACCGACCCCAGGCGTTCAGCAGCCAGTGCGGGCGCATCAGCCGCGTGATAGGACCGACGCAGAGCAAGCTCTAACCGTGCCACGTCGGCGAGGTAGGGGATGTGCGCCAGCGTCGCCAAACCTGCCAAAAACGCTGGCATTTCAGCGCCGTAGTGCATCATGAGCGGTGATTTAGGCGGATGTGCGCGGACGTATAGCGGCGCAAGCTGGTCAAAGTTTGCGTCGCCCAACAGCTTGCGCAACACAGGAAAAGCGGTGCGCAGCGCCTCGATCAGTGCGACGGTGACATTGTTGCGATAGACGTTGAACCGTTTAACGGTGGGAGCGCCCGCGCCATCGACCAGACCATTCGGGATCGCATGGTCAGGATCCAGCAGGGCCGCGCGGAATTCCTGTTGCGTGGGCATGGCTCACACGGCGGCCAGCACGGACGCAGCCCGATTTGCCTCGTCCCGCAGGGTGGGCCAGTCGGGCACATCATTGTCCCATTCAACCAGAACCGGCGCGGGGCCGGTCCCCTTGAGAGCGACGCCAAGCAGGTCCCAGACAGGATCCGCCGTTGCGCGCCCATGGCTGTCAATCAGCAGCGGAACGCCGTGATCATCAGCATCCTCATCATGGCCACCGACATGGATTTCGCCAACGGCCTCAATGGGATAGGTGGCCAGATACCCTTGAGGTGTGTAGCCGAGATTGGTGGCAGAGATGAAGACGTTGTTCACGTCAAGCAGCAGTCCGCAGCCGGTTCGGCGTGTCAGTTCGCGCAGAAAATCGGTTTCTTCATAGGTGCTTTCCGCAAACGCCAGGTAACTTGACGGGTTTTCCAGCAGCATTTGCCGACCCAGCGTTTCCTGCACTTCGTCGATGTGATCGGCAACGCGCGTCAGTGTGGCGTCGGTATAGGGCAGCGGCAGCAGATCATTGAGAAACTCGGCGCCATGCGTGCTCCAGGCGAGATGTTCCGAAAAGCTGGCCGGTTGCAACCACGCCACGAGGTCTTTCAGCCGGGCAAGGTGGTCGGCATCAAGCCGCCCTTCACCGCCAATCGACAGGCCGACACCGTGCACCGACATCGCGAAATCGTCGCGCAGCGCGCGCAGCTGTGCATGTGGCCGACCGCCATCGCCCATATAGTTTTCGGCGTGGATTTCCAGCCATTCGACCGGGCCGGGTTCCGCGCGTAAATGGTTGAAATGCTGGGGTTTGTATCCCACGCCAGGTGCGGAGGGCAGGCGGGGCGGCGTCTTGGTCGCGTCTAGCATTGCACTCTCCTGAGGGTGGGGATGACCGGGCCGTCGCGCGGCCCGGTCGGAGGTTCGGCTTATGCCGGCAGGTCGCGGTCCAGCTCTTCGAGCGAACCTTCGCGTGCCGTGCCGTCGGCCATCGCCGGCAGGTCGATCTCGGCGCAGGTGCCCGCGTCAACGAGGGTCCAGGCGTTGCCCTGATAGTCCACGGTCGAGGTGCCCGCACACGTGGTGCCGGGGCCTGCGGCGCAGTCATTTTCGCCTGCCAGTGACACACCAAAGCACTTCTCTTTCGAAGCGGCCTCAACCGAGGTGGTGTGGGCAGTGACAGCGGCGGCAACAGCGCCGACCAGTGCGATGGATTTCATGGTGTTCGACATCTTCAATCTTCCCTTTGGATATCGGTTTCAAATCACGTCGTGATGCAAACATAAGGACACTGGCCTTTGCAACGCCACTCACGACCGTGTGTGTCACACGTGCGTTATGGATATATCGCAGATTGGCCCGCAAAATGCAGGGTTTCAGGCGGAATGTTGCAAAAAACCGCCTGAATTGTTGCAATTGCGCGATTAACGCAGGTCAGGCGGGGTCGCCTCGGCGCCAAGTGTTTCAGCAATCTCGGCCAGCGATGTGACCGAGGTCTGCTTTTCCCCGAGGCGGCGGACCGAAACCGTACGGTCCTCAACCTCGCGCGCGCCCACGGCGAGGATGACCGGCACCTTGCCCAACGAATGTTCGCGAACCTTGTAGTTGATCTTTTCGTTGCGCATGTCGGCCTCGGCCCGCACACCAGCCGCCTTGAGGGCCTCGACCACCTCGCCCACGTACTCATCCGCCTCGGACGTGATCGACGCGACAACCACCTGCCGTGGTGCCAGCCAGAACGGCAGCTTGCCTGCGTGTTCCTCGATCAGAATGCCGATGAACCGCTCGAACGACCCCAGGCAGGCGCGGTGCAGCATCACGGGCCGATGCTTGGCCCCGTCGCGACCCACGTAGGTGGCGTCGAGCCGCTCGGGCAGGACGAAATCCACCTGGAACGTGCCGCATTGCCAGTCACGCCCGATGGCGTCGGTCAGTACAAATTCGAGCTTAGGGCCGTAGAACGCGCCTTCGCCCGGGTTCATCTCGGGTTCGATGCCGGCAGCCCGCGTTGCAAACAGCAGCGCCTCTTCGGCTTTGTCCCATACCTCGTCCGATCCGGCGCGGGTGTCGGGCCGGTCGGAGAACTTCACCTTGAAGCTTTCGAACCCGAGGTCCTTGTAGATGTCGGTGAGGAACCGGATGAAGATCGCGCATTCGCTTTCGATCTGGAATTCCTCGGCAAAGATGTGCCCGTCATCCTGCGCAAAGCCCCGCACACGCATGATCCCGTGCAGCGCACCCGATGGTTCGTACCGCGCACACGATCCGAACTCGGCCATGCGCAAGGGCAGGTCGCGATAGGATTTCAACCCGTTCTTGAAGATCTCGACATGGCAGGGGCAGTTCATCGGTTTCAGGGCGTTGATCGCCTTTTCGCGTGCATTGTCCTCGTCGACTTCGACGATGAACATGTTTTCCTGGTATTTTTCCCAGTGGCCCGATTTCTCCCATAGGTGACGGTTGACGACCTGGGGAGTGTTCACCTCGACGTATTCGCCCGCGCGCTGTTTGCGGCGCATGTAGTCTTGCAACTCGGTATAAATGGTCCAGCCGTTCGGGTGCCAGAACACCTGGCCCGGGGCTTCCTCTTGCATGTGAAACAGGTCCATCTCGCGGCCCAGCTTGCGGTGGTCGCGCTTGGCGGCCTCCTCCAGCATGTTGAGATGCGCGCGCAGCTTTTCCTTGCCGGTGAAGGCCACGCCATAGATGCGCTGGAGCATCGCGCGGTCGCTGTCACCGCGCCAATAGGCGCCCGCGATGGACATCAGCTTGAACGCGTCGCCGGGCACCTGGCCGGTGTGCTGCAGATGCGGGCCGCGGCACAGGTCCTGCCAGTCGCCGTGCCAATACATGCGCAGCGGTTCATCGCCGGGGATGCTTTCGATCAGCTCTACCTTGTAGGGTTCGCCGCGGTCCTTGTAGTACTGGATCGCAACATCGCGCTCCCAGATCTCGGTGCGCACGGGATCGCGCTTGTTGATGATCTCGCGCATTTTCTTTTCGATCTGGCCCAGATCGTCTGGTGTGAACGGCTCGGCCCGGTCAAAATCGTAGTACCAGCCGTGTTCGATGACGGGGCCAATAGTCACCTGGGTGTCGGGCCAGATTTCCTGCACCGCGCGGGCCATGATGTGCGCCAGATCGTGGCGCACCAGCTCATTGGCCTGCACTTCGTCCGCCATGGTGTGGATGGCGATGCGGGCGTCGGCGTCGATGGGCCATTGCAGGTCCCAGTGCTGATCGTCCACGGTGGCGCTGATCGCCTTTTTGGCGAGGGATTTGGATATGCTGGCCGCCACTTCGGCAGGGGTGATTCCGGCGTCAAAATCACGCGCGTTGCCATCGGGAAAAGTGAGTGAGATTTGGTTCGAGTCTCTGGCCATATCGGCTCCCTCGCCGGTTTGGCGCCCACGGAACGCCCGGTTGCTAGGATATGTGGCTCAAGTGACAGGGCCGCAGGCTTGCGTCAAGCGTGCTGTGGTCTGGGCGCGCTTTTGATCGACCAGATCAGGTGCAAAAGCGCACCCACAGCCCCTAGTCCTGCGGCAATACCAAGAGCCGTCACGCCAAAATGGTCGATGACCCATGCCCCGATCGCCGACCCACCGGCCGCGCCCACATAGATCGCAGCAGCGTTCAACGCGAGCACAACAGGTGCTTGGGGACCCGCAAGGCCCACCAGCCGCATCTGCTGCGCCGCCATGAATGACCAGCCTGCGGTGGACCAGATCAGCGCAACGGTAAGCAAGACGCCATCGCCAATGGGCAGAAAGGAAAAGACCGGAAGGAACAGGATCTGCAGGATGCACACGGTCACCAGTGTTCTGGCCCAGCCAACGCGATCCGCGCTGACCCCGCCGGCAATGTTGCCGATGACCGCACCGATGCCAAAAATCGCAAGCACCAGTGACACACCATCGCGCCCATACCCCATCGTTTCGCTCAACAGCGGTGCGATATAGGTATAAAGCACGTAGATCGCTCCAAGAAAGGAAGCGGTGAACAGCACCGCCAGCATCATCCGCCCGTGGCGCAGGGTCCGACCGAGATCATCCAGCGTGACTGGCTGAAAGCTCAGGCCCCTTGGCACATAGAGCCAGATCACGATCACTGCGGGCAGCGCCAGTCCCACAACCAGACAGAACGCCCATCGCCAGCCAAAGCTGTAGGCGACCCATGCGCCCACGGGAACGCCAAACACCTGCGCCAGGGTCAGTCCAAAGAACACTGCCGCCAACACACGTGCGCGTCGTTCCACCGGATAAAGCGCTGCCGCAACGGCCGCTGCAACGGGCGTGAACATCCCGGCACCCGCTGCCGCAAGCACGCGCGCGGCCGCCAGGACGGACAGCGTCGGCGCCACTGCTGACAGCAGGGCGGCGACGGCAAAAATCCCAAGGCCAAGGGACATGACCTTTCGGCGCCCCATGCGTCCGGTCAGAGACACCAGCAAAGGCGACAAGATGGCATATGCAACTGCATAGGCAGTCATCAATACGCCAGCCGTCCCCGGTGTGACCTCGAAATCCACTGCTGCAGGTTCAATCAGACCGATGACGACAAATGCGCCCATACCCACTACAAAATTCGACGCCGAAAGGGCGGGTATCAAAAAACGCGGAGGAGCCATGCCGCCGTTATGGCCGAATTTCCGTGCCGGGCAATATGCATACAGTAGTATGCTGAAAAAACGACAAAAAATGCACTTTTTGCGACTCTTTTTACTGGACTCAGCGGACGTGTCGGGCCATTCAGGCGGTGTTCACTATCGGAAACTTCCTGGTGATGAGGGATCGCGCCATGCCACAGCCAAACCGCAAATTTGACCTTTCCGTCGAAGACCTTGACCTGATCGAGGCGGCGCTGCGCCAGACCAAAGCCAGGGAATTGAGCGAAGATATGGCTGCACAAGCGGCAAACGATAACGTTCGGCGTATCCACGACCTGTTGGGCCGCCTGCACAACCAGAAAACATTCTTTCGCCCATCCAAAGGCACCTATATCGGCGGCTAGGCGGCGCTGACTTCCATGCGAAACCGTGGCGCATGCATCATTTTCCGCTGGAACCCCCGCCGCTGGTAGAACGTGCCTGCGGCATCGTTATCTGGATCGGTGCCCAGGCTCAGGTACTGAGCGCCGCGGCCCATCGCTTCGATCCGGCACGCATCGATCAGAGCCTTTCCAACACCGGTGCCGCGCATGCGGGCTTTTACGAACAGGTGATGTACCTCAAGGCCCAATTGCCCTTCATGTAGCCGGACGGTCGGCATGATTGCGGCATACCCAAGCAGACCAGCATCCCCTTCGGCCACCAGCACCTTGAGACAGGGCATGGGGCCAAAGGCCATCATGGTCAGCGTATCTTCATCAATGGCCGGAACATCTCGGTGGAACGCGGCGAGTGCGGCGATCATGTCGAGCACGGCACTGGTGTCGCGCGGGGCCATGGAGCGTATCTTTGGGGGCATTTCGGTCTCCTTTGTCTCCCGCGCTTGCCGAGACAAAGAAAAGGCCGCTCGGAGCGCGGCCTTGGGGGTGTCAGGTTGGGATGGACCCGGGCACACCAAAAGCACGCGATATGCGCGTGGTGTACCAAAAATATGCTGTGTGCATGTGGGTCATGCCGCGACCATGACGAGAGGCGCGCGATGCGTCAAGCCCGAGCGCGCCTCTGCAGTTTATTTCAGGCCGTGAACAGTGCCACCGCCATCAGAACGCAACAGACCCAGCCTGCCGAAAAGATGATCGGACGCACAGGGAACCCGGCGGCGCCAGTGATATAGCCCACCGCGTGCGCGATCCGGATCAGCAGAAAGGCGATGCTGGTCCACAGCGTCAGGGCGTTAAACCCATCGACAGCGTTGATCAAAAGCACCAGCACAGCAAACGGCGCGCTTTGTTCCAGCATGTTCTGGTGCGCGCGGTAGGCCCGTTGGACCCAAGGTCGCTGTTTCCGGAAATCCGCCGGCAGACGAAATCCGTCGGGCGCGTCCGCGGGTATTGATCCTGCGGGGGCGGTGTTTACGCCGACGATAAACGGTATCCACAACGACGCGGCGAACAGGGCGAGGATGCCGAGAATGAGAAGTTCGGTCTGCATCGGTTTATCCTTCGAGGCTTGGGTCGGTGAAAACGGTCGGCTCACCGGTTTCCAGAAAGCTCTTGAGCGCGGCCAGCGTGCGGACCCAACCGTCGGACACGCCTTCGGCCATGTTACTTGGCAGATCGTAGTGCTCGAGCGTCAGCTTGCAGAACCCGTCCTGCGGATCGATCAGGTAGACAAAACGCGACGCCTGCAACGGCACATCCGGCCCGGCCCAATGCGGTTCAAACGTGCTGTCGATCCGGGTCTTCGGGGTTTCCTCGGTATGGGTGCAGATCAGCATCAGGCTGCCGTCCTCCATCGAATAGACCAGCGCATTGTCGCGCTTTTCGCAGGCGGCGGCGGCAAAGTTGTACTTGATGGCCTGATCTGGGTCGGTCAGTGCGTCCCAGAGCGCGTCCTGGGTGCATTTGATATATGTGCTCATCATGAAATCGGGTTTTGACATGGGTTTTGTCCCTTCGAGACTGGATTTGAGGTCGATCATGCCCCGCGCGGCCGGACGGGCGAGCAGGGGCTCGATCCACCGGTCCATCGCCTGCTGTAGGGGCAATGCGTTGAGGTAGTGGTGCTTGAAACGCCCCACCTTTTTTGTTGTCACCAGCCCTGCCTCTTCCAGCACACCCAGATGCTTCATCACGCCAAAACGCGTCATGTCGAACTGGCCCTGCAGCTCTTGCAGGGTCTGGCCGTCTTGTTGGCGCAAACTGTCGAGCAGGGTGCGACGCGCAGAATCGGCAAGGGCTTTGAAAATCGAATCGTTCATGTATTTCTTATAGGTGATTAAATAGTCACGTGACAATATAGTCACCTAAAAATCACGCGGCGTTGTGGTGGACATTTGCCCGTGGGCGACGATGATCTCCCGAACAGGGAGTGAAGAGCACATGAGCGATCCGAGTTATCTGGACACGCCGCAGGGGCGGCGTCTGGCCTATCACCTGACGGACGGGGCCGGGCCGTGCGTCGTGTTTCTCGGCGGTCTGAAATCCGACATGGAAGGCACGAAGGCCGTGCATCTCGAGGCATGGGCAAAGGCGCGCGGGCAGGCCTTTTTGCGCTTTGACTATTCCGGCCACGGCCAAAGCTCCGACACCTTCGAAGAGGGCTGCATCGGCGATTGGGCCGAAGATACCGCGGCCGCCCTCGACGCTTTGACGGCGGGCCCGTTGGTGGTTGTTGGCAGTTCCATGGGCGGTTGGCAGGCGCTGCTTTTTGCACGCGCGCGCCCGGACCGGATCAAGGGGCTGGTCACGATCGCTGCAGCCCCGGATTTCACCGAGGATGGCTATTGGGCGTCGTTTACAGTCGCCCAGAAGGCAACGCTGGCCCGGGACGGTCAGATCGCCATGCCGTCCGATTACATGGAACCCTACATCATCACCCGGCGCTTGATCGAGGACGGGCGCGCGCAGCTTGTGCTCCGCGATCCACTGCCACTGCCGTTTCCGGTACGGTGCCTGCAAGGCACCGCAGACAGTGCCGTCAGCACGGAAACGGCGCTGCGCCTGTTGGAACACGCCGACTGCCCTGACATGCGTTTGACACTGGTCAAGAACGCAGATCACCGGTTTTCAGACGGTCCGTGCCTCGGCCTGATCGAAGCGGCAATTGAAGATATCCTGGAGGATGAATGATGCGTGCATTTGGACGATTTCTGGGCCGGGCGCTTTTGATCCTGGCCGCACTTGGTGTAACCGCGTGGCTCTTCGGGCCCTACGAGCCCTCATCGCAACAGCCAAGCCGCAGCTTTGATCCGGGGTTGGATCTGGATGCCTATTTCGCCGGGGTCGAAGCGGCGTATGACGACATCACACCGGGCACTGCGAAACGCGTCGTCTGGGCTGGCGCGACCGGTGAAACGACCGATTGGGTGGTCGTTTATGTGCACGGTTTTTCCGCCACGTCCGAGGAAATCCGCCCGGTGCCTGACAAGGTGGCCGAAGGTCTGGGCGCCAACCTGATCTACACCCGCCTCGCGGGGCACGGGCGCGGTCCGGATGCGATGTCCGAGCCTGCAGCGCAGGATTGGGTCGATGATCTGGCAGAGGCGATGGCGGCCGCCCGCGCTGCGGGCGATCGCATCCTGATCATATCGACCTCGACCGGCGGCACCATCGTGACCGCGCTTGCTCAGAATGAGGATGTGATCGCAGGCACCGCAGGACTGATCTTTGTTTCGCCCAATTACGGATTGAACAATCCTGCTGCCAACCTGCTCAGTTGGCCTGGCGCGCGGTATTGGCTGCCCCCGCTGGCCGGAGCGCAGCGCAGTTTTGAACCGCTGAATGCGCAACATGGCACCTATTGGACCACGGAATATGCCAGCGTCGCCGTGATGCCGATGGTGGCCCTGATCGACACGGTTGCCAACATGGACCACGGAGCCACGAACATCCCGGCCCTGTTTTATTATTCCGATGACGACAAAGTCGTGCGGCCCGACGTTACCGCGCAGGTTGCTGCCGCGTGGGGCGCTCCGACAGCGATTGTACACCCTGAATTGAGCGCAGGCGATGACCCCTATGACCACGTGATTGCAGGGGACATTCTGTCGCCCGGACAGACAGACGCCGCAGTTGCCGCGATGCTCGACTGGGCGCGCACGCTGCCGGAATAGGCCATGCGCACCCCCGCCAGCATGTGGAGCCTCGAGACCTTGGGTCGTGTGCGCCTGTCGCGACACTTCTTCATGCGCGATTTTCTCTATTCCGAAATCGGGAATTTCCACCGTATCCCGAACCTGCCGGCTGACCCCGACCTTGCCATCGAGAACGGCAAGGCGTTCTGCACCCTGCTTCTTGATCCGCTGGAAGAAACCTTTGGACGCATTGCTGTACGCTCGGGCTACCGCTCGCCGGAATTGAACGCCTATGGCAATGCGCACAACCTCAACTGCGCGCGCAATGACAACCCGCTGGAATGCCACATCTGGGATTGGGGCCGGGGCGAGGACGCGATTGCGGGCGCATCAATCGTGGTGCCGTGGTTTGCCGACCAGTACGATCAGGGACGCGACTGGCGCGATCTGGCATGGTGGGTGCATGACCATCTGCCCTATTCGGCGCTGTGGTTTTTTCCAAAACTGTGCGCATTCAACATCGACTGGCGTTCAACGCCAAAGCGCACGATCAGCAGTTATATTGCGCCGCGGGGCATGCTGCTGCGCGCGGGCGCAGAGCCGGAAGAGACGTCCAGGCAACGTCAGGCGCGATATGCGGACTTCCCGCCCCTGCGCGGCATCGCCTATCCCTGATTGAAATCGGGTGCCCATGTGCAGCCGCTCTTGCAGATGTACGGCCTCCGGTCCATGAATGCGCGCAGGGCGACACAGGCGAACACATGACAGTTGCGCAACCAGCAGTGATTAAGGTGCGGCATGGCTGAACCTCTTGTTTTGCTTCCGGGACTGATGTGTGACGCGCGGCTCTTTGGGCCGCAAATCGCCGAGATGTCAGCGGACACAGCCGTTACTGTCGCCCCTATCACTCGCGGTGAACGGATCGAAGAGATTGCCAGTGGCTTGCTTGACGAATTGCCCGCGCGCTTTGCGCTGGCGGGGCTCAGCATGGGTGGCATCGTCGCGATGGAATTGTTGCGACGTGCACCGGACCGGATCACCCGGTTGGCGCTGATGGACACCAACCCCCAGGCCGAAACGCCGCAAGTGGCCGCCATGCGCGAGCCGCAGATTGTCAAGGTGCGCGCCGGTCGTCTGGACGACGTGATGCGCGACGAAATGAAACCAAAATATCTTGCGCCGGGGCCGTATCGCGACCAGATTCTCGATCTGGTGCTAGATATGGCGCGCAGCCTTGGGCCCGATGTGTTTATCCGCCAATCCCGCGCCCTGCAGCGTCGCCGTGACCAACAGGCGACTTTGCGCAAATGCAAGGTCCCGACATTGATCCTGTGCGGCGCGCATGATGCGTTGTGCCCGGTCAAGCGTCACACGTTCATGGCAGAACTGATTGAAGGCGCGGAACTGCGTATCATTGAATCCGCAGGTCACTTGCCCACCCTTGAGGCCCCTGACGAGACGACCACCGCTCTGCGTGCATGGATGGCGCAGCCTTTGATGCTGCGTTGATCCTATCCTGTGAGCGCGCGGGCTGCCTTGGCGGCGGCCATGATCTCATCGGCGATGTCGTTGGCCTCATCCGGGTCGAAATCCATCGGAATTTCCATGCCACCGGCCTCAACGTAGATCCGCACCATGCCTTGGTCGGTGGGGCCGATCTGCAGGTTGGCCTCAATATCGCGTTCTTTGTTAATACCCATGTCATGCTCCCAGTGTGGATGCCGCGGCGGCCTGCGCGCTCAGGTGCAGCAAGTGCCGCCGCTTTTCAAGGTCTGGGCTGAATCTTCCCGGTAGAAAACCCTATCAGCGGCTTGAACGGCTGGGTAGCGCGCAGCAGTATGTGGGTATGACGCAGATCATTTTGCGCCCATACAGTCGGACGGATCGGGATTGGTTGGTCTCCCAACACGCGCAGCTTTATGCCGAAGCCGAAGGGTTCGATGACACGTTCGGCCCCCTGGTGCACCGCATTCTTGACGCCTTTGACCAAAACCATGACCTTGCTTGCGAGGCGGGTTGGATCGCGCAGCAAGGCATGCAGCGGCTGGGGTCGATTTTCTGTGTGCGGGCCGATGCCTGCACGGCAAAATTGCGCCTTTTTCTGACACTGCCACAGGCGCGGGGACAGGGTTTGGGCCAGCGTCTTTTGTCAACCTGCATGCACTATGCCCGGGATCGCGACTACGCTGGAATGGAATTGTGGACCCATGCCAGCCACGCGGCCGCCTGCGCGCTTTATGCGCGCAACGGATGGGTCTGTGCGGGGTCGAAGCCTGTGCGCTCCTTCGGCGTCGATCTGGTCGAACAACGCTGGGTTTACACGTTCTGACCCCCTTGCATTCGCGGCGTACTGGGCGTATTTCGCAGTCGAGTGCCGCCTTAGCTCAGTTGGTTAGAGCGCCTGATTGTGGATCAGGAGGTCCCCCGTTCGAGCCGGGGAGGTGGTACCATCCCTCACAGTTTCCCAACGCTGCACCCGGCACCAACGATTTGACAGTGTTGATCCGCGTGTTCGACCTCACGGGCCGTCGATCACAACCTCTTGCCGCAATCCACCGCTGAGACGGTCAAAAATCAGGATCCGGTCATCATCGGTCACCACGGCGTACCAATCCACGCCGATTGTCACCGCGCGCGCAGCAACACCATCGGGCAACACGATCTGTTCCGGCAGCACGGGCGGGTGTGCCTGCAAGCGGATGACAAGCAGAGACACCACCGCTACAACGCCGACAATCATGATGGCGGTCAGCGCCGTTACCAGCCGGCGCAAGAACACCAGATTGGCCGGATCAGGAGGGGGCTGCGTGTCGTCCACACGAATATCCTTTGTCATCGGGCACGCACCGCCCGCGCGCCTTGATAAGGCGATCGCGCGCGACGTGCCAGAGGGCGCTGCTCTGTCACGCACCCGACTGGCACGACTGATCGCGGGTGGTGCCGTTACGGTAAACGGCGCTGTAACGACCGATCCAAAGGCCAAGACAGCCGAAGGGGCGCTGATCGAAGTGACGCTGGCAGCGCCGGAAGAAAGCCACCTGCAGCCCGAATATATCCCGCTCGACATCGTGTACGAGGACGACGCATTGATTGTCGTCGATAAACCGGCTGGCATGGTGGTGCATCCGGCCCCCGGCACGCCCAGCGGAACGCTGGTCAACGCGCTGATGGCGCATTGCGGTGACGCATTGTCGGGGGTGGGCGGCACGAAACGCCCGGGAGTCGTGCATCGGATCGACAAGGACACGAGTGGCTTGCTGGTTGTTGCGAAATCCGATGCCGCACATCAGGGGCTTGCCGCGCAATTTGCCGCCCATAGCGTGGAACGTGCCTACCGTGCGCTGGTCTACGGTGTGCCCGACGCCGGAGATCCGCGTTTGCGCGGGGTGCGGGGGGTGTCGTTCGAAACTGGCAATACCTTGAAGATCACCACGCAACTGGCCCGTCACAGGACGGACCGGCAACGTCAGGCGGTGCTGTTCGAGGGCGGGCGACATGCGGTCACCCGGGCGCGCGTCTTACAGGGTTACGGCACCCCGCCAGCACTGTCTGAAGTGGAATGTCGTCTGGAAACCGGGCGCACGCACCAGATCAGGGTGCACATGGCTCATGTTGGTCACGGTTTGGTCGGCGATCCGGTCTATGGCGGGCGGCGCAAGCTGGCGCGGGGCACGCTGAGTGTCGATGCCACAGCGGCTATCGCTGCATTTGATCGCCAAGCCTTGCATGCCGCCGTTCTCGGGTTCGAACATCCAATTTCCGGCGAGGTGTTGCGCTTTGAAGCGGCACTGCCAGATGACATAGAACTCTTGCTTAAGACTTTGGTTACATAATTTCACATAGACGTCATCTTGTGGGGGCGGCCTTAACCTTGCACCAGTCAGGCGCTATCCCCATATGTATGTTAAGCCCGTAAACATATGGGCTCCTCAAGGAGGGACACCATGGCAAATTACGCAAACCTTCCCGCCCCGAGCCCAGAAGGCGGTTTGAACCGGTACATGCAGGAAATCCGCAAATTTCCGCTGTTGGAGCCGGAAGAAGAATACATGCTCGCCAAGCGCTGGGTCGAAGAACAGGACACCGAGTCTGCGCACAAGATGGTGACCAGCCACCTGCGTCTCGCGGCCAAGATCGCGATGGGCTATCGCGGATACGGGTTGCCACAGGCCGAGGTGATTTCCGAAGCCAACGTGGGTCTGATGCAGGCGGTCAAGCGGTTTGATCCGGAAAAGGGTTTTCGCCTCGCAACATATGCCATGTGGTGGATCCGCGCGTCGATCCAGGAATATATCCTGCGGTCGTGGAGCCTTGTGAAGCTGGGCACGACCTCGGCGCAGAAAAAGCTATTCTTCAACCTGCGCAAGGCCAAAGCCAAGATCGGCGCACTGGAAGAGGGCGACCTGCGCCCCGAAAATGTAACGCAGATCGCAACGGATCTCGGCGTGACCGAGGCAGAAGTGGTCTCGATGAACCGCCGTCTGTCGGGCGGCGATGCATCGCTGAATGCCACCGTTGGCTCCGAAGGCGAGGGGACAATGCAATGGCAGGACTGGCTCGAGGACGAAGATGCGGATCAAGCGGCCGATTACGAGGCGCGTGATGAGCTTGAGGTACGGCGCGAGATGTTGGCCGAAGCGCTGAGCGTGCTGAACGAGCGCGAGAAGGACATCCTCACCCAGCGACGTCTTTCGGATCAGCCGGTAACGCTTGAAGATCTGTCGGGCACTTACGGCGTCAGCCGCGAGCGCATCCGACAGATTGAGGTGCGCGCGTTTGAGAAGCTGCAAAAAAAGATGCGCGAGATCGCAAAGGCCAAGGGGCTTTTGACGGCGACATGAGATGCAACCCGAGCGGGCCGTTGGCAGACCGGCCCTTCGGGGAGGATTTTTTTTAAACAGAGAAGTGGCGCGGGCGGCGTCCCTTTTTCATTGTCGGCTAGGGCAGGCGGGCGCGCAGGACACGCACCATATTTCCGCCCATGACCTTGGCGATGGTGTCATTGTCGAGGCCCCGTTCGCGGAGTGCATGGGTCAGAGCGGCAAGTTGTGACGTGTCGAAGGCTGTGGTGACTGAGCCGTCGAAATCAGAGCCAAGCGAGACATGATTGGCGCCGACGGTGTCGATGGCCGCGGCAATCATCTCTGCGATCGCGGACGGGGTGGCATCTTTGCAAATGACATCGCGCCAATAGCCCATCCCGATCACCCCGCCAGTCGCTGCCACCGCCCGCATCACTGCATCCTCAAAATTTCGCGTCACCGGGCAGAACCCGTGCAGCCCGGTGTGACTGACCACAACGGGCATGTCTGTCATCGCGAGAACATCACGCGCCACCGCAGGACTGGAATGCGCCAGATCAAGGATCATGCCGCGCGCCTCAACCTCTTGCACGACCCGGCGCCCGAAATCTGTCAGTCCCATGTCGCGTGATCCGTGCAGCGATCCGCCCAGTTCATTGTCGAAAAAATGATGCAGGCCGATCAACCGGTGGCCTGCTGCCTCGATCCGGTCGAGATTGGCCAAGTCACCTTCGAGCGCGTGCGCGCCTTCGATCCCGAGCAGGCCGCCGACGATTTTTTGCCCATTGGCGCGCGCGGCAAGATGCGCTTCAAGATCAGCGCGCGACGTGATGATGGTCAGTCGATCCGGTATGCGCCCGGCAACGCGGTGCAGCCGCTCGGCCTGATATATCGCGCGCTCGGCCAACGATGTCCACGTGCGTGGCGGCCACAACTGACCGACAGCCAGAGGTGTGATGTTGTCAAAGGCCTCCGCGCTGTTGTCTTCGTAATTCTGGCCCGCGGGCGACTTGGTAACGGCTGTAAAGACCTGCAGCGCCACGCCGCCCTCGATCAATCTGGGCACATCGACATGACCACGGTTGCCGCGTTTTGAAATGTCGCGTTGCCACAACAGGCTGTCGGCGTGCCAGTCGCCAATGACCAGTGTGTCATGTAGGGCCTGCGCTTCGGAGCCGACGGTCAGAGCGCCGAGATCGGTGACGACATTTCGTGACCGTTCGACATATCCCGGAGCGATCGCAAGAAAAGCGGCGATGCCCAGCACGACGACCGCGGTCAATCCCAGAAAAATTCGCTTGATCATTCGCAACACGTTCTTTCGCCTTTCGGTTCGAGCCTAGGCCAGCGACCAAGGGTCTGGCCAGTGCGACGCTAGGGCAAGTAAATCCTGCACAGGCGATCGCATTCGTGTATCAAGCGATCTATCTTGAGCGCAGCCTTGGTGTAATGACGGAGATAACAATGTCTCGTGTACAGGTCTCACGTTGTTTCACATTGGTGATCGCAATGCTGGCGGCGTGCAGCGCGGTCCGCGCGGAAATCTCGCTTACCTTTTGCTATGATCCGTATCCGCCATACACGCTGGGGACCGGCGACACGCCAGAGGGCGGGTTGGCGATCGAGGTTCTTGACGCGGTGACGGCACGGATCGACGGAGTGTCTGCCAAGGCGGTTCTGATGCCGTGGAAGCGCTGCCAGGAAGAAGCGCGGGCCGGTCGGGTCGATGGCATTCTTCCCCTGTCCAAGAGCGACGAGCGATCAGAATACCTTGGCTTTTCCGACGGTGTCTTTCGCGAGGTTGCGCTTTTCTGGTATCTGCCAGCGCGCTACCCCAACGGGCACCCGTGGTCCGGCGATTTTCGCGATGTGGCGTCGTTGAAGCTGGCCATGCTGAATGGCGGTCACATCGATGACGAGATGCAGAGGACATTTTCGCGCGTGCGACAAATTGATCGCGCGGACGATGTGCGCGGGCTGTTTTCAATGCTGAAATTTGGGCGCGTGGACATGGTCGCTTTTGACGGGTTGGTGGGCGCGTATCACCTCGAACGATTTGGCTGGGCCGAGGACGTGCGCCCGCTCGATCCGCCGATATCGTCGCAGGAATCGCACTTTGGGCTGTCCAAAGCGAGCGGCGCAGACGTACATTTGCCCGCGTTCAACGCCGCCTTGGCCGAATTGCATGCAGCAGGCGAAATCGAAGCGATCTACTCCGGGCGCTAGCCCTTAGTCCTCCATCGCCTCAAGTTCGTCGATAAAGCCCGAGATCATGCTCAGCCCCTTGTCCCAGAACGCAGGATCCGATGCGTCGAGGCCGAAGGGTGCCAACAGTTCCTTGTGGTGCTTTGACCCGCCTGCCCGCAGCATGTCGAAATATTTGTCCTCGAACCCCGGCGCGCCTTCGGCATAGACCGAATACAGCGCGTTCACGAGGCCGTCGCCAAAGGCGTAGGCGTAAACATAGAAGGGCGAATGCACGAAGTGGGGGATATAGGCCCAAAACGTCTCGTACCCGTCCATGAAGTCGAACGCGGGGCCGAGGCTTTGGCCCTGCACGCTCATCCACAAGGCACCGATGTCCTCGGGCGTTTGTTCCCCGCTGCGGCGGGCATCGTGCAGCTTGCATTCGAAATCATAGAACGCGATCTGGCGGACGACGGTGTTAATCATGTCCTCGACCTTGCCGGCGAGAAGAACCTTGCGTTCGGCTTGCGTTTCCGCGCCGTCCAACATCTTGCGGAAGGTCAGCATCTCGCCGAACACGCTGGCGGTTTCTGCGAGTGTCAGCGGTGTGGAACTGAGCATTTCACCCTGACCTGCCGCCAGCACCTGATGCACGCCGTGGCCCAGTTCATGCGCCAGAGTCATCACGTCTCGCGGTTTGCCGAGATAGTTCAACATCACATACGGGTGCACGTTGGTCACCGTGGGGTGCGCGAAAGCTCCGGGGGCCTTGCCCGCTTTAACGCCTGCATCAATCCAACCTTTGTCAAAGAAGGGTTCGGCCAGCTCGCCCATACGCGGATCAAAAGCGGAATAGGCATTCATCACCGTGGCGCGCGCCGTTGTCCAATCGACCAGCTTGGGGTCTTCCAGCGGCAGCGGTGCGTTGCGGTCCCAGACCTGCATGCGGTCCAGCCCCAGCCATTTGCGCTTCAGTTCGTAATACCGGTGGCTCAGCTTGGGGTAAGCGTTCACAACCGCGTTGCGCAGCGCCTCGACGACTTCGGGTTCGACCTGATTGCTCAGGTGACGGCCGGTTTGCGCCGTGGGCATGCCGCGCCAGCGGTCCAGAATTTCCTTTTCCTTGGCTTGCGTGTTGTGCACGCGGGCGAAGGTCTTGATGTTGTTTTGGAAGACCTCCGCCAACACCCGGGCAGCAGCTTCGCGTTTGGGACGCTCCGGGTCGGTCAGCAGGTTCAGCGTGGCTTCGATGCCCAACTCTTCGCCATCGACCTCAAAGGTCAGCCCGGCAATAGTCTCATCAAATAGCCGCTCCCACGCGTCGCCCACAACGCCCAGATCATGAAGGAACTTCTCCATCTCGTCGCTCAGCTGGTAGGGTTTCATGGCGCGGATCTTGTCAAAGATTGGCTTATACCGCGCCAGATCGGCGTTTCTGGCCATCAGGCCGTCAAGGTGATCATCCTCCAAGCGGTTCAATTCGAGCGTGAAGAACACCAGCGGCGTGGTGAAATTGGTGATCTTTTCCTGCACGTCGGACATGAACTTGGCGCGCCCGCCATCGGTGGTCAGTTGGTAGTACCGCAGGCCCGCGAACGACATGATGCGCCCGGCGATCTGATTGATCTTTTCCTGCCGGTGCACGCATGTCAGCAGCGCCGCTGCATCGAGATCGGCCAGCTTGCCCTCGTAGTCGTCCGCAAAGCTGCGGCACTCGGCCTCCAGCCAGTCCAGGTCAGCAAGCAGTTCCGACGCGTCCTCGCCCGTGTACAGATCATCGAGGTTCCATTCCGGCAGGTCGCCCAGCGGTTCGCCCCCCGCGCTAACAGCGGCATCACGAACGGGGAAGGGAAGCTGGAACATGTGGGTTACCTCTTTGATTTGCGCCAAGACCTATTGTGCGCAGTCCGCCGGGACAAGGGGCGCAGGCCATTCAGGGCATGAACAGACGGTTGGGATTGTCGACAAAGATCTGCTTTTGCGTGTCTACGTCGGTAAAGCCCGTAATCTGATCCGCCAGTGTTGCTGCGTGCGGCATGTGCGCATCGCCAAGCATGATGTGCGGCCAATCCGACCCCCAAAGGCACCGTTCCGGATTGGCAGCCAACAGGCGCGGCATCAGGGGCGCTGCCTCGGTGATGTCGCGGGTCAGGCGATAGGGCGCGGACAGTTTCACATAGACATGCCCCTCGGACATCAGCGCGCAAAGGGTGTCGATGGCCGCCGTGTCGGGGTTCAGGTTCAGCGGCCAGCCGCAATGATCGATCACCAGCGGCACGGGCAGAGCGCGAATGTCCTCGGCCAGACCTTTGATATGTTTGTCGGCGTGCAGCAGCATCTGGATGTGCAGGCCGTGATCGGCCAGCAGCGGCGCCATCGCCTTGGCCCCATCCCAGCTGAGCACGCCGCCGTGCACATAGTTGAGCCGCACAGCAACGATGTTGTCGGCGGCCAAGCTGCGTACCGCCGCCGGGCCCGATCCATCAGGCAAAAGGCCAACGCCGCGGAACTCCGGACCCATGGCCCGCACGGCTTCGCGTGTGACGGTGTTGTCCGTGCCATAAATGATCGAATGCACGATCAGGCTGCGTGCACAGCCAAGCGCTGCCAGATGCGCGCGGTACATCGCGAGCCAGGTGTCGAAATCGATCCCCTCGGGCGGGTTTTCCACCCGGTTCGGTGACAGTGGGTGTTGCGGGCCGCCCAGCAGATGCACGTGCGCATCCCACGCGCCAACAGGCAACGCCCGCTGCGGCGTTTCGGGCGGGAAGGGTGGTGCGGCGCTATCCATAGATCTCCAGCATCTCTTTCAGATCATCCAGCGTGTTGGCCTCTTGCACCGGCTTATCATGGCGCCAGCGGCTCATGCGCGGAAATCGCAGCGCCACGCCGCTTTTGTGTCGGGTCGAGGCCTGAATGCCCTCGAACGCGATTTCAAACACGTGATGCGGTGTCACCGACCGCACCGGACCAAACCGTTCCAACGTGTTCTTTTTCACCCACGCGGTGATCTTGCGAAACTCTTCGTCGGTGAGGCCGGAATAGGCCTTGGTAAAGGGAACAAGATCATTGCCCTTCCATACGGCAAAGGTGAAATCCGTGAACAGGTTGGCCCGCCGTCCGTGACCCGACTGCGCGTAGATCATCACCGCGTCGATGGTCAGCGGATCCAGTTTCCACTTCCACCAGTCGCCTTTCTTGCGCCCGGTGCCATAGGCGCTCGCGCGCCGTTTGATCATCACCCCCTCGGCCATGGCATCCCGCGCGCCGCTGCGCACATTGGCAAGATCGTCCCACGAGTCGAAAGGGATGGTCGGCGAAAGCCGGACGGGGGCGTCGTCGGGCAGGCCCGCGCACAGGGCTTCGAGTTGCGCCCGCCGCTCGGTCAGCGGTGCGCTGCGCAGATCGCGGCCTTCAGCTTCGATCAGATCATAGGCATAGAGGATCACAGGTGCCTCTTGCAGCAGCTTTTTTGGCACCGTCTTGCGCCCAATCCGGGGTTGCAGGCTGTTGAAGCTGAGCGGCGCGCCGTCGCGCCACGCAAGTATTTCACCGTCCAGAACGGTGCCCGTGGGCAAAAAGTCTACGGCGCGGGACAATTCCGGAAACCGGTC
The DNA here is from genome assembly GCA_038532285.1 of Pseudomonadota bacterium. Lineage (GTDB taxonomy): Bacteria > Pseudomonadota > Alphaproteobacteria > Rhodobacterales > Rhodobacteraceae > Tateyamaria. The sequence goes on along the minus strand of JBCBAV010000005.1, from coordinate 5,276 downwards.
GGTCATCAATTCCTCACCGCGTGACCAGACAAAGTGCGTCCCATCACGCAGAATCAGTTGTCCCCGTATCCCATCCCATTTCCAATCCGCCTGCCAATCCTCCGGCGCCCCCAGTGATGCAGGTTCGTCCTCGAGCGCGTAAGCCAGATAAAACGGATAGGGGCGCGAGGCGTCGGCGGCGGGGTCATCCGCTTCGATCAACTCGTGCCACGTGATGGTCGCGGGATCCCACGCCCCCATCAGCCGGTGCGCCAGTTCCGCCTCGTCCCTGTTGGTGGCGCGGGCCAGCGCTCGGGTCATCAGCTTTTGACTGATCCCGATACGAAAGCCGCCGGTGATCAACTTGTTGAAAAGAAACCTCTCGACCGGTGCGAGCCCGTCCCATGCCGACAGCACGAAAGCCTTGCGCACCGGCTCCTCCATCGGGCCCAGTTCACGCAAAGCGTTGATCCAGTGGGACAGTCTGTGATCGGTTGCCTCGCTCGGCGGTGGCAACACCAGCGCGATGGTTTCAGCCAGATCACCGACGATGGGATAGGCTTCCTCGAACAGCCATTGCGGAATGCCGGCGCGTTCCGCTGCCCATTCGCGCAACCGTGTGGTGGTCACCGCCCGCTTGGGCCTGCGCCCGGAAAACAGCGCGATGGTCCAGATCCGGTCCTCGGGCGGGGCGGCGGCGAAATAATCGGCCAGTGCAGCGACTTTGACGTTGGTTTTGGTTGATTGGTCGATGGCGGCAAAGAGGGTGGCAAAATCTTTCATGCCGCGTCCTCTTCTTCGCCACCAAATTCGGTCTGCAATACTTGGGCATTCAAACCCAGCTCTTTCAGGTAGCGGCTGAATATATCGGTGTAACCATGTGTAACATATATGTTTTCTGCCTCGGTCGCGCGGATGGCCGTCAGCAATCCATCCCAGTCCGCATGATCCGAAATGACAAAGCCTCGGTCGCCTGCGCGCCTGCGTCTGATCCCGCGCAGCGCCATCCAGCCCGAGGCAAAACCGGTCTCTTGCGGACCGAACTTGCGCGCCCACGCCGATCCGATGGCCGAGGGGGGGCACAGCACGATGGCACCGGGATACGCCTTGGGATCGAGCGTTCCATCAGCGCGCACTGTTTCGGGCAGGTGCAGACCTTGGCCCCGCAACACGTCATTCGTATTCTCAATGGCCGTATGACACAGGATCGGTCCGATATCCGGATCCAGCAGGGTCAGCAGGCGTTGCGCCTTGCCCAATGCATAGCAGCCCAGAAACGGCACCTTGCCAGCGTCACGGCAAGTGCGCCACCAGCCGTTGATCTCGGCCGCGATATCCTGCTGGTCGCGCCAATGAAACACGGGCAGGCCAAAGGTGCTTTCGGTGATAAAATGGTGGCATCTGACCGGTTCAAACGGCGTTGACAGACCATCATCCGCGACTTTGTAATCACCTGAGGCCACCCAGACTTCGCCTTTGACCTCAACCCGGATCTGCGCCGAACCGGGAACGTGTCCTGCCGGGTGAAAGGACACCGTTGCCCCACCGATCTCAAGCACCTTGCCGTAACGGCAGGTTTCCAGGCTTATGTCACCCAGCCGGTGCTGCATCACGGGCGCGGCCTGTTCGGTGGCCAGGTAGCTGCCCATACCATACCGCGCATGATCGGCGTGACCGTGCGTGATGAGCGCGCGCGCGACGGGGCGCCACGGGTCTATGTAGAAATCTCCGGCCGGACAGTAGATGCCGGATGGGGTAAATGTCAGCGCCGCCATGACCCAAGGATAGGCTCTGACGCTGCCGGGTCCACAGTGATCAGGCCGCGGCCTCGAATGTGTCTACCATCCGGTCAATGATCCGCCCACGCGTTGCGTCCTCGTCCATCAGCACCTCATGCTCGGTGTCATCGAGGATCTCAAGCGTCCCGGTGTCCCAACCAGCCATGCGTGCGTGGATGCGCGTCGGATCAACGATGCGTTCGTTGTCACCCAGAAAGGTGATGCACGGCAGTTTCGGTGCAGGCATGCGCGCCAAAGCGGCGGTATCCAACAGTGCAAGGTGCAGCCACAACACCGTTGGTCCGCCCAAAGCCAGTTCGGGATGCGCCTTGAGCTGCGCCTGCATCACGTCCCAGGACGGGCGGTGGCGGGTCAAGGTGTTGTCCTCGAAGGGCGCGGTAAGCACGTAATGGTCGATGGTCGTTCCGGGGCAAAGCTTGGTGCCAAGGCCCACCTTGGGCATCACACGGCCAAGGCCCCAAGCGGTGGCGCGCAGGGTGTTCGACATTTCGATCCCCCACATCGGTCCCGTGAACGCCGCTGCTGCCACTGGCAGCCCATCATAAATGGCACGCAAGCCGATACTGCCACCCATGGAGTGACCGAGCAGGTACAGCGGGCGTGGCAAGGTCATCTCGTCACACGCCGCCAAAACCGCTGCGACATCCAGCTGGTAATCCTCAAACCGCCCAACATGACCCAGCCGGGGGTCGTCCAGCAGTCTGTCCGCCAGACCTTGCCCCCGCCAATCGATCACCACCGTTGCGTAGCCGCGCATGGCGAAATCACAGGCCACGACGGCGTATTTTTCGACGTATTCGGTGCGTCCGCAGAACAAAAGGACGGTGCCTTTGTCCGCGTCGCGGCCCCAGACGCCAATGCGAATGCGCACGCCGTCCGACGTGGTCAGCCAAAAGGCCGCGCCCGGCAACGGCCCCGTCCCGTGATCGGTATAGAGCGGCGCATCCACCAAGGTCATGAGGCTCAGGCCAGAACGGACGCCAGTTGCATCGCCATGCCCATGTCGCCGTCAACAGTCAGCTTGCCAGTCATGAAGGCAGAGGTGGGGTTGGTGTCGCCGGAAAGGATGGACTGGAAGGTCTCGGCATCTGCAGACAGCGTGACATCCGCATCTTCGTCCGCCACCCGCGCGCCACTGCCGTCCAGCATAATGGAGCCTTCGCCCTCGATGGCGAACTTGGCGCTGCCGTCAAACCCGCCTGCGCTCAGCTTCTCGTTCAGCGCTGCCACGGCTGCGTTCAGTGTATCACTCATCTGTCATGCCCTCTTTGCATCTGTCGGCGGTCTGGATTTTGCCCACCAAGGTGTTACCTTTCCTGTTATGAGCATCAAAATCAACAAACTCTACAGTGTCGTTGCGGCACTCATGCTGTGGCTGACCAGTTTTGCGCCGCTCGCCGCGCAGTCGTCACTCGACGAAATGCTTGATGCCTTATCTCAGGCCGAACCGGCAGAGGCGGCCCGACTGACCCGCGAAATCGAGAGACTGTGGGAACTTTCAGGCTCGACCACGGTCGACATGCTGTTCCGCCGCGGACGCGAAGCGATGGAAGCGGAAGATATCGACGCGGCCATCGAACATCTTACTGCGGTGACGGACCATGCGCCGGATTTTGCCGAAGGCTGGCACGCCCGCGCCACCGCCTTTTACATGAAGGACCTCTATGGCCCCGCGCTCAGCGATTTGCAGCAAGCGCTGACGCTGAACCCGAAAAACTACAACGCGCTCTTCGGCCTTGGGCTGATGTTGCGCGAATTTGGTGACCTCGGCCGCGCCGAACTGGCCTTTCGGGATGTTCTGGCCTTGCATCCGCACCACGAAAACGCCACCACAGCGCTGGAACAGCTCAAGCGCGATGGGGTCGGGCGCGAGCTCTAGCAGCGAGGAACGCCCATGAACGCGGGGCGTGTGGTGGCCGTGCTCGGCCCCACCAATACAGGCAAGACCACCTATGCCATTGAACGCATGCTGGGGCATCGCTCCGGTGTGATGGGCCTGCCTCTGCGTTTGCTCGCGCGCGAGGTCTATGACCGTGTGGTTGCTGCGCGCGGGCCGTCTGTGGTGGGCCTTGTGACCGGGGAAGAACGGATTGTCCCGCCGCGCACACAGTACTGGATCTGCACGGTCGAGGCGATGCCAGAAGGCATGGGATGCGATTTTCTGGCCGTTGATGAAATCCAGCTGTGCGCCGATCCCGAGCGGGGTCACGTCTTTACCGACCGGTTGCTGCGCGCGCGTGGCCTGCATGAAACACTTTTTCTAGGGGCTGACACCATGCGTGGTCCCATCGCGGCGCTGGTGCCCGAGGCGCAGTTCATCCGTCGAGAGCGGATGAGCCAACTGACCCACTCAGGTCAGAAAAAGATAAGCCGCATGCGCCCCCGCAGCGCAATTGTTGGGTTTTCGGTTGATAATGTCTATGCCATCGCCGAGCTGATCCGCCGTCAAAAGGGCGGGGCGGCCGTGGTCATGGGCGCGCTGAGCCCGCGCACACGCAATGCGCAGGTCGCGATGTACCAGGAGGGCGAGGTTGATTTCCTCGTCGCCACTGACGCCATCGGAATGGGTCTCAACCTCGACATCGACCACGTGGCGTTTTCATCTCTGACCAAGTTCGACGGCCGCCGCATGCGGCCGCTCGCCCCCAATGAACTGGCGCAAATTGCGGGCCGTGCAGGTCGCGGGCAAAAGGACGGCACCTTTGGCACCACCGGCGATGCGCCGTCGCTGGACGATGGTGTGGCTCAGGCAATTGTCGAGCACCGCTTTACGCCGCTGCAAAAGCTGCAATGGCGCAATTCCGACCTGCGGTTTGGCAGTGTCGACAGCCTGATCACCTCACTTGATGCGCCGCCCGACCGTCCCGAACTGGTGCGCGCACGCGAGGCCGACGATGTGATGGCGCTCAAGGCGCTGGCCGAGGTTGCCGAGGTTGTCGCACGCTGTACCGACGCACCGTCCGTGCGCCTGCTGTGGGACGTCTGCCGCGTGCCCGATTTCCGCGGCATCAGCCATCAGGAACACGCCGACATGTTGTTGATGATTTTCAATCATTTGCACGAACGCGGCACGATCCCGGACGACGTCATGGCCCGCCAGATCAAGCGCATCGACCGCACCGACGGCGACATTGACGCAATCTCGAAACGACTGGCCTTTATCCGCACTTGGACCTATGTCGCGCAGCGCAAGGGTTGGCTCGATGACGAAAGCCATTGGCGCGACGCAACGCGCCATGTAGAAGACCGACTGTCAGATGCCCTGCACGGCAAACTGACGCAAAGATTTGTAGACCGGCGCACATCTGTCTTGCTGCGCCGGCTGGGCCAGAAGGAGGCCATGGTGGCCGAAGTAAACGACGCAGGTGAAGTGACGGTTGAGGGCGAGTTTGTCGGCCGTCTCGATGGGTTCCGGTTCAGCCAGGACAAGGGCGCGGATGCGGCCGAGGCCAAGACGATCAAGTCCGCCGCCTTGCAGGCGCTTGCCCCCCATTTCCA